>WQYP01000191.1 GCA_009781185.1 Phycisphaerales bacterium | reverse complement strand
TTTGTTTGTTGCTGCCGAAGTGGACTTTCGTGGGGGGGCCGGGGTCGGGGAGGGGTTTGGGGGTGGGGTATAAGGTGGCTTTGGGGGCCCCCCCCCCCCTCCCCCTCCCCCAAGAGACTCGAAATCGCGGAGGGTCAGGAGAAGCTCTTCGGCTTCGAAGGGGCGGGCGAATTTCTGGACGGCGTTGAGGATGGCGAGGCGCTCGGTGGTGTACTTGAGCTTGTGTTGGCGGAGGAAGTCGCGGAATTGCTGTTCGGGGGTTGTCATGAGGGGATGATGCGGGCGGGTGGGGGATTCGTCAATATGGGGATTTTTGATTTTCGATTTTTGATTTTTGATTTTTTTGGTAGGCTTGTGGGAATGAGAGCTCTTCCTCCTTCGGCCTACGTCGACGGAGTCGGCGGGCATTGCAGGTGGATGATACAATCCGTTTGTGATTGGTTGGATTTTTGGAGTTGACGTATGAAGATGTGGATGATAGTGGTGGGGATGTTGGCGATGGCGGTGAGTGGGTTGCCTGTGGTGGCGGCGGTGGTGGCGCCGGAGAAGCGGTATGTGAAGCCGGATGAGGCGGTGGTGGTGCGGTTTTTGAATGAGACAGAGGCGGGGAAGAAGGCGATGGGGAAGATTGGGTTGGCGGCGATGGAGTTGGAGGGGATGTATAAAGAGGCGAGGCGTGGGGAGGTGGCGGATGCGAGCGGGATGCCGTTGTTTGCGGTGTATACGTTTGAAGGGAAGAAATTGGAGGGTGCGGGGAAGGTGGAGTGGGCGAATGAGGGTGAGCATAGCGAGGTGAAGTTGTCGTCGGTGTTTCCGCAGGTGAAGGAGGCGGGGACATATTTGCTTGTGTGGAAGGATGCTACGCCGTTGGTGATTCAGACGCTGGGGAATCCAGTGCCTTGGTCGGCGTTGATGGATGCGGCGTCGGGTCAGCGTGAGGCGGTACAGAAGCAGGTGAAGGATCAGCCGCCGGTGGTGACGCATATGGGGCTGTTGGAATATGGAGTGATTACGACGAACAAGGGGCCGATCGAGGTGAAGTTTGCGTACGATGTGGCGCCGCATACGGTGGATAATTTTATTTCGCTGGCGCGGGAGCAATTTTATGATGGGTCGGCGTTTCATCGGATTATCGCGGGGTTCATGATTCAGGGAGGTGATTCGTTGGCGACGGTGCCGGGTCGTGCGGGGACGGGTGGGCCGGGGTATGCGGTGGCGGCGGAATTCAGTGAGAAGTTGCATGAGCGAGGGACGCTGTCGATGGCGCGGAGCGCGGCGGTGGATAGTGCGGGGTCGCAGTTTTTCATTATGCATCAGAAGACGCCGCATTTGGATGGGCAATATACGGCGTTCGGGGATGTGATCGGCGGGATGAATGTGGTGGATGAGCTGGTGAAGACGCCGGTGGCGGATAAGAATGGGACGGTGGCGGGGGAGAAGCCGAAGATAGAGAGCGTGCGTGTTTTGCCGGCGACCCTGGAGATGTATGGGGTGAAGAAATAGACGCGGTTGGAGTTCGAAGAATTGCAGGACGTGTATTCGGTGATCGCCTGTTACCTGAGGCATCGCGGCGAAGTGGAGAACTACTTGCAGGGTCGTGAAGAGTCAGCACGGCAGATGAAGGAGCGTCTTGAGGGCCAGCAGGATATCCAGGTGATTCGGGAACGATTGCAGGCAAAGCGGCGGGGGTAAACAGGCGATGTTGCGACTCATGGCGGATGAGAATTTCAACCATGACATTAACACGATAGTAAATGTCAAGCGTTAGTAACGTGGCGGTCTATGAGGGTAATATAAATTCAAGATCTGATTCGGAATTGCCACTAATTGGGGATGCCCCCTCGCGTCGTCGCGCCGATAACACTGCCGAGACACTCTGCCGAGACGCCTTTTGCGGCAACTTGCTGGATGTTACGATACAGGCAAAGGAAACGGTTTCGGATCGCTGACACCTGCAAGGAAGGAAGGCGGCATGATGAAGCGAACGTTTGTTGCCAAGTGTGCGATGTGGGCGTTGGCGCTGGTTCTTCTGGGCGTCGGAGCGTCACCGACGACGCTGGTGGTCGAAAAGTCCGAGCCGTTGCCGAAGGCCAACGGCTTGGGCACGATGGGGTATTCTCCCACGGCGAAGGAGAAGGCATACTTGGCGAAGGTCAATGAGAAGTCGCCCAACTTGTGGGGCGAGGGGGGTGGCGATGAAGAAGCTGCCACTCAGCAAGCTACCACTCAGCCTCAGGCGACCACGACGCAGCCCGGAGCAGCCAAAAAGGCGTATACGCTGGCGGGTCAGAAAGGGAAATACGTGGGCTGGTTCGGTATTGTGCGGGAGATCAAGTGGGATCCGCAGGCCCGGCAAACGACGTTATTGCTGGAGCACAAATACTTCGACGGGCTGGTCGATTTGCACATCCAGATCGTTTCCATCAGAGGGGCGGGTGACTTCACCGTGGTGGCGAACCAGGAACTCAAGGACATTCCCAAATTGGGCCTGGTGCGCGTTTACGGGACGGTCAAGGTCGAAACGGATGGCACCGTGCAAGTGTCACCGGAGTTCATCCGGACATGGGACTGGGGCCTGTTTTCGTTCATGGATTACGGCGTCGATCACAGCAACCCGAAATGGGTGAAGCTGCGGAAGGTAGACGACTCTGACGTTTACAGCCCAAGTCCGAACAAACGATTCTACGAGCAACGGCTCGGAAAGCGGGAGTGAGGGTACTCTGTCCGAAGGGCGCAATGACCTTGGAATACGAGGTCAGATTGTGTGGGGGGGGCAAATGGGTTCGCGACGCTGCAAGTGTTTTCGGTGCCCTGTGACGAAAGCGATGCTCAACTATTGTGCTACCGCGGGGTGCTCCTTGTGTTTTCATAGCTAGAGCATTTTTCATGTGGTCGTGGCGTGATGACATGCGCAGGAAGCGAGAGCCAAAAGCCCCGCATTGCCATGCGGGGCTCCAAAACGCTACGGGCGAGTGAAAAATGCTCTAAAGATCGAAATCTGCGACTTTGTATTTCAGGAAATAAGAACGAGCCTTTGGATCGAAATAATAGATAAAGATGGCGGGCTTCGTTATTGAGATGCTTTCGCCCGTTTGTTCGTCTTCTGTGTATATCACAGTGGCGAGCACGACAATATCTTTGTAGCCGTCTCCATTGAGATCGATAAATTCCACGTGCGCGAGGCCGCCTTCAAAATAGCGACCGTTGTCATGATAGTCGTAGACGTGGAGGTTCAGGTTTACAAATTCTAAACCGCCGTTGCCTTTGGCTGTTACGCGAAGTTTGGCGGGATAGGTCAGATTGTGGCCAATATCAATGACTTTGTTCCACTCCAGTTCCCCTGGCATTCCGTCTTCTGGCGTAACGAAATCTTCGATTTTAATCACATCAGAATGAACGATCACAGAACTGGTACATGCGCACAGCGAGATCATCACGCAAGATATTATTGATATTTGTTGAAGTGTACGTATTTTATTGATGTAGCCTCTGATTAACCACGACGGCACGACAAGTATGACGTGGAAAATGGCAAAAAACGAACATTTATCCCGGCTAAAGCCGGGGCTATATGGGTTCATCAGGTGATTACTGGATTTTGTCGTTGTATTGGATATAGACGACGTGGGTTTGGAGGTACTCGTTGAGGCCGTGTTTGCCGTCGGCGCCGCCGATGCCGCTTTTGCGGAAGCCGGCGTGGAAGCCTTGCATGGCTTCGAAGTTTTCGCGGTTGACGTAGGTTTCGCCGAACTTGATTTCTTTGCAGGCGCGCATGACGACGTTGATGTCGTTGGTGTAGATGGAGCTGGTGAGGCCGAACTCGCAGTCGTTGGCGAGGTCGATGGCATCGTCGAGGGTTTTGAAGGTGGTGATGGGGAGGACCGGGCCGAAGATTTCTTCGTGCATGATCGTCATGTCGTGGCGGCAGTTGGTCAGGACGGTGGCGGGGTAGAAGAAGCCTTTTTGGGTGCCGGCACGCTTGCCGCCGAGGGTGAGCGTCGCGCCTTCCTTTAATGCGCCGGCAACGGCGGCTTCGACGGATTCTAGTTGGGCGCGGCTGACGAAGGGGCCCATGTCGAGGGTATCATCGGTCAGGGGGTCGCCGAAGCGGGTGTTTTTCATTTGCTCGGTGACTTTGGCGATGAAGGATTTGGCAATGGATTCATGGACATAGACACGCTCGGCAGAGTTGCAGACTTGTCCAGTATTGAGGACGCGGGAATTGCGGATGCATTTGGCGGCGAGGTCGAGGTCGGCGTCGGGCATGACGATGGCGGGGGCTTTTCCGCCGAGCTCGAGGGAGACTTTGGTGATGTTGGGAGCGGCGGCGGCCATGATGGCGGCGCCGCCGGGGACGCTGCCGGTCATGGAGACCATGCCGACGGAGGGGTGTGCGGCGAGTGCGTGACCGACGGTGCGGCCGGTGCCGGAGACGAGGTTGAAGACGCCTTTGGGCAGTGAGCTTTTGGCGACGAGCTTGGCGAACTCGAAGGCGTTGTTGGGGGTTTCGGTGCTGGGCTTGATGACGATGGTGTTGCCGGTGACGAGGGCGGGGGCCATTTTGCGGGCGATGAGGAAGAAGGGGAAATTCCAGGGGAGGATGCCGGCGATGACGCCGATGGGGAGTTTGTAGATGAGGATGTTTTCGTTGGGGCGATCGCTTTGGACGATTTCGCCTTCGAAGCGGCGAGCGAATTCGGCCATGTAGTCCATGTAGTCAGCGGTGAAGGAGACTTCGACGCGTGAAAGGCCGAGGACTTTGCCGCCCTCTTCGGAGATGATGCGTGCGAGAGGCTCGGCGTTTTGGCGGATGAGATTAGCGATTTCGTGGAGATGGTTGGCGCGTTGGATGGCGGGGAGTTTGGCCCAGGACTTTTGGGCGGCTTCGGCGGCTTTGACGGCGGCGTCGCAGTCGTCAGCGGTGCCGGCGGGGATTTGGGAGATGACTTCTTCGGTGGAGGGGTTGATCACGTCGATCATTTTGCGGTTGGCGTTCGAAAGGAATTCGCCGTTGATGTAGAGCTGGTACTGACGCATGAGGGCCTCCGGTTCTGTATACGCAAGCGATGCGTTCGACGATGGTGACGGGATTGGGCGATACAGAATTCGAATCTGTGACCTCATGCGTGTCATCCAACGCAAAGCCCTATCGCACCAACCGTAATCGTTGATGGTTACTGTACTTCCATTTTTTTGTTTGTCAAGTTTTTCCACCTCATTGCACTCACTTTCATCTGATTTCACTCCATTTTGGGTAGACTACCCAAGTTGGCTGACTGGAGGGTAAGTCGCCATAAGGTCACAGGGAAGAGGAGTGTCCAGCGAAGGGATACATCGACACTCTCTGTAAATAATTATATGTTTGTTTGATGATTAACTGTCGAGTCGCCGTAGCGGACAAAGGTGCGGGCTTCAGCGACCATCCCTTTTCATTCCCGCTCCACCCAGCCCCTCCTGAAAACCTTTCTTCGTCCAGTGCTCGCGGAAGTTTCTGGTGAACTTCCATTCCAGTTGGCGACTCATCCCGATCGCGTTGAGCATTTCCTCCATAGACACGCCTTGGGCAGAGCGGCCAAGGTTGCCCAGCACTCGAAAGACAATCGCGTCGGCGGAACATATCTGGCATTGCTCGGATTGTCGGAGCAGATAGCCGAGCGATTCGGTTTCGCCGGGATCGAGTTTATCGAAGTAGGTGGAGCTAAAGCGACTGCGGAAGTCGTCCAACTCCGCACGAGCCACGTTGAACTCGGTGATGGATTTGGTGTTGATGTAATGGGCAAGATCAATTGAACAATAATTCCCATTGGCATCACGGTAAAAATGCGATTCTCTGACTACCGTTTTGGCAATATGAATATCGCATCGAGCGATGATTTTATCCCACACGCCGAGCCGGAATAATTCGATGACGATGTTTGCGTCAAGCAGCAGCAACCTGAACTTTTTCATCGTCTGAAATTTCCTGTTCAACAAATTGCATGGCTTCTTGCCGCGTAATACCCAGATATTCAGCACAACGGCCAGTCGCCATCTCGCCGCGACGTAAAGCCTTGATTGCCAACGCCCGGTAGCGGGCGGGCCAGGGACGTGGCTGATGATCTTCTCGTTCTTCCAGAATGTGTGCGTAGAGCTTGGCCCGCTCGATATCTTTTTTCGTCTGTTCACTGTTGGCGGGGCCACGGTTATAAAGGAAGTGCATTCGCCACAGAACCGAATCGACAGACACGTCGAATTCCCTTGCCACGTCGTAGATGGACTCGAATGATATCTTGCCGTCCTGTACGCGGGAATTGATCGCGCTACAAAACGAGTCGGCAGGCAGGAGAAGACTCACGGCAAAGCACGTTGCCAGTTTCTCCTCCCATTCGTTTGCGATGAAAGGGGGGGGGGATGCCTGAGTGGTCGGATGAAAGATGGGCCATGTGAGCAAGTGAAACAGTTCGTGAGCGAGGTCATGGTTCCGCCGCCAGCGCGTATTCTTCGCATTGAGTAAGACCGCCACACCGAACGAATCTGAAACGGTGGAGGCAGCCGTTCCTGATGGTTCAAAATCCAGATGGAAGACCTTGACGCCACAGACTTCCTCCAGAACAGACGGCAACCCCTGGGCTGGGCGATCTCCAAGCTGTAATTCCTTGCGGACACGTTTGGCCAGCTCTTCGGCTTCCTTGTATCCGAATCGCGTTGCATCTCCCGTCGCTGGTGGCAGGCGGATCGGAGCCTGTTCGTTGCACCACACTTCAAGATTATGATACTGCTTGCACAGGCGAAGAAAATCCATTTCGATCTGCTCTGCGTTCTGATCTGGCCGCATTCGCCACAATACCACCGGGTCGGGTGTTAATGGCTCATCCGTTAAAAAGAACTCAATGGACCGCCGATAAGCCTCCGCCAAAGCCTGTAATTGACTAATACTGGGGTCGCGCTTCCCGTTCTCAAGCTCAGACAGGGATGATTCACCAATGCCAGTGCGTTCCTTCACTTGCGCCCCTGTTAATCCGGCGCGTTGTCGTGCATATTGGAGTCTGTCGTGAACAGGCATGTGAACGCCCTTTTTTGACGTAACAGAACTATTCTATCGCATCTATCGGCAAAAACAAGGCGAAAATTTCTATTTTGACGAAATCAGCGGGCGAAGATGCGATGCCAACACCTGTCGTCCGGATTTGGTGATGATTCTTCCTTTCCGCTTACTGCCGGTGGGATGGTCTACGTAGCCGTAAGTGGAGAGTATTTTCAGTGTTTTCTGGGCAGTTGCTTTTGAGCATTCTGCGGCAACGGATAAATCTCCCAACAGCACGGGGACTTGGCTCTTTGCCAGCGCGTGCAGGATGGCAATTTCCGTTTGCGACATGACGGGGACGGTCGTTGGTAAGGAGGCGGATGTTTTTGACGGCATTACGATGGGTTGCAGGCTGGGGCGGGTGCCGTTCCACTGGATGGTTTCGGTCAGCGATGCGATCTGGACATCTTTGGAGAGAGCGGCGTTCGGTGTCATTCCCATCGCTAGCAACAGCGGAAATTGACTCATCGAAATTTTTGGAAGTGATTGAATGATGGTGTCCGCGTCGGGCCAGCCAGCGCCGCGGATCAGAAAAACGTCCTGGTTTCTTGCTACGGATGTGCCGATGAACCAAACTCTTTCCGATGCAAGTTCCGTTGGGGAACACTCAAGGTCCAGGTCGGGTTGAGCGAGGCGGGCGATGGCTTCGTAATAGATGTGCCATGTGCGTAGGCGTTCGGGGTCGATGATGTGGACGATGCCGCAGGCGTCGCAATTGATGCGGCCTTCGCGTTTGCCGGTGGCGGCGTTGGTGATTGAACACGATCAATTGCCGCGCCATCTGGGCTTCACGCTGGCCTGCCAGGAGATTTTGAGTTCATGGATGCTGACCACCTGCGGCGGCTGCCGCGACCTTGTGGGACATTGCCGGAACAT
>WQYP01000190.1 GCA_009781185.1 Phycisphaerales bacterium | reverse complement strand
TGGTTCCTCAGCCCCCCGATCGCCGCCCGCCTGCGTACTGCGGCCGCCGACCCTGCCTTCACCCTCCGCCGCGAAACCCCCTTCACCGGGGCCACTCCACTGGCCCCCCCCCTCAATTTCCCCCTCAATTCTCCCCTCAATTCCTCCCCTAACCCCGCCGACTGGCCCACCATCCGTGGCGTCATCGATCTGCTTCTGGTCAACCGCGTCGCCCGAATCGCCGAGATCATCGACTACAAAACCGATTCTCTGGCCACCTGGCAGCAAAACGCCCCCACCTACCGCCGCCAAATGTTCTACTATCTCCGCGCCGCCTCCCAAATCCTCGCCTTCCCCGTCTCCCGCGCCACCCTCATCTACCTCACGCCCAAAAACACCGAAGAAATCCTCTTCACAAGTTAAAAGGTAAAAGATAAAAGGTGCTCTGTCTCAACCCTCTATCAGAGCCGCGACCGTAAGGGAGCGACCCGTGTAAGCATGTGGAAATCACGCCTGTCGCTCCCTTACGGTCGCGGCTCTGATGATCAAATAGCGGAGGATTGAGACAGAGCCGATAAAAGGCATTCCCTTATCCTTTTACCCTTTACCTTTTACCTTTTCCTGCTACTACCTCAGCATTTTGATCACCAGGTGGATCAGTCCGTAGGCCACTGCCGCGATGAATGCTGAGCAGGGGATCGTCAGCACCCAGGCCATGACGATCCGCTGCCCCCAGATCCAACGTACCGATCGGACCGACTTGGTCGAGCCCACGCCCAAGATCGCCCCAGTGATCGCATGCGTCGTGGAGATCGGCACTTTCGCGAAGGTTGCGAACCAGATCGTCATCGCTGCCGCCGTTTCTGCGCAGCACCCGCCCACTGGCTGGAGTCGCGTGATGTTCGAGCCCATGGTTTTGACGATCCGCCAACCGCCGAACATGGTTCCCAGCGCGATGGCCGCCTGGCAGGTGAGAATAATCCACCATGCCACATGATGCTCAAACTGAAACACGTTGAGAGTATTGATCCAGTGGTGCGGATTCGGCTCGGTATACTGCCCGAGGCCCGCCGCCATCAGGAGCATGACGATGATTCCCATGGTTTTTTGCGCATCGTTTCCGCCGTGGCCCAGCGAGTAGACACCGGCCGAGACAAGCTGCAACCGCCGGAAGAGCTTGTCCACCTTGGACGGCGTGGAGTAGCGGAACACCCACGAGACCACGACCATGTTGAACATGCCGAGCAGAAATCCGATCAACGGCGAGAGGACAATGAACAGCAAAATCGCCCCCCACCCGCTCCACCAGCCCGACCAATGCAGCACGCCGAAGCCGTTTTTAGCGATCGCCGCACCGGCCACGCCAGAGACCAGTGCATGCGATGAACTCGTCGGCAATCCCAGCAGCCACGTGATGATGTTCCACGCAATTGCCCCGATCAATCCGCCCAGCACGACGTAAACATCCACCACGGATCCCTGGATGAGCCCCGTTCCCACCGTGTTGGCCACGCCTGTCCCGAAGAGGAACGCGGCGACGAAATTGAAGAACGCCGCCCAGACCACCGCCTGCGTCGGCGAAAGCACCCGCGTGCTCACGATCGTCGCAATCGAATTGGCCGCGTCATGAAATCCGTTGAGGAAGTCAAAAAACAGTGCCACGACGATAATCCCGATCACCAGCCACAGCGACACGGGCGCCACGCTCCCAGCCGCCGCCACCTCCGCCAGATTATTCATTGAAATCAGCATATTTTAATTTTCGATTTTTGATTTTTGATTTTTGATTTTCTATTTTTTAGTTCATTCGCTATTTAGCCGTTTTTCAGCACGATTCGCTCGATCACATTCGTGGCATCCTCGCAGCCGTCGATCGCGTCCTCGACAAACGCGAAGAACTCCTTCCATTTGATCACGTGCAGCGGATCGATTCCGCCCTCGAAGAGCTTCGAGACGGCCGCGAGGTGATTGTCGTCCCCGAGGTTCTCCAGGCGATGCACTTCGATGATCTTGCCCTGCAGATCGGTGAGCTTTCTGGTTTTGCGAAGCAGTTTGACCGCGTCGGCCAACGCTGCCGTCGCCTGCATCAAAATCTCAATTTGCTTGAGAAACGTCGGCTCGATCGTCTTGACGTGATACGAACTGAATCGCTTGGCCAGCGAATTGATGTTGTCCACAATCGAATCGAGTTCTCCGACCAAGGCGTGAATGTCCTCGCGATCGAAAGGTGTGATGAACGTCCGATCCAGCCGATCCAGCGCCTGGTGCGTGAGTTGATCCGCATCGTGCTCTTCCTGCCTGATCAGCGCCACCTCCGTGGCCGAGTTGGGAAATTTCTCAGCCAATTTCTGCAGGTGCCCCGCACACGAAACCGCGTGCCTCGCCAGCCCTTCAAAAAGATCGTAAAAAACCGTGTCCTTGGGCAGAAGATTCAGCATAGCTCATCCATTCAATCGCAAATGAGCTGGGATTATCAACCCCATCCCCCGCTCCCGCAACGAACTTCATCAAATCTAAGCGCAATCTTAACAATTTCCAACACAAGGGGTGTGGCCATTTTTCCGGGATTGGATCGACGAGGTTGATTGCCCCAGATGATGAAGGGTCGCTGAAGTGGATGCCGGAGCAGTCTGCACAGTACCACAATATTCCCTCCTCCCAAAAAGCTCTTTACGATGCCGTTTTGCCTTTGGTTAACGCCGCCACTCGTGCTCGCGCTTTTGCCAATACGCTCGACAATGCGACATAGTCTCCGCTTCCATTCAAATACTCCTGGAACTTCTGCTGCATCGACGCCAAGACACGCTGGTCTTCCGTCAGCTTCGTCTGGGCTTGCGTCACCCCTGCGTTCTTTGCGAACGCCTCTTCTGCTTTTCGGATCGTCTCCTGCATCCGATTCACTTCGAACTTGCGATACGCGATATCGTCCGCCTTTCTGCTCGCCACCGCCTCCTCCAGCTTTTTCTTGGCGTCCTCGAGCCCCGTCATGGCCGACGCATAGGCACTGTTCGTCGCCTTGAGTTGCTCCTGCAACGGCGTCTTTACCGCGACCAATGTTTTCTCGTCTTCCTCCACCGCTTTTTTCGCTGTCACAAAGTCCGCCGAGCTCTCAAACTCCGTTTTCTTCGCGGCCACAAACGTATCGTAATCCCCTTGCGCCTTCGCCAGGATCTTCTTGGCCGCGTTCAACCGCGTGATCTCATCGGGCACGATCCCCGCATCCGAGCCCTCCCCTCCCCCCCCGGAAGGCGTCGTCGGCGTCGTATTCTCCGGCTTCTCCGGCTTCGTTGGCTTGGTGTTGGTGTTGCCGTCTCCCCAGCCGTCATCGCCCTTCGTCCGCGTTTCGCTTGCCAGCACAAACACCAACGCCATCCCGCACATCAGCGCTATTTTCATCGCGTGTTTCATCGCCATCTCCTTCACAGATGCCCACTCGATGCGCATACTGCGATCTGCGAATTATACATGTTTCCACGATCCTTTGGAAGATAGTCGTTACAATTGGCTGCCATGACCGTTTCTAGCGATGCCGTTTCAACCGCACCTTCCGCCCTCGATCTGCGTGCCCGCATGACCCTGCGGATGGAATGTCTCCGTGCTTTGGGTCAGGGCGCCCTCGAGACCGCCAGCACCACGTTCATCATGCTCATCGCCGTGTGGCACTTCCACGCCTCCGACACCATGAAAGCGCTCGCCAGCATCAACGACAAACTGGGCCTGCTGCTTTCTCCCCTGATCGTCACGATCGTGATGGTCCGCCAGTTCAAGGCCGCTCGCGCCGCTGCCGCCCTCATGTTCATCGGTGGCTTGGGGTTCACTCTCTCCGCGATCATCCCGACCCTGGGCGTCTTCGTCTGGGGATCGCTCCTGGGACTCACCTGCGCCGCCGCCGCCATTCCGCTGATCACCCAAATCTACCAGGACAACTACCCGGCTTCGCTGCGAGGAAAACTTTTTTCCCAACAGCTTTTCATCCGCATCGGCGTCGCCTGCGCCTTCGGTTGGCTCGTCAGCTATTTCCTCGGTCATCGGTTGACCGACATTCGCCCGCACTATTTTCAATGTTTTCAGTTCCTGATGGCCGCCTTCGCCGTGGCGCTATTTCTCTCCGCCTATGCCCTGATGCGGATCCCCTCCACTCCCCTGGCCGACCCCGGCCGCGCCGCGCGAAATCCCTTCTACGCCCTCCAATTCGTCCGCGATGACAAAACCTTCCGTAACACCCTGATTTCCTGGATGATCATCGGACTGGCCAACCTCATGATGGTCTCGCTCCGCGTGGAATACCTCGCCAACACCAATCGCTTTCACGTCACCCTCCGCGGCCAGGCGCTCTCCGCCGTCTTCATCACACTCCTCACCGACATCATCCCCAACGCCGCCCGGTTCCTCATCACGCCCGTCTGGGGAAAGATTTTCGACCGCTTCAACTTTTTTCTGTTCCGCATCGCCGTCAACCTGGGCTTCGGTATCGCCATCGTCACCTTCTACACCGGCGATTCCTACCTCGGCCACATGATCGGCGCGGCCATCTGGGGCATCTCACTCGCCGGCGGAGATCTCTGCTGGACGCTCTGGGTCACAAAACTTGCCCCGCCTCACCGTGTCGCTCACTATATGTCCGTGCACACTTTCCTCACAGGCGTTCGTGGCATTGCCTCGCCTTTCCTGGCGTTTTACCTTGTCAGTCCACTCGGGCTCAACAGGATGGCCGTCATCACTTCCGTGATGGTCGTGCTTTCCTGTCTTGTTTTGCTGCCGGAGATTTTCAACAAAGACAAAAAAGCCCCGAGCCGCGAGACCGAAGAGCAAACCGCCGATTAAGCCCTGAAATCCTCCCTTTTCTTTCAAATGTAACGCGAAGGGTTTATCGTGCCCTTTATAAGTTCACGCTTTGGGATGACGGCAAAATTGCACCCGGAGCGGGAATGACAATTAAGTGACGCGTGTGCGTCAAAGCGCTGCCAGAAGAGATCCAGCAGATTTCATATGGAAAGCAGTTGCTTTGGTGCCGCACGCCCCCTGTATGGGGGCGTCGGGCCAAGGCATGTCTTTCTACACCCTCTGCTGGGGGTTCTTCTGGGCATGCTCTTGGATTCTGACGCCCTCTTTTTATGCCCGGGGAGCACTCAGGCTATCTCTATCCGTCGAAAAGTTACGAAGTGCTGAAGTTCGAAGACAAGCACATGAAAAAGCCCTGGGCTGGACTTGCGCCATTTGCCAGTGGTGTTATCCGTTCGAAATCTGCGGCGTCCACTATGCTCTGGTGGACGGCTCACTGTTTTCCGTCTGTCCCACCTGTTTCGACAGCCCCGCCTTTGCCGCCCGGTATCAGCATTATTCTGAAAACAAAATGATTAAACATAATAAATAACGTGAGTTCGCCGTAACGCCGGTATCTTGCAGCTGTAACGCGGGCGTCCTGCCCGCGTTACGTCGAACTGACGTTATTTCGCCGGCAGGCTTGCCTGCCGCTGGGCTTTCGCCACGCCAGAGCTTATCATGCGTCCTTTATCTTTCGTCATTTGCCCAAGGAGCCTACTCATGACCGGAATCACTTTTGGTATCAGTGTCAGCCTCGCCGCCCTCCTGCTTATGGCCGCCACCGCCTGCACCCAATCTCCCCCCTCCTCCTTCGGCAGCAATAACGTCGGCATCGTCAGCAACATCAACATCACCTCCGACAAGGTCCCCGACGTCACCAGTCTCGAAGCCTGGTCCAAACACTTCATCAAGCCCGGCATGACCGACAAGGAAAAAGCACTCGCCGTCTGGAAATCCGTCGTCGCCTACCAGCACCAGAATCCGTATCCCGTCGAATACCTCCACAGCCCCGGCAACGCCGTGGTCGATCCCATCAAAATGTTCAACGTCTACGGCACGGGCCTCTGCTCCATCCATGCCGCCCACGTCGCGGCGCTGGCTCGCGCCGCCGGGCTCCAGGCACGCAACTGGAGCATCACGCGCCACAACGTCGCCGAAGTTTACTTCGACGGCGCATGGCATATGCTCGACGCTTCCCTTGTCAACTACTTCCCCAAGCCCGACGGTTCGATTGCGTCCGTCGAGGAAATCATCGCCGCCGTCCACGACTTTTATCAAACACATCCCAACCTCAAAAACAATCCCGAGGGACTCGACCAATTCCGAAAAGACGGCAAATGGAAAACCGAAGGACCACCCCTACTCGCCCACTGCCCCTTTTACCACGACGATGGCCTCTTCGACGCCACCTGGCCCTGGCAATGCGGTTGGATGGAATCCATGACCGAGTACAACGCGCCAAAAGCCTTCGTCTACGAAGACGGCTACTCCATGGGCTACCGCGTCAACGTCCAACTCCGTCAGGGCGAAAAGCTCACGCGTAACTGGTCCAACAAAGGTGTATACCTCAATATGGACATCCCTCTGAACGCCGTCGGAAGAGGACCTGGCCAACCCCCTCCCTGTATGAATCAGACGACCGGCGAAGGCCCCATGACCTATCTCAAAAACGTCGAAGGCGGCACGCTTCCCCCAGGCCGCATCGGCAATGGCACCATCGAATACAACGTCCCGCTCGCCAACGGAGCCTTCCGCGGCGGCGCTCTCCTCGCCGAAAACCTCAATGACAATGCCCATATCAAAGACCCCGCCAAGCCCGCCACTCTCGTTATCCGCATGCCCTCCAGCTACGTCTACCTCGGCGGCGAACTCAACCTCGACGCCGTCATCGCAAATGCCGGCAATATCAAAATCCTCTTCTCCGAAAACAACGGTCTGGATTTTCGCGAAGTTCAAACCCTCGCCGCATCCGGCAAAACCACCATCGACCTCAAACCCTTCATCCACCGCCGCTACGATTACCAACTCAAATTCATCCTCACCGGCGCCGGCACCGGCCTCAACGCCCTCAATATCCGCGAAGATATCCAACACTCCCAGGCTCCGCTCCCCGCGCTCGCACAAGGCGAAAACACCATGACCTTCTCCGCCGGCAACGAAGGCACCATCACCCTCGAAGGCAGCACCAAAGCCGACAACAAAGGCAAGCAAGTCCTCGCCACCGACTTCCACCCGACCAGCGAAAACATCGGCACCCCGATGCTCTCGGTCAAAGGCAAAACCGGCTGGATCGAATTCCCCATCGCCACGCCCGCCCCAATGCATCGTCTCCGCATCTTCTCTTTCTACCGTGTCATGACCGAAGGCGACTTGTGGAACGTCACCGTCTCTTTCGACGGCGGAAAAACCTACAAAGACGTCGGCCAACTCGCCCCTCCCAACAAATTCATGGGCCAACAGTTTACCCTCTCCGACATCCCTGCCAACACCACTTCCGCCCTGATCCGTTTCACCGGCACCCAAAAAGAAGTCGCCCTCCTCTTCAACCTCCGCCTCGACGCCGACTACGCCGAACCCAACGGCGGCTTCCGCCCCGTCAAAATCACCTACACCTGGGAAGAAAACGGCAAAGAAAAACAAGACACCCACATCGCCAACTCCCCCAACGACACCTGGAAAATCAATTGCGAAACCAAACCCCTGCTGAAAAGCTACACCCTCGAGTTGGTCCCGTAGGGACGATTGAAAATTTCGACAAAATATGTTGTCATCAATGACATCTTCAATTGTCCCTACGGGACGAACGAAATTGGGGGATCATTGCACACCCACTCATAAATGGGTGGGCTATTATCAATGGTCCCTACGGGACCATCCCTCCTTATTGTCACCGATTGACGTGTTTTGACAAGCGTTGACTTTTCCTCTGTTTTTAGGTGTTTCAGCACCATCGGTTGATTGTTCTGTCACATCCCGACATTCTCTGCCAGCCGCTGTCTGCTGCGCTTTTTGCTGCGCCTTGTCCGTCAACCCCGCCGCTCGTTGGAAGTCCGCGTTCATCCGATGGGTGCATGACGTTTTAGGCGGCGAGTTTTGGGGTGTATGCCGGTCGGTTGGTCCAGTAGCGGTCCCAGCGTTGATCTTGGCACATCCATAATGTTCGCAAGGCCATGATCGCTTCGACGCCT
>WQYP01000189.1 GCA_009781185.1 Phycisphaerales bacterium | reverse complement strand
GCATCCACGCTTGCCGCCGCCGCCGGTGATACGTTGTTATCTTTAAGTCGACGAATTTCGATTTGTCCTTCCGGTGTGCCCAGCAGCTTCAGCGATGGCTGACCCTGCCGATACGTTTCTTCGACCGCCAGCGGCCGGTAGGGGGGGCCAAGCACCGACAGCACTGCCTGCCGCCAGAACGCCGCATAATCCGCCACTTTATCCTTCTGGAGCCATTCCCTCGCCCAGGGCGACGAGGCCGACGACGTAAACGCCAGCGACTGACCGCGGCCGTATCGCATCCGGGCCAACAGCGGCTCATTTTTCTTGTTGGCAATCGTCAACGGCGTCCAGGCATGCGTCCTGGCCCGTGTGCGATTGTATCCGCCCAGCGGCGGCAACTTCTCGACGTCAATCCCCACCGTCGCGGGATCCTCGTTCACCTTGCGGATCGGCAGCGACGCGTTGACGACCAGCGGGTCGCTCATGCCCTTGGCTTCCTGCAGCATCACGGCCGGGATTTCCGCCAGTGACTTGGCGGTGTAATAGCGACCCTTGCAGCTATAGGCGATCGTGTTGAGTACTTTGTCGTTGGGCGAAAGTCCCACGCCGATCGTCGAGACCGTCACATGCTGCTTGATCAGCACGGCGAGCAGGCGGCTATAATCGGTGCCCGTTTCCGTTTCGTGGCCGTCGCTGATGAGCACGATGTGCTTGTAGCCCGCGTCCATCGCCTGCAATTGACGGGCCGCTTCCGTGAGGCCGCCCAGGATGTTCGTCATGCCAAAAGCGCCGATACGCGACGTTTGGTACTTTTCGTCCGCCAGCGGATTGAGCTGCGTCACCTGCGTTGGACCGAAAATGTTGTGATATTCGGAATCAAACGAGACCAGCGAGACCCAATCGCCCTTGTTGAGATTCTCCATCATGACGATGGCGATTTCCTTGGCCAGGTTGATCTTCCCGACCGCCGAGGTGATGCCTTCGTTCATCGACCAGGAATTATCGAGGACGACGACGAGTCCGTACGGCGGCTGATCTTTTTCGGGGATGAGTTGCACGGGAAAGGCCTCGTCGAGCGGGGTGTCGACATATCCGCCGGCGGCGAAGGATTTGGGTCCGCCGACGAAAACGATGCCGCCGCCGTCGTAGACGAATTGCCGCATCGCCTTGAGCATGGGTTCGCTGAAGCTCGAGGCCGGGACGTTATTGAGCACGATGCAGTCGCAGTCGAAGCCCTGCGTAGGTAACGTTGACGGAGCCCTTACTTTCGTCGTTTGCGCCAGACCGCCGGCGGCAAGGGCCTTTTCCAACTGAACCGCATCCTTGGGCTCGGAAACAATCATCACACGTGGAGACATTCGCACATCAACCAAGGCAGATGCGGTGTTGTTCCAGGGTAGGGTATCGTGCGCGAATTCGCCGCGGACTTCGATGCGGTGCACGCCTTCGGTCTCCAGCGTTACCGACATTTCCGCGATGCTTGCGCCCTTCGGCAGCGTGACGTCTCGCTCGTCTTTCTTTTCGCCATCGACCAGCAACGTCAATCGGCAACTGCCTGCCGCGGAAGCGTATAACTGCACATCCACCGGCGAAGGGACCGCGCGCCAGAGTGAAGGGGCTACGGTCAGGCCGGCGATAAGTGATTCATTGCCAAGGGGTTCCATCGGCACGGAATAGACGGCGACCTTGTCGTCCTGCAGACGCCCGACCGTCGCCAACGGGTCCGTCGTTGTCCAGCGACCGTCCGAGACGAGCAGAATGCGTTTTTCACATTTTCCCGTGAAGAGACATCTCGCCTGGTCAATGGCTTCCGTCATCGGCGTGGCGGAATCTACTGTGGCGTCGTTGCCGAAATCTACGACAGAAACGGTGCCGTTGGCGAGTTGCTGTTTTGCCTGCGAAATCCACTGATCGACGTCCTGGCGGCCCTTTGCGGAGAGTGACGGCGAGCGGTCGGCGAGCACGACCAATTCCACTTTTTTGGCGGCACGGTTGAAGTTGAATCGGAGCTCCAGGCACCATGCGGCCAGGGCGACCAATAGGAGCAATCGACATATCACTAAGGAGCTTACGCGCCAACGTTTCCAGGGGAGGTCTGTGCGCCAGGCGGCGAAGAGGCTGTAGGCTGCCGCCAGAAGCAGAAGAATCGCCATTGCCCCGTTCCACCATGTCCAATTTACCGTCATTTATGCACTCAATTTGCGAGTTTTCGTTCAGTTCTTACCCAATTTTGTCTGTTTCTGTCTATTTTTGTCTGTTTTTGTCTCAGTTTATTCCGTTAATCGTCGATGAAACAGGCCCCATTCCAAGGCGAGTAACGCGATCGCGATTAATACGAGTGTTCCGGCGAGGGATTTCCTGCTTGTGAACATTTCGCTCTCTGTTCCGCCAGTCTTTCGCAAGTCGGAAGCTTCCGTGGAGAGGACGCTGAAGGCGTGTTGTTTACCGGTGGAGGGGTTTGTTGCGAATGTGGCGCGGCGAGTGGTCCAGCCGTTGGTTTGTTGGCCGGGGCGAAGGATTTCCACGGGGGGTAACATCCATTGCATGGCGTTTCGGAGCAGGACGGGGAAGGAGGCAACCAGCGGGAGTCGCGAGCCGGACGTTCCTGCCGCCGTTACAGGTATGCCGATGAATAGAACTTTTGAATTATCTTTTTCGCCGGCCCAGACCAGGGGGATTTCATTGGCCCAGACCAGTGGATGTGCCCATTCAGGTATGTCGACTTGTACGGCGTCTTTGACGACCAGGCCGCGGAGATCCACGTCTTCCAGCAAGGGGTCGGGGATCTGGTGGGTGATCGTCAAGGTTTCCTGGTATTTTCTTACGCCTGCCTGGAACGGATAGAGCACGATCGCTCCGCCCTTGGGCCAGGATGCGGGCATGTTATTGACATAGGTCGTTACGGGCGAATCGGTCAGGTTTTCCGTGACCGGGCCGACGACGCCTTCGGTTTGCAGGGCTTTGATGACGGCGTTGACGTATTCGTTTCGCGGCTTGCGTGCGCCGGCGGTGGGTGCGGTCGTGGTCAGTTCCGGCCAGGCGACGGCTACGCTCATTGCGTCGAGCGAGGGGACTATTGCGCGTGCTGAATCGTCCGTTGCGAGGGCGTCGTTAGCATTGTCGATTTTGACTTCGATGGCGGCTTCGGCGGGTTCGTCGATTTTGATGAGTTGGGGGACGGTTTTGCCGCTGTCGACGGGGACGTTGGTGAAGGTGCCGCGGGGTTCGTTGTTGGCGAGGAGGGTACCGGAGAGGGCGCGTGAGGTTTTGCCGAAATTAGCGAGTGTGAATTGGACGACGATTTCGCGGTTTTTGCGGGAGGCTTGGAGATCGGTGATGGCGACGTTGTCGCCGACGGTCGGGGCGATCCAGGCGTGCGCTCGCTGGCCCCAGGGATTTTCCGGCAAGGGGCGGTTGGTGAAGACATAGACTTCGGCTTCGCGGTCGCTGCCCCACATGTCGAAGGTTTGGGAGAGGGTTTGCTGGAGTTTGGCGGGTCCGTCGAAGGGCTCGATGGCGGCGAGAGCGCGCTGCATTTCGGCTCGCGGCGGGCCCATGGCGGCGAGTGTGCGGATGGGTTCGCTGGATTCGACGACGGCGACTTGGTTGGTGCCGCTGAGGGAGCCGATGAGTTGGCCGGCGGCGGTTTTGGCGCGGGCGAAATTAGTCGGTCCGCCCCCCCCCCCGGATTCTGAGACGGCGTTCATGCTGGCGGAGGCGTCGAGGATGACGATGACTTTTTGGGAGGTTTTGGCGCCGCGACCGAGGGCCATGGCGGCGGCGGCGAGGATGAGGCAGATGAAGATGGCGGCCAGGAGAGCGAAACCGAGGGCACGTCGGATTTTTTCGGAGGCTTTGCCGAAGGGCTCTTTTTCGAGGAAGCGTTCCCAGAGGTAGAGGGCGGCGGTTTTGACGCGGCGGCGTGGCATGGGGAGGAGGTAGAGGATCAGTGGGATGATCAGGAGGAGGAAGAGCCAGAGATAGGTGGGGGCGAGGAAGGTCATCGCTGGTCAGCCTTTCTGAGGAGATCGAAGCGGGATTTAGGTAGTTGGGTACAGGACGGACGCATTTGGCGGCTTGTCGCCAAGCAGTATTTGCATATATATGTATCCATTGAAAATGGATATGGTGTTATGGAAGGGGGGTTGGGGGATTGGGTGTTTTGAAGGGGGGTGTTTTGAAAAAGGAGGGGGGAAAATTGTGGGGGGGAAGAAGGAGTATTTTGGGATTTTGGGAACTGATCCCGGCTAAAGCCGGGGCTATATGAGACTTTTGAAAAACCACGACGGCACGACGAGACGACGTTGAAAAGGACTGTTTTTATACTATTTTTCAGGTCGTGACGTCGAGTCGTCGTGGTTAATGGAGATTTTTCGAAGGTTTCATATGGGGCAATGGGGTTACGCTGTGGTTGGGGATGAGGGGGGCGCGACGCCGCAAGCGGGGTGGGGGCCCAGTGATGAGAGCGGTGATCAGCCATCGCGCTGTCGTGGTGGGGGCCGTTTGTTTTTTCGATGCGGGAGGTCATCGGTCGGCCTTTCGGAGGAGGTCGAAGTAGGATTCGGTCAGGCCGGTAGTTTTTTCGGTGACGCCTTCCTGGCGTACGACGTGATCTTCGGGCTTGGTGACGTTGACGGCGACGCTGGCGGATTCTGGCGGGAGGGTTTTGAGTTTTTCCATGGCGTCGGCCAAGTCCAGCGGGCTCATCTGACGAGGTTCGCCCTGGTTACGCGAGGGAATTTTTTCCACGGATCGGATTGGTAAGGGTCTGGGCTGCGGCTTGACGGCCATGCGGCTGGGTTCGCCACGGGGGTCTTTGGAGGAGGCGCCGTCGAGGGTTTCGGAGTTTTTGTCTTTTCCGCCGGAGTCTTTGCTTTTGGTCCCGTCGGTTTTTGCCATGACGGCGATGTCGACGCCGCCTGTTTTGTCGCCGCCGCTTTCGTCTTTGGTTTTCTTGGCTTCTTGGAGGTCTTTCATGAGGGCGGCGTCGAGTTTGACGGGGTCGATTTTTTCGCCTTCGGTGTTCTTGTCCTGGGGATTATTTTTGACGTCTTCCTGGTCCCAGCGGATGGGGGTGACGCCTTCGAGGTCGATGGGGTCGTTGTTTTCGTCGTTGTGGCGTTCCGCCATGGCGTTGGTGATGGCGGTGGTTTCGGGTTTGATGTCGGGCTGTGTTTCGGATTCGGGGAGCAAGGGTGCGAGGGCGGCTTGGGTTTCGGCGGGCTTTTCCAGTACGGGCTTGGGGGCGTCTTCGTGATTTTGTGCGACGACGAGTTCGCGGGTGAAGGTTTGGTCGGTTGCGACCTGGGTGGCTTCCTGCTCGATGCGGTGGTGCCACCAGTCGACGGCGAGGGTGGCGACGATGAGGGCGGCGGCGAGTGAGCCCATGGTCCACCAGTCGCGGAGTCGTCCGAAGGTCCAGCGTGAGCGGAGGATGGTGGTGGAGGCGTCTGCGATGGCTTTTTTGACGGTTTGTGCGCCGAGCCAGCCGAAGCGGTCGGGGTGCTGGTTGAATTCGAGTGCGGAGGAGAAGAGGTCTTCGGTGCCGGCGCGAGTGTCGGCGAGTTTGGCAAGGGCGGAGAGAGAGGGAGCTTTGGCGCGGGCGTTGAGGGTCAGGACGAGGATGGCGGCGGCAGCGCCGGCAGCGACGACGAGGATGCTCCAGGCGGGGAGGTCGGCGGATTTGTTGAGGAGCCAGCAGAGGAGAGCGGCGTTGATGGCGCCGGCAATGACGAGCATTCCGGAACGGGCACAGTGCTCGAGCATCCATTGGCGTCGCATTTTTTTGAGGAGTTTGTCGATAGATTTCATGGTTTGTCTCCCAATTGCGTAAGCTTTCGCCCCTGCCGGGGCGACGGCGTTTTTGGGGTTGACGTTATCCCACGGCGGCGCGGCTGCGCCGCTTGCCGTGGGCTAAAAGCTTTGGCCCCTACCGGGGGCTAGCGGCATGCAAGCATGCCGGCTAAATACACGCTAAAGCGTGAACTCCAGGTGTTATTTGGTAGGTGTTATTTGGTCGCCTCCAGTATTTCGCGGATTAAGGCGTCGGGGTCTACGCGGTCGGCCTGGCCTTCGAAGTTGAAGAGCATGCGGTGGCTGAGTGCGGGGACGGCGACGGAGCGGATGTCTTCTTTGGTGATTTCGTTTCGTCCTTCGCAGAGGGTGCGGACTTTGGCGCCCAGGATCAGGGCTTGGAGGCCGCGGGGGCTGGAGCCGAGGCGGATGTATTTTTTGATGCTGGGGACGGAACTGTTGTCGGGGTGCGTGGCGGAGACGAGGCTGGCGGCGTAGGCACAGACGTCGCGGGGGACGCCGACTTCGCGGACGGCTTCCTGCATTTCGACGACGTCTTTGCTTGTCAGGGTGGGTTTGACTTCGCTGGTGAGAGTGCCTGTGCGGCGGCGGACGACTTCGATCCATTCGGTGTCGGAAAGGGCGGTGAGTCGGAGGCGGAAGGCGAAGCGGTCGATCTGGGCTTCGGGGAGGTGATAGGTGCCGTCGAGGTCTTCGGGGTTTTGTGTGGCGACGACGAGGAAGGGCTCATCGAGGCTGTGGGTTTTGCCGGCGACGGTGACGTGGTGCTCCTGCATGGCTTCGAGGAGAGCGGATTGTGTTTTGGGTGTGGCGCGGTTGATTTCGTCGGCGAGCAGGACGTGCGTGAAGACGGGGCCGGGCTGGAAGACCATTTCTTTTTTGCCGGCGTCATCTTCGACGATGATGTTGGTGCCGACGATGTCGGCGGGCATCAGGTCGGGTGTGAACTGGATGCGGGATTGTTTCATGGAGAGAGCGGAGGCGAGGGCTTTGCCGATCATGGTTTTGCCGAGGCCTGGGGGAGCTTCGAGGAGGATGTTACCGCCGGAGAAGACGCCTGTGAGGACTTCGACGATGACGTTGCGGTAGCCGACGACGGCTTGCGACATGGCGTCGGCGAGGGTGTTGAATTTTTGTTTGAATTCTGCGGGAGTCATTTATTTGGCCTCGCCTTCTTTGATTTCTTTGAGCATTTCTTGCAGGATGTGGTCGGAGGTCAGGTCTTCGGACTGGGCTTGTAGGTTGATGGCTACGCGGTGTCGGAGGGCCTGGACGGCGACGGCGCGGACGTCTTCGCCGGAGACGTAGAATTTGCCACGGGAGAGGGCGCGTGCTTTGGCGGAGTGTAGGATGGCGAGCAGGCCGCGGGGGCCGGAGCCGGATTCGAGGTATTTTTGGCAGGTAGGGGTGGCGTGTGGTGAGGTGGGTTGAGTGCCGCGGACGAGTCGCATGGCGAGGTCTTCGACGTGTGAGGCGACAGGGACCTGGCGGACGAGTTGTCGCATTTTGAGGATGTCTTGGCCGGTGACGACTTTGTTGACTTTTGGATATTCCTTGAAGGTGGTCCGCATGGCGACTTCGACGAGGCCGGATTGGGAGGGGTAGCCGACGAGGAGTTTGAAGAGGAATTTGTCGAGCTGGGCTTTGGGGAGGGGGTAGGTGCCGTCCTGCTCGATGGGGTTTTGTGTGGCGAGGATGAAGAAGGGTTCTTCGAGTTTTGTGGTGACGCCGCCGACGGAGACGGAGTGTTCTTCCATGGCTTCCATGAGAGCGGCCTGAGTTTTGGGGGTGGCGCGGTTGATTTCGTCGGCGAGGAGGAGGTTTGTGAAGATGGGTCCGCGTTGGAAGGTGAGGCGTTTGCCTCGTCCCCCCCCATCGTCCTGGACGAGGAGGCGAGTGCCGATGATGTCGGAGGGCATGAGGTCTGCGGTGAATTGGACGCGTCGGAATTGGAGGTCGAGGACGGTGCCGAGGGTTTTGATGAGGTAGGTTTTTCCGATGCCGGGGACGCCTTCGAGGAGGACGTTGCCCTCTGCGAGCATGGCGATGAGGACGTCGGTGATGACGGGGCGCAGCTCGACCATGACCTTTTCGACTTCGGTGACGATCTTTTGGAAGAGGACGTTGAAGTCTTTGACGGCTTCGACGTCTGCCACAACGCTACCGCGTAGTGCTTTGGGTTGTTCGGTTTGCGTAGTTATCGTAATACTCCTTCTTTGGGCAGCCGTG
>WQYP01000188.1 GCA_009781185.1 Phycisphaerales bacterium | reverse complement strand
TTATGGCAAATCAGGGCGATCAGAGCCGCGACCGTCAGGGAGCGACCCGTGCGACAATGCGGAAATAACGCCTGTCGCTCCCTGACGGTCGCGGCTCTGATTTTCCGGGGCAATCGTCTGATTGGCCATAAAAAATGGCCACACCCGCTCAAGTGCTCGGGACAGGAGGATAAGCCCATACGCGTCTCACATATACGTTTCATGGGGGTCTTTGGCGTCCGCAGTCTTGCGATTCCTCGCAAGACTATACTTGGCGTTGGCGGGTGAAGGTGGCGGCAAGGATGCCGAGTTCGTAGAGCACAATCAGCGGGATCGAGAGGAAGGCGAGCGTCATGAGATCGCCGGAAGGGGCGGCAATGGCGGAAATGACTACGATCGCAAAATACGCGTATTTGCGGATGCGGCGGAAGGTCTGTACCTGCACCAGGCCGATGCGGGCGAGAATCATGACGACCAACGGCAACTCGAAAGCAAGACCGAAAACCAATGCCGTGAACATGACGAACGACAGGTAGTCGTCGTAACGCCACTGGGTGGAGAACAGCGAACCTTCCGGGAAAACATTGACCGAGTAGGTGGTGTCGCGGGTGAGGACCTTGATGCGGCCATCGCGGGAATCGAAAAAGATGAAAGCCTGATTACCTTCGGGCCTGGGAGGATCGAAATCGAGCACCGGCAGCGTAGCAGGTTGAGCAGAAGATGACACCGCAGGGGCAGTGGAGGGGGAGAGGGGGGGAGGGGCGATTCCCATGGCCCGTTCGATCCAAGTGGGCGTCGGCGTAGAACCGGCAGTATCGACAGTAAAAGACATGAAAAAATGTAGCACCATCGGCAAAACAATCAAGTAAAAAAATGCGACGCCGGCAAGAAAAAGCAGACTCGTGGGAACAAGATAACGGTAGACGATTTTGCGCTCCCTCGGGAACAGACCCGCGGCGACGAACTGCCAAAGCTGAAAAATGATCCACGGACTGGCGAGAATCAGTCCCGCCTGAAAGGCCAGCGTGACGGAAGTAAGAAACGCTTCCTGTGGCTTGAGGGTGTTGAAAACGGCGGGCAGGTTATGAGCCTGGGCGGCCAGGATGTACGGCCGGGAAACGATATGGACAATTTCTTTGTAGTAGATCAGGCAGACGACGATGAAGCCGACGGAGCCGAAGAGGGCGTACATGATGCGTTTGCGAAGCTCTTCGAGATGTTCGCCGAAGGACATGCGGACCTGCTGGGGATTGGTAGGGAGTTTGGCCATGCGAGGATTGTACCGGAAATGTGAATGACGAAATTTGAATGTTCAAAACGACGTAGCGACCCCGCTTTGCGGGGTGGGGATCTACGCAGACGGAGTTTCCGTTGAAGGCGGTGGTGGCGGCGGCGGGATTTGTTTTGGCGGGGGACGGAAGCCTTGAGGGCCGCGGGGACCGCCTTTGGAAGGAGCGAAGCGCTGCGTGGGTTTGGGGAAGTGGCGAGGACTGGGGCCTTGAGAGCGAGGGCCTTGTTGAGGCGGTTTGTTGAACGGCGGAGGGGGCGACGGGGGCGGCGGAGAAGGAGTGATGGCGCGTTCGTCGATCTCTTCAGAAGATGAGGGGGAAAGGGCAGGAGGGGGAGCAGGGGCGGCGCCTTGGGTATCAGTGATGACGTCGGTAAGACCGGCGGCGGGGACTTGGGGGGGAGCTTGGGAAGGGGCGGATTTGGGACGCGGAGGGCGTGGACCGTTGCCTCGCGGTTGCCCAGGAACTGCAGTCCCCGGGCTTGAACCGCCTTGCGGAAGAGACGCCGGGGGAGGCGGGACGAAATCGTTGGGAGTTTGCATAACGCGGCCGTCGGCGTTGAGCGGCTTGGGACGGTTGAATTCCAAAATCTTGTCCATCGGAACGGATTCGCGTTTGCCGTCATCGTATTGACACCGCACGATCTGTGTGAGAATCTGGCCGTCGACGACCCAGGCATCGCCCTTGTCGGTGCGGACGCGGGTGTTGCGATGGGGCAGTTTCTTGCGAAGTTCTTCATAAAGCTGGTCTTCGTAGCGGAGGCAGCACATGAGTCGCCCGCATCGTCCGGAGATCTTGGTGGGATCGAGCGTCGCCTTCTGAACCTTGGCGGCACGCATGGAAATGGGAGCAAGAGACTTGAGGAATTGTTTGCAGCAGCAATGCTGGCCGCACTTTTCGTAGTCGGCGACGAGACGGGCTTCATCGCGGGCGCCGATCTGGCGGAGCTCGATGCGGGTGTGGAGTTCGTGAGCAAGGTCACGGACGAGGCTGCGGAAATCGACGCGTTGTTCGGAGGTGAAGTAGAAGAGGATGCGTTCGCCGCCGAGGACGTGTTCGACGTCGATGACTTTCATGGGCAGGCTGTGGCGATCGACCAGTTCGCGAGAGAGATCGATGTGTTTGCGTTTGTTCTCGTCGAGCTTGGCTTGCTCGGCAAGGTCCTGGACGGTGGCGACACGCAGGACACGACCGGCGTCGGTGAAAGAATAGTCCTTGCCGCCGGATTTATCGATGTAGTCGATGAGTTGGTCGCGGGTAATGGATTTATATTTGTCTTTATCACCCCCCCCCCCCCCCCCCCCCTCCCCCTTCGCCGTTGGAGCAGGTGGTGGTGAGCATTTCGGCGAGTTCTGTGCCGCGATCGGTACGGATAACGAGCTTAGTCCCGCAGACAACCCTGTTGGTGAGATCAGATGGGAATTCGCCGATTTCCCGGAGGTAGCCGTAGCGGACGACAAGGGTCTTTGGCGGCGGTGCTTCGAGGACCTTTTCCTCTTCTGGCATGAGATCGAGATGGATAGGCATGGTCGTCGTTATAAGTAATTAGTTATTAGTAATTAGTAATTAGTAATTAGTAATTAGTAATTAGGACGCTTGTTGGGCGTGCTGATTACCGTGGTGGCACGCACGGTGCGCGCGGTTATTGAGGGCGGCTACCAGCGGGGAGGCGGACGGGGTTCGTGAGCTCGAACGCAAGGGTCAGCCAGCAAAGTTGAGAAGGGGGGGGGGGAGTTGTAGCGTGCCCGTACCGGGACCGGCACAGGTCGGCGTACGAGACGCCGCCAGAGACGACGCAACGTGCCGATAAAGGTAAGGATGAGATTGACGAGCATTTCCAACATCGCAGACATTGTAACGGATCGGCTAGGGGCGTTGGAAGCGTGAGAAAGAAAAACTTCTGGCTACTGGCTTCTGGCTTCTGGCTTCTCATCACCGGCGAGCGCAGGGAGTGAGTGCGATTTAGCCCAGGTGGTCTCGAGGGTTTCGAGTTCGGTGAGGGCTTTGAGCTGAAGGGGGTGGCCGCCGGCTCGGGATTGTTGATGGAGCAGTTCGGGCGGAATGTGGGCGGGAACACGGGCGGCGACGAGCAGGTCGTAGGCGGAAATGGTTTCCGGAGGGCGTGCGAGCGTGTAGCTGCCGGAGCGGCTGGCGTGGACGATGCCCGCGTCTTCGAGGGATTGCAAGAGCTGTAAGGCGGCGTCGGCGGGGATCAGCAGGGCCTCGGAAGCGTCGGAAACGTGGAGCGATTTGCCTTGCTTGAAGCGGCGGTAGAGCAGCACCCCCAGCGGCAAAACAGACCGAAGATCGGAAAGTGCGGATCGGCCCATACGCGTGAAATGGTAACGACGTTTGAGCAATGGATAATACTGATCGAGATAAGCGATGTGCAATCCGATCAGGATGGAACACCAGATAAGGTAGATCCAGAGCATGAACAGCGGCAGCAGAGCGAGCGAGCCGTACCAGTTGGGATGTTTGACGGACCAGTGGATGTAGAAGCTGAAGGCCCATTTGCAGGTTTCCCAGGCCAGTGCGCCGACGGCGCCGCCGAGGAGAGCGGATCGCCACTTGACGCGTGTGCCGGGAATGATGCGATACATCAGCACCACGAGAAGGAACGAAACAAACACCCCGACAAACGTCTGCATCGGAACGACGGCCCAGTTGTGCGTGCCGACAATGCTCGTCGCCTTGGAGAACGCAGAGTTGCCCAGAACAATCGACACCGCCACCCCGATAGGCCCCATCGTCAAAACGCACCAATAGAGCATGATGCGGTGGGTCCACGAGCGCGAAACGGCAGCCCCGTAAATCGTGTCAAAAGCACCTTCAATCACAAGCATCAGCGAAAGCGAACCGTAAAGCAAAATGGCAAAGGCGATCAGCCCGGTGAATCGCGTATTAACCGCACCCCTGGCCTTGTCGACAAACGACTCCATGTACTGCGAGAGCATGACCGGATGGCCTTCGTCATCAAGCATGGCGTGGCCCTTCTGGTCGGTCAGGGGAAACTTGTCCAGGGTGAGCTGCTCGAACATGATTTTCTTGACGGCAACATCGAGCGCATTGGAACCCTCACCGGCGGAAATGGAGGAAAGCATCAGCAGCGACAGAACGAAAATAGGAATCAGCGAGAAGAGTGTTTTGTAGGTGAGAGCCGAGGCCATGGAGAAGGTGCGATCGGCGATCATCTGGTGGTAGAGGATTCCGGCGAAGAGGCGAGTCCTGGGCCAGAGGGAGCCGCGGAGGAAGCTGTGCGTGGGAGAAGGCATGGTTCAATTATAGGGGAATCATCTGGCGTGGAAACAGCCACTCATCAGAACCCATCATCAGGGTGTGACCATTTTTTATGGCCAATCAGACGATTGCCCCGGAAAATCAGAGCCGCGACCGTCAGGGAGCGACAGGCGTTATTTCCGCATTGTCGCACGGGTCGCTCCCTGACGATTGCGGCTCTGATTTTCTCAACCGGCGTGTGGATCACGAACGGCGTTTCCCCCGGAGGAATAGGAACCCACAGCCCAACCCCATGAAACCGAGGGAAGCGGGTTCGGGGACGGGGTTAAGAGTGATTTTGAGGTAGACACCGGTGTTGTTGAACGCGGTGGTGCCGGAGCCGTAGATGACGAAGTCGTAGCTATAGCGAGGATCCGGGTTTTCGATGGTGAAGAGGTTGGCCAAGTGGTAGCTGTCGGAGTCGGCGTCGTAATAGGGGGAATCGTGTGTGGAGAAGTCGTCGATGACGATGCTGCCGTCGGCATCGGTGTAGTTGATGGTGCATGTAGTCTGGACGTCGGTTTGGGTGCCGATGTAGAAGGAGCCCAGGGTGATGATGCGATAGAAGCCTGGGTCGAGGCTGCCGTCGTCGCTCATGGCATGGATGTCGATGGTGGCGCCGGCGGCAACGTTGAGGATAGATTGATCCCATCGGTAGCGATCAATGCTAATGGAGTCGTGTTGACCGGGATTGACGAGGAAGGGATTTTTCTCGAGGTCGAGGTCTGGGGTGAGCAGGTCAAGGTCGAAGATGGAACCTGTGCCGAAGTTGACAGTAACATTGCCACCGTTGCTGTTGGAGCCGCGGAGGGTGAGTTTCCCGATGGCGCCGGCCGGCGTGTCGGCGTCACCTATGGCGAGGTGACCATTGAATTGAAAGATACCGGTTGCCGCACGTGTGATCATTGTCTCGCCGATAGGCGTGGCGAGTGTGCTATGCGCCTCGACGGTCAGAGTACCCGCGACTTGATTGGCCGTTCCAGAGAGAATGACAGAGCCTTGTTGGATATCCAAACCGTAGCGAACGTTTGTCGAGTTCAGCGCACCGACCCTCAGAACGCCATCGCCAGTTTTGGTCAGCGTACCTGCACCTGTCGGGATGAGAGTGTTGATGGTCAGTTCCCCTGTGACATTCAACTCCGCGACAGTGCCGATGTTGGGGAGCAAGACCGAGTTAATCGCATTGATCCCAATGCTTGTGAGACGAGGTGTACTTCCGTTTGTAGACGTAATGTAGATAGCGCTGTCGCCTGCGAACGTGTATCCACCACCCTCGAGAGTGAGGGTTTTGACGACGGTGCAGAGGATGGGGGTTGTTGTGTTAGGATAGGTAAAGGAGGCGGTACCGTTCACCTGAATGCCGGCGTAGGTGCCTGGGCTCAAAGGGCCAAAGTGGACGTCATCACCGGTATCAATTCCGGGGGGATTTGTGCCGGGATTTGCATTGATGTGGGTGACGCCATCGGTGGCGAAAAAGTTCAACTCGGTGTTGTTGAAGCCGCCGGTGGTGTTGTCAGGGTCCCAAACGGTGTTGGGATCCCATGTGATGATGGCGGCATGCGAAGCGGCGGCGAAGCCGACGGTAGCCGCGACCGCGGCGATCATCATGGCGTGACGACGAACGTGGTGCTTGAGAGAGAACATGAATTCTACCCCTTGAAAAAACATTCCGTATTGGCCTCATCCTCCCGATCCCTGCTTGCAGCGTCGCGAACCTCCCTTGTTGCCTCAGATCACGAAGTTATTTCAGACGCATTCCTAAACACGCCGACACATGCATCACGACCTCCGTTTCCCGCGAAGCAGCAAAACTCCACAACCCAGCCCCATCAGCCCAAGCGAAGCGGGTTCCGGCATGGAGGGAACGGATGGTTTTTTGGTGATGCGGAGGTCGATGCTGGTGTAGGCGATGCTGCCGTCTAAGGATGTGCCGTCGGTATTGATTCGGAAATCGTAGCTGTAAAGATCCGAGGCATCGCCGATCGTGAAGAGATCGGACGCGAAGGTGTCGATGAAGTCGGCGATGTCGCCGCCGGTGTAACTGATGGTGCGGGGGCGTTTGTTCGTTCCCGACAAATCCAAGGTGATAATGCGATAAATGCCTTCCTCCAGGACGTCGGAACCATCGTTGATGTTAATGATGGCACCGGCGTCGATGTTGAGGTAAAGAGCATTACTGGCCGTAGTGCTGTTGCTGTTGTACAGGTTATAGAGTCTCAACGCGTCATGAGAAGGAAGACTGCCTACGGTGGCCGCGTCCGTAAGATCGAAGTCGGGAACGAACAGATCAAGGTCGAACTGGGATCCCGAGTTGAAGGTAACGGTGGCAGACTGGCTGCTATTGCTGCTGGCGTTAATCTGGAATGTTCCGACCGAGTTAAATCGCGACGCGTCATTGTTGTCGCCTGGGGCAAAATGACCACTGATTTGAAGGGTTATTGAACCACTGGATGTGAGCGAAGGGGCGCCGGCAAGCGTGGCTGGAGCATCGACAGTGATGGCGTCGAAGTAGGTCCCGCCAGTGCCGCCAGTCGAGAAAACCTTCGATGCCGTGCCGGCAAGAACGACCGTACCATTTTTGATGATAAGGCCACCACCACTGCCAAATTTACCTTCAATTCTCAGAACGCCATCGCCATCTTTTATCAGCGCGCCAGCTCCGCCCTTGTCGATATCTTGAATGGTCAAAACGCCATCGATGACATTCAGTATCGCGCGGCTTTGGCTGTTGTTGCTCGCGGGAGGGATCGAAATGGGCGCTTGGATCTCGTTGACGCCACTGCTTGTGAGAACGGTTGGATAGCTTGGGTAACCGGAAGGCAAAGTGATCGTGCCTGTGCCGTCTACTGTGCCGTCTGAAATGGTGTACCTGCCATTTAATGTGAGGGAGTGCAGAGAGATAGGGACATCCACCGTGACAGTGCCGCCAGTGCCGCCGAAGACAATATCGCCGCCGGCGCCGCCAACGTAGTCAGTGCCGCTCAAAAAGTAATTGTCGTTGATGCTACCATCGCCGCCGACGTCAGGGTCGCTGGCGGGAGGAGGAGCCCAATAGATGGGAGCCGCGTGCGAGGCGGCGGCGAAGCCGACGGTAGCCGCGACCGCGGCGATCATCATGGCGTGACGACGAACCTGATGCTTGAGCGAAAACATGAACTCCACTCCTTAAAAAAAATATTCCATGCCACAAAAAAAGCAGAGAGTTCGAGACAACTCCCCGCACGGACCAGACGCCCATGCCATGAGGAGCTCTCTCTCACTCTCTGCTTCACTATTCGCCGAACTTAAAAGGCCTCGGCTAATGCCTCACAAAACGTAGACAAAAACAGACTAAAACAGACCAAACACGGACAAAACGCCCGTGCCACGCATGTCACATGGAAATCGAGAATGTTAAATTGGGTGGGGGGGGGGGGCGGGGTAATTTGAAGGGGGAGACTTGGGAGGGTCTCCCCGGATTCATCGCGGGGGGAGGAAAAGGCTAAAAAAAACCTCCAAC
>WQYP01000187.1 GCA_009781185.1 Phycisphaerales bacterium | reverse complement strand
TCCCCCACGACCCGACCCCGCAGCACGTTTTACTACAAATGGATGATCAACACCGGCTACTCCACAAGGCTACTCCACAAGGCTACTCCACAAATTGTTGTATCAATAAAAATCCGGGGGCCCATTGTGGAAGTCAGGAAGGCTCGTTTGCGTGGATCGACCACCGTCTGCTCCGCAACGGTTTTATTGCCGTGATGACTTCGCAGGAGCTGAGCCTTTATCTGTTCCTCGCGCTGGCGGCGGATCGCAACGGTGTGTCATTCTACCGGCAGGAACGCATCAGCGACATCCTTGGACTCGATGCCCAGGCTTTCACCGTCGCAAGAGACCGGCTCGTCGAACTCGGTCTGCTGCTCTTTGATTCCTACAGCATCACGAGTCCCAACGGCTTTTATCAGTTGCTGCCCGTGAACCACGACGCACCGGACTTCGTGGCCCAGTGCGACCATGTAGAGCAGCTTGTCAACGCGTTTACCGTCAAGACCAAGTAACGTTTTTCGGAGGGGTTGTCCCCAAGCATCCATCAGGGCATCGGTGGCGAAGTTGTTCTCTGCGGTATCAGCCGCGTCTCACAGATTGCCACGCCCTGGCCTTCTCAATAGGTCGCGTATGAGCTAGTGGCAGGTGGCTTCCCCCTCTGGGAGCCGACGCTGCGGATCACGTATGAGATTGCGAGTTTGAGCGAGGACATGGGGCTGCCGATGGAAGCCACACGAAAGGAATTCAGTAAGGAATCTATTGATGTCACGATGCTTTACTTGTTTCTGCGGAATCGACATCGGCAAGCGAAGACATGTCGCCTGTCTGCTTGATGCCCAGGGACATCCGCTGATCAAGTCGCTGGCTTTCGCCAACGATGCCGAAGGTTTCGCTCGCCTGCGACAACGCCTGCAAGAGACCGCTGCCAGTACCACGGTGCTGGTGGGAATGGAGGCCACAGGACATTACTGGTACGCACTCCATGACCAGCTCCGACGCTGGGGTTACACACAGCAGGTGCTCAATCCACTGCAATCATCGCAACAGATCAAAAACGCCATACGTAAGCATAAGTCTGACACCAGCGATGCTGCTCACATCGCGGCGCTGGTAAAAAACGGCGAGGGAAAGCCCGCGCTGATACCCGACGATCTGGCCATGACATGCCGACTGCTTACCCGACTCTGGTACGCCCTGGGCCAGCAACGGACTCGCATCAAATTACTCATCCGCGCCAAGCTCGAAGGCGTCTGGCCGGAGTTCGAGACCTACCTGAGCAAGCCATTTGGCACGACCGGTCGGGCTTTGTTGCGAGCCGCGCCGACGCCCGAAGATTTGCTGGCGATGAACCACGAAACGCTTGTCGAGTTGCTGCGGAAAAACTCACGCCAACAACTCGGTGCCACACAAGCCGCAAGCATCCGCGCCTCGGCCCAAACATCCATCGGCATACGCCGAGGACTCGAAGGCTTCCGTGTGAGCATTCACACCTTGCTCGACTGTCTCGAAGCCACAACGCCGGTGCGTAAACGACTCGAAGATCAAATCGACGAGATTTGCCAACGCCTGCCGAGCTATATGCTGACATTACCCGGCAGCAATCCCATCCGCGCGGCAAGCCTCTTTGGTGAGACGGATCCCATCAGTACCTTCAAAAGCCCCGAGCAACTCGTGGCCTTCGCGGGACTCGACGTAACACGTTACCAGACCGGACAGTTCGAGGCTTCGCGACGGCACATCTCCAAACGCGGTTCGCCGTATCTGCGGAACACCTTGTGGACGATGGCTTCCGTCGCGGTGCGATCCAAGGGACCACTGCAACGCCACTATCTCAAGCGTCGCAAACGCGGCCTCCACCACCTCGCGGCAGTCACCGCCGCCAGCCTCAAACTCGCTCGCATTGCCTGGCGAGTCTGCACCGACCAGCTGGATTACAAAACGAAGCCGCCGTCACCAAAGACAGCTTGACCATATTTCTGAGGAGTATTCATTGTTGTCAAAGAGCAATTTTTATGTTTTTTCGTTCAATCGGTTGACTTTACATAGCTAGGCTGTGGGGGTGACTTGGGCTGTTGGTGTGGATGGTAATTCGCTGGGGGAGCGAGGGCAAGAAAAAAGAGCCGCGACGCTGCAAGCGTTTTTGGGGATCTGGTGCGAGAGCGGTGGTCGAGCGGCATGCAAGCATGCCGGCTAAAAAGATGGACTCTACTTTTTGCCACTTTCCGTTATAATCCCTCGACTCAATACGAAAAGGAGACCTATGTCTGCCGCCCCGATCGCTAAGCTTGTTCTCGAAGATGGGTCCGTTTTTACTGGCGTCGCTTTTGGCGCATCCGCTGTGAATGTCGGCGAGGTCGTCTTTCATACCTCGTGCTTCGGGTATCAGGAAATTCTCACGGATCCTTCCTACAAACAACAACTCGTTGCCATGACCTACACCCAGATCGGCAACTACGGTATCGTCGATCAGACCGATAACGAATCCGATCGGCTTCATGTCCAAGGCTTGATCGTTAAAGAACTTTCGCCTATCAGCTCGAATTTCCGTAGCATCGAAACGCTGGATGACTATCTCAAACGTTATAACATTCCCGGGCTTGCCGGCATCGATACCCGCACACTTGTGCGTAAGCTTCGCGTCCGGGGAATTATGAAAGGCGTTCTCTGCACGGATCAGAAACTTGTGCGGGATGATGCGGAGCTTGTGAAGCGTGCGACTAGCTGGACGGGGCTTGTGGGGGTTGATCTTGTGGATATTGTTGGTTCGAAAAAGGTTTATGCGTGGAATGAAAACAAAGGGGAGTGGGCTTTGCCGACGGATAATCGGCATCCGACGAATTTTCATGTGGTTGTGATCGATTGCGGTGTGAAACGGAGCATTCTTGGCAATCTTGTGCAATCTGGATTTCGTGTGACGGTTGTGCCTGCCAAGACGGCTGCGGAGGAAATTCTGGCGTTGAGTCCGGATGGCGTGTTTGTTTCCAATGGGCCTGGGGACCCGGCGCCGATTCATTATGTTCAGGCCGCGTTGCGGAAGATCATCGGGAAGAAACCGATCTTCGGCATCGGACTTGGGCATCAGCTTCTGGCGCTGGCGATGGGTGCTGGGACTTATAAACTCAAGCTTGGGCATCGCGGCGGTCAGGCTGTCCAGAATGTCGCGACGCGCAAGGTCGAGATGACCAGTCAAAGTCATGGTTTTGTGGTTGATATTGCCAGCCTCAAGGTTTGCGGCGGAGAGCCTACACATATGAATCTCAACGATCATACGTTGGAGGGTTTCCGGCATGCTGTCGAGCCTGCCTTTGCGGTCCAATATCACCCCGAAGCTTCGCCCGGGCCACACGACGGCGTCTACCTCTTCGACTGCTTCTCCGAAATGATCCGGACCGGCAAAGCCCCGACGGCGGCACAGATGAACGAGGCGCAGAAGAGGCGCAATGCGGTGTAACAAAACCGTGAAAAAGTGAAAAGGTAAAAGTTAAAAGTTAAAAGGAGGAGAATGGGCATCTTCCTTTTACCATTTAACTTTTCTTCGTTTATGGCTGATTCATGACTCTTGGCATTATTACGGGTCTTATTGCGGCGCTTTGTCAATCGCTGTGCTACTTGGCTACGCGTTATTATGTGCAGAAGCGTGCGGCGGGGGCGAGCCGGCAGTTGCTGGTGCTTGGGCATCTTTGGATGGGTGTTTTTTCGCTGATTGTGCTGCCTTTTGTCTGGCATGGGGGGGTGGCGGATATTGTGCCGCTGCTTTCCGCGTTGGTTTGTGCGGCGCTGTTTTATCTTGTTGGACAATTTGCGTTGCTTATTGCGCTCAAGCATACGGAGCCTTCCCGGGTTTCGCCGCTGTTGGGGTTTAAGATTATTGTGTTGGCGGTGATGGCGAGTTTTATGGTTCAGCCGCATGTTGCCGGGACGCCTGATCCGGTCGTGGGGCTCACGGCGATGCAATGGGTGGGGGTAGTTCTCTGCTGCGTCGCGGCGGTGGCGTTGAATTTTTCGGGGGGGCGGCTGCGTCGCCGGGCGATTGCGGCGATCGTTTTTGCATGCGTTGTTTACTCGCTCTCGGATTGGAATATCGCCATTCTTGTCAGTGGCGTGCAGAATATGATTGAGCGTCGGCTTTCGCTTAGTTGTTCGGGCGGGGTGGCTCATGTGCGGGCGGCTTTTTTGGCGCCTTTTTGTGCGACGGCGCTGACTTATCTTTTTACGGGGCTGATTGCGGCAGGTTTTTTTCCGGCCAGCGGTGCTCGTGATAAGACTGCTTGGCGCGACGCGGTGCCGTGGGCTGCGGCGTGGTTTTTGGCGATGATTTTTCTTTATATGTGCTTTGGGCTCATTGGGCCTGTTTTAGGGAATATTTTGCAATCGTCACGTGGGGTTATGTCCATTCTTATTGGATCGCTTCTGGTTTATCGGGGGCATTTGCATATTGAGCCTTTTCATGGCAGGAGGGTTTTTGTGCGTCGGCTTGCGGCGGGGGTGCTGATGTTTGCGGCGGTGATTCTGTATGCGGTGGGGAAATAGCGTTGATGTTGGGGGCGTCCAAGGCGGGCGGGCGTTGATCTTCGATCAACGGCTAAACTTTTAACGCGCTAAAGCGTGAACTCCGGCCCTGCCCCACCCGCCACCCCGCAAAGCGGGGTCGCTACATGCATTTTGTGGAGGGCATCCATGCTGGACCGTGGGGGGGAAAGGCTTTACCCTATCTGGATCATTTTTTATAGGAGTAGATGATGGATAAGGTTCGTATCGGCGTGATTGGTTTGGGAAACATGGGATCGCAGCATGCACAGTGGCTCTTTGATGGGAAGGTGCAGGGAGCGACGCTGGCGGCGATTTGTGATACGGATCCGGAGAAACTGCGGCAGTTTCGGGAGAGGTTCAAGGATCAGGTGCCGGCGTTTCCGACGCATAAGGGGGTGGTGAATTGCGGGTGGTGCGATGCGATTATTGTGGCGGTGCCGCATTATGACCATGTGCCTATTGCGCTGGATGCGTTTGCCAAGGGTGTGCATGTGATGCTGGAGAAGCCGATCGCGGTTTCGGTGAAGGCGGCGAGGGAAGTGGTGGAGGCGTACAAGAAGTATCCGCAGTTGAAGTTCGGGATCATGCTCAATCAGCGGAACAGCGTGACGTATCAGAAAATGCGGGAGATGATCGCGTCGAAGGAGCTTGGGGAGATTTCGCGGATCACGTGGATCTGCACGAATTGGTTCCGGTCGTTTGCGTATTACGCATCGGGCGGGTGGCGGGCGACGTGGAAAGGGGAGGGCGGCGGTGTGTTGATCAATCAGTGTCCGCATTATCTGGATTTGGTGCAATGGATACCGAACATGATGCCGAGCCGGGTGACGGCGGTGGTGCATATCGGCAAGACGCATCCGATCGAAGTGGAAGACGAAGTGAGCGCGATCATGGAATATCCCAACGGGGCGACGGGGCATTTCATCACGACGACGGGTGAGTGTCCGGGGACGAATCGTTTGGAGATCGTCGGCGGGCGCGGGACGCTGTGCAATGATAATGGGAAGTTGACGTTTCGGCGGAATCGAGTGGATGCGCAGGAGTTCAGCCGGACGACGCCGACGTCGTTTGGGACTCCGGAGGTTTGGAACATTGAGATTTCGACGCCGCCGGCGCATGTGGCGATGGGAGGGCACAATCAGACGACGCAGGATTTTGTGAACGCGATTTTGAACAATACGCCGAATGAGAAATTGTTGTCGTCTGGGCCGGAGGGGTTTAATGGGTTGCATTTGGGGAATGCGATGTTGATGGCGGGTTTGACGCGCAAGGCGGTGGAGTTGCCGGTGGATGGGGAGGCGTTTGATGCGTTTATTGAGGAACTGGCGAAGAAGTACGGCGGGAGGAAGACGCTGGAAGCGAAGGCGGCGAAAGTGAATATGGCGGCGAGCTGGTGATGTGAAGAAGCCAGAAGCTAGAAGCCAGTAGCCAGAAGGTTTCGGGTTTGTGGCTTATTCAAAACTTCTGGCTTCTGGCTTTTTTATTTCGAGAACTTTATGGCACTTTTTGATTTTTCGATGGATAAGTTGACGACGTATGATCCGGCGGAGAAGGCGCCTCGGGATTTTGAGGCGTTTTGGAAACGGACGCTTGCGGAGACGGAGAAGGCGGGGCCGGCGGCGCCGCATTTTGTGGAGGTGAAAGATTCGTTTTATAAGTTGGTGGATGTTTATGATGTGACGTTTAAGGGGTATGGGGGACAGGATGTGAAGGGGTGGTTTATTGAGCCGACAGGGAATGAAAAGGCGCTACCGTGTGTAGTGACGTTTGTGGGGTATGGGGGTGGGCGGAGTTTGCCGGTGGATCATTTTTCGGTGGCGGTGGCGGGTTTTGCGAATTTGGTGATGGATACGCGAGGGCAGGGGTCGAATTGGTCGCCGGGGGCGACGGCGGATATTGGGGAACGAGAGGAGGGGGGGCAGTATCCGGGGTTTATGACGCGGGGGATTTTGTCGCCGGAGACGTATTATTATCGACGCGTGTTTATGGATGCGGTTCGGGCGGTTGAGGCGGCGGGTGAGCATCCGCATGTGGATGCGTCGCGGATTGCGGTGATGGGCGGGTCGCAGGGCGGGGGGATAGCGATTGCGGCGGCGGCGATTTTGGGGAAGAGGGTGAAGGTGGCGATGGCGGATGTGCCGTTTTTGTGCCATTTTACGCGGGCGACGACGTTGGTGGATTCGTCGCCGTATGTGGAAATTGCGAATTATTTGAGGGCACATCGGGATCGGAAGGAGGCGGTGTACAACACGTTGTCGTATTTTGATGGGATTCATTTTGCGTCGAAGATCACGGCAAGGGTGCTGTTTTCGGTGGGGTTGATGGATCAGACCTGTCCGCCGTCGACGGTATATGCGGCGTATAACCGGATCAAGGGGAAGAAGGAGATGCGGATTTACGATTTTAATAACCATGAGGGCGGCGGGCCGTTCCAACATGCGGAGAGGCTGCGGTTCGCGGCGGCGTGGCTGTGAATTAGTATATTAGTATATTAGTTATTAGGATGGGGAGCACCGCATGGTAATGCGGTGGTTGGGCATCGGAACATTTTGCGCGCGCGGAGGGGCGGGATGGCGTTATATTGGATGTAGGTGTGGTGGTTTAGGAGTTGGCGAGTGTGAGTGAGCCGACGTTGGTGGAGTTGGTGAAGCGGGCGCAACGCGGAGATGCGGCGGCGTTTGAGGGGATCGTGCGGACGATGGTCGGGATGGTCTATTCGCAGGTGGTGGCGGTGCTGCGGGATCGGCAGAAGGCGGAAGATGCGACGCAGGAGGTTTTTCTGGCGGCGTGGAAGGGGATCGGGACGGTGAAGGAGGTGGAGGGGTTTGTGAGGTGGTTGATGACGTTGGCGCGGAATCGGGCGATGGATGCGGTGAAGTTTGAGGGGCGGTTGAAGCGCAAGGGGTCGGTGGTGGAGGGGGTTGAGGTGGCGGATGGTGGGAGGGGGCCGGGGGAGGAGTTGGAGAGGCGGGAGGCGGTGGAGCGGGCGGTGAGGATGCTGGAGGGGTTGCCGGAGGAGTATCGGAGGCCGTTGATGATGCGGTATTTGGGCGGATGCGATTATGAAACGATCCGGCATGCACTTGGGGTAAGTGATGGAATGCTACGGGGGCAGTTGACGAGAGGAATGGCGATGCTGCGGGAGATGATGAAATGCAAATGGTGAATGGTGAAATAAATTCGAAACTCGAAATTCGAAATTCGAAGCAAATTCCCAATTCAAATGTTCAAAAACGGGTTCTCACAGGATACAGAGGTTTTGAAATTTGAATTTTGAACATTGGAATTTGATTCGAAATTCGAACCTCGAGCTTCGAATTTGAACAGAGGTGTGTTGTGGATGAGATGAACGAGATAGATCGGGAGGTGGATCGGGAGATGCGGGGTGTGTTGGGGGAGTTGGCGCCTTCGGCGGGTTTTGAAGAGGAACTTTTGTCTGTGATTCGGGAGCGAACGATGCACAAGCGAATTCGGCCGGTGATGAGGATTGCGGGTAAGGCGATAGCGGCAGCGGTGGCGTTGGCGGCGACGGGGGTGGCGGCGGATGTGATGATCCACCAGGATGCGGGGAATAATGCGGTGACGAAACGGTTGGTGGCGGTTGGGG
>WQYP01000186.1 GCA_009781185.1 Phycisphaerales bacterium | reverse complement strand
TGAACCGCTGATTGGCCTGCTGAGCGTGCTGGCGTTCCATCTGCTGCAATTGAAGTTCGTGGCCAGGGATCAGCCTGAGAAGCCGGCGAATGAACTCTTCGAGGAATCGATGGTTCGCGTGATCGGGCGTGATGCCTGGTGGGAAGGGCCAGGCGGGTAGGCCGTGGACGAGATAGGTATAGAAATCGCCTTGATATTTTGTTTTTTGGGCTGCGTCGCGGAGGAACCGGAAAGCGGCGCGATGGTCGAGGTGGCCGTCGGTTTCGTCGGTCACGTAGATTGCAGCGGGTTGCCACGTGGTCAGCAATTCGACCAGGTCTCCCAACAGAGCGGCATGACTGTACGGCGCCGGCGTGCCATGCATGGCGGTATGATAATCTTTTTGAATCAACGCATAGGTTTTGTTTTTTTGGATGAACTGATGGCGAATCACTTTCTCATCGGCACTGTCGTACAACTGGTTCAAATCGCCGTTCGGATAGCCAAGCAGGATCAGGTCGTCGCCTTTGACACCGAGGATTTCACAGGTGTTGCGGCTCTGTGTCTGGCGTAAGCGTGAAAGCGTCAAAAAGTCTTCGGGACCGATTTGATCCAGCGGTTTCCGTGAAACGCCGGCCGCAGCTGCGGGATAACCATCACCGCTGGTCATGACGACCACCTTGGCGCCTATGCCACGGGCGAGTGCTTGCATGATGATGCCCGCACACCCAATGACCTCATCGGTCCGGATGCGGCGCGAAGACGATAATCGTGCCATGAGGAGATTGCGAGTGTAAAGGATTGTGCTTCATACAAATTTACATTTCTTCGAGAACCTTAATGCCTAAAAGCTCTTGCAACCCGATGCGAAGGACTGTGGCGACCATGTCGCAGAGGCGGAGGCGAGAGAGCTTGAGGGCTTCGGTGTCGGCTTTTAAGACGGGACAATTGGTGAAGAAACGAGAGAAGGTTTCGCTGAGTTCATAGAGGTAGTTGCAAAGGTAGTGCGGTTTGAGATCGCGGGCGACGCTTTCGACGACAGGGCCGAATTGCAGGAGTTTCTTGGCGAGGGCGAGTTCGTCTTCGTGGTCGAGGGTGAGAGTGGGGTTGGCGGCGCGGACGGCTTCGGGGGTGATGTTGCCTTTGCGATAGATGCTGCGGATGCGAGTGTATTGCATTTGGAGGTAGGGGCCGGTGTTGCCCTGGAGGGAGAGCATGCGGTCCCAGGCGAAGATGTAGTCGGTGTTGCGGTCCTGTCGGAGGTCGGCGTATTTGACGGCGCCGATGCCGACGGCGTGGTCGACGAGGGCACGTTTCTCCGGAGAAAGCTCGGCGCCGCGCTGGGCGTCGATTTGGCTGGCGCGTTCGATGGCTTCCTCGAGGAGGTCTTTGAGTTTGACGGAGTCGCCGGAGCGGGTTTTCAGGGGGGTGCCGTCTTCGCCGAGGATGGAGCCTGAGGGGGCGTGTTCGAGTTGGACTTCGGTGTTGGTGTGGGGGTTACGGTTCCAGTGGGCGGCGCGGAAAGTGTCGAAGACCATCGCGAAGTGCTGGGATTGACGGGCGTCGGTGAGGTAGATGACGCGGTCGGCGTGCCAGTCGCGGTCGAGGGGTTTTTGGTCGGCGGGGGTTGTTTTGTGCTCCTGGACGCGGAAGTAGAGGGCGGCGAGGTCGGAGGCAGAGTAGGGGTAGCCGCCGTCGCGCTTTTGAAGCATCATGGGGAAGGGGCGTTTGTCTCTGGTGAGATAGCCGGGGAGGAAGACGCAGAAGGCGCCGTCGGAGTAGGCAGTGAAGGGGGTGGTGATGGGGGCGGGAGGGAGAGAGGGGGGGTGACAAGGTGACAAGGTGACAGGGTGACAAGGTGACGGTGGGACAGGAGGGGAGCGATCGTCGCCGTCCTCATCGTCGTCTTCGTCGCGGATGATTGGGTCGCTCCCTGACGGTCGCGGCTCTGAATTATTTTCGCCGCGGAAGTCGAGGGTGGATTTGATGAGGGCGATGATTTTGGGGAGACGGTCGCGGTAGAAGGATTCGCCACGCTCGTGGGCGTCGGTGAGCGTGATGCCGAGCGTTTTGTAGATGGCGGTGTAGTCGTCGTGCGTGGCGATTCGCATGCGGTCCCAAAGTTCGACGGCCTCTTTTCCGCCGGACTGCAACTCGACGACGGTCTTGCGAGCGGTCAGGGCGAAGGCCTTATCGACCTTGAATTTGGCGGTGGCTTCTTTGTAGTAACGGTCAAGGTCGCTGATGGTGACCGGTTTGTCGGCCCCCCCCCCAACGCCCAAGATTCGCATGTGATGGATGATCATGCCGAATTGTGTGCCGAAGTCACCGATGTGGTTTTGACGGATGACGGTGTGGCCGAGGAATTCGAGGACGCGGGCGAAAGTGTCGCCGAGAATGGTGGTGCGGAGGTGTCCGACGTGCATTTGCTTGGCGACGTTCGGGCCGGAGTAGTCGATGAGGACGGTTTGAGGATGGGCGGTTGTTGCGACACCGGCACGGTTGGAGGCGGGGGGGGGGTCGAAAGCGCTTTTGAGGACGGTGGTGAGGAAGGATTTTTTGAGGCGGAGGTTGATGAAGCCGGGGCCGGCGATGGTGGGCGGATCGCAGATGTCGTCGATGTGGAGGTTGGCGATGATTTTGGTGGCGACGTCGCGCGGCTTACTGCCGACACGCTTGGCGAGAGCCATCGCAACGTTGGCCTGATAGTCGGCGAATTTGGGGTCGGCGGTTTTGATTAAAGGGTCAACGATGTTTTGGTCACCGAAGGCCAGGCCGATGGCGGTAGAGAAACGGGCCTTGAGAAGGTCGTCAATCGATTGCATGTGGGAACCTTTTTGGAGTTTCAAGTTTCGAGTTTCAAGTGGTAAGGAGCACCGCATGGCAATGCGGTGGTTTGGCATCGAAGAGCGTGTCATCGCTTTTTCTTGGCAACGGGCTTCTTGGCGGTTTTTTTGGCTGGTTTTTTGGCAACGGGCTTCTTCTTAGGTTTGGCGGGCGGTTTCTTTTTGGCGGCAGGCTTCTTCTTCGTAACTGGCTTCTTTTTCGTGACGGGCTTCTTGGCAGTCTTGGCGGGCTTTTTCCGGCGAGTGGGCTTGGGGGGCTCTTCATCGATGGCGTCGGCGGCGTTGCGCGTGGGAACCACGTGCATCGCGGATTCTTCCTCGGTGTTGGTCTGCTCGGCGATTTTGGTGGGATAAAGGGCGTGCTCACGTTTGCCGCGGGTGGTGGGTGGGTCGATTTCGACGAGTTCGACGCCGACTTGGCCAGAGTCTTCGTCCGGAAGTTCGACAACCACCGACGGTTCAACGTCGGCGTCCTCATCGGCATCCTCGTCCTCCTCGAGCTCGGTGATTTCGCGTTCCTCCTCTTCCTGTGCGGCAATCTGGTCGAGATGAGATTTTTCGGAGAATGCGGGGTGCTCATTTTCCAGAGGCGGATGTTCGGGGATCGCGGGCAGGCCGAGGGCTTTTCGCCAGTCGATCTTCGGGCAGTCGCCCCAGATGAGTTCGAGATCGTAATAGTCGCGTTTGTCTCCGTCGAAGAGATGACAGACGACGTTGACGCAATCGAGGAGCATCCAGTTGCCGGACTCCAGGCCGCTGGTTTTCCAGGGGGCAAACCCCATTTTTTTGCCCAGGTCCTGCAGTTCGTCGATGGCGGTTCGCATCTGGCGAGGACTGGTGCCGGTGGCGATGACGAAGAAATCGGCGACCGGCGAACGTCCGCGAAGATCGAGAATGACCACGTCGACGCAGCGCGTATTGTAAGCGAGTTCGGCGGCAGCGATGGCGAACTGAAGAGAACCCTTGTCCTGGGTCTTGGCGGAGGGTTCATGTGGATGGGGGGGAGGGGTGGATTGGGTCATGCCGCGATGCTCCTTGCGTTGGTTGAGTCATGGGCCGCGACGAGGGGCGGCGGCCACTGCTTCCATTTTACCGTTATGCGAGGCTGATGCCCATGAAAAACTGATTCGTAAAATTCGTGGAGAGCCCTTCCGTGCGATGACGGGTTCCAATGGGAGAAGTCCGCGACGCTGCAAGCATTTTCGGTGCTCTTTGTCGAGATCAACGCAAAGCCCCGCATTGCCATACGGGGCTCCACTTGACGCCTATGCCACAAAAGATGGCCAAATGGTGGAGGATTGAGACAGAGCAGGCCACACCCAATTCGTGAAAGTCGTAAAATTCGTGGAAAAACGCTCGCCTGTCGGCTCGCAGCTAAACTGGTCGAACGCCATGAACCCCACCACGAATTTTACGACTTTCACGAATTTTACAAATTTTACGCCTTCAAAAAAAGGAGCCCGGGGCACAACCATAACCTCCGGGCTCGGAAACATAGTTAACGATTGAACAACCTTACGTGACGGCTAAGGCTTTTTGCATGTCGGCTTTGGCGTCATTGCCGATCAGACGCAGATCGAACTTTTCCTGCAGAATTTTGAAAACTGCGGGGGTCACGAATGCGGGCGGGTTGGGGCCGATCGAGATGCCTTTGACGCCCAGCGACAGCAGTGTCAGCAGGACGGCGACGGCTTTCTGCTCGAACCAGCTGATGCAGAGCGTCAGCGGCAATTCGTTGACGCTGCAATTGAAGGCCTTGGCCAAGGCGATGGCGACCATGATCGCGCCGTAGCTGTCGTTGCACTGGCCCATGTCGAGCAGACGCGGCAGGCCCAGCAGCGTTCCGTAGTCGTGCTGGCGGATGCGGTATTTGCCGCAGCCTAAGGTGAGGATGAAGGAGTCCTTCGGGGCGGCGGCGGCGTAATCGGTGAAATAATTGCGGCCGGGTTCAGCGCCGTCGCATCCGCCAATAACGAAGAAGTGGGAGATTTTGCCGGCCTTGACGGCGTCGACAATGGTGCCGGCGGCGTCGAGCAGAACGGTGCGATGAAAGCCGACCGTCGATTGGCCGGTGACTTTTTCTTCGCAGGGAGGGCAAGATTTGGCCATGTCAACGACTTTGTGCCAGTCGTTGCCGGTGAGGCGTGTGGCGTTGGGGACGCCGACCTGGTTGGTGGTGAAGAAACGGGGGCCGTAGGTGTTTTTGGCGGTGGGGATCATCACGCAGTTGGTGGTCGCGACGATCGGGCCGGGAAAGTGTTCGAAATCTTTTCGTTGGTCCTGCCAGGCGCCGCCGTAATGACCGGCGAGATTGGGATGGTTCTTGAGTTTCTCGTACATGTGGGCGGGGAGCATTTCGCCGTGGGTGTAGACTTTGACGGCGGTGCCTTCGCAGGCTTTGAGAAGGTTTTGAAGGTCGAGCAGGTCGTGTCCGGTGATGAGGATGCCGGGGCCTTGGCGGGTGCCTTCGGTGACTTGCGTGGGAGCGGCTTTGCCGAAGTTGTCGAGATGACCGGCGTCGAGAAGCTCCATGACGCGGAGGTTCTTCCGCCCGAGTTCCATGGCCATCTCGAAGAGTGCGCCAAGATCGAAATTGACGTTCGTCATCGTCGCAAAAAGGGCCTCTTCGAAGAAGGCGGAGACGGCTTCGTCGTGCTTGCCGAGGCGTCGTGCGTGGGCGGCGTAGGCGGCCATGCCTTTGAGGCCGTAGAGGATGATCTCCTGGAGGGACTGGACGTTTTCATCTTTGCCACAGACGCCGATGTGGTTGACGCAAGCGGTGCCGCGGAAGGTCTGTTCACATTGATTGCAGTACATAGTGAGATTCCTTTTGAAAGAGGCAAGAGCCTGTCTTGAATAAGCCCAAGAGTAAGCTCATTCAATGAAATTACGACTTCTGGATACAAATGTCCAGTATATTGCATGACATGACCTGAAAAGGGCATGGCAAGCGTCTATGTCCATCCGAGCCGCGATAAAAGCCCAGCGGCAAAGGCCCAGGGATTGCAATTCCGGGGCTTCCAGCTTACGTTGACTTGGATGCCATTCGTATCGAATCGTATCGAATCGGAACTTGAGAATGATCCATCAAGCGTTTGTGATTTTGTTTGTAGCGGCGGTGTTGGTGCCACTGGTGGTACTGGCGGCGCAGGGGGGGGCGGGGGAAACGGGGGGGAGGGATGCTTCGCGGGTTCAGCCGATACGCCGGCCTGATAAAGAAATTGTTTATAAGAAAATACTGCAGGGGGGAGGAGAGCTGAAGTTTTTTGTGTATCTGCCGGCGGGATGGAAGGCGGCGGATAAGCGGGCGGCGATTTTGTTTTTTTTCGGGGGCGGATGGCGGGTTGGCAGTCCGACACAGTTTTTCAGCAAGGCTGAATATTTCGCCTCACGCGGAATGGTCGCTATCTCCGCGGAATACCGTATCTCCTCGGTGCACCAGACTGGCGTGAAAGAATGCGTGTTCGATGCGAGATCGGCGATGCGATTTTTGCGGACACATGCCGGCGAATGGGGCGTCGATCCGGAGAAGATCGTCGCCTCCGGCGGGTCGGCGGGTGGTCATCTGGCGGCGGCGCTGGTACTGCCGGGGGGGAAGGAGACAGATGATCCCGCGGACGATGCGGCGGTGTCGTGTCGGCCGCGGGCGATGGTGCTGTTTAATCCGGTGATGGACCTGATGGCGGCCTTCGACGACGCTAAAACCACGGACGTGATGCGGAAAAGTGCCCCGGGCAACAGCGATGAAGAAAAGAAACAATTTTTGCGTGTCTATTCGCCGATCGAGCATTTGGGAAAGAATCTTCCTCCGACGCTGATGCTTTATGGCGAACAGGACCCGTTTCTCTCGCACGCTCATGCGTATGCAGATAAATCAATATCACTGGGCAACAAGGTAGAACTCTGGACCGCGGCGAACATCGGTCACGGCTTCTTCAACGGCCAGCCGTGGCACAACGCAACACTTATCAAAACGGACAAATTCCTCGCGGAATTGGGTATCTTGCAGGGGCCGCCAACGATCAAAAATTAGAAGTGTAATTTTTCGCGGTTTCATACATCGCCAGGATATTTTCCAGCGGGGAGTCGATTTGGATGTACGTATGTCCGGGGCCGAAGACGTAGCCGCCGCCGTTGCCGAGGATATCAATAAGCCGCCGCGTCTCATCCGCCACGCTCTGCGGCGTCCCGCGGCAGAGGACCTGCTGCAAATCCAACCCGCCGTAAAAGCACAGATGTTTGCCGAAGTCGCGTTTGAGTGCCGCGGGTTCCATGCCCGTCGCGCGAATCTGGATCGGCTCGAGCATATCAACGCCGCAATCGATAATCATCGGCAGCAGCGGCCGCACCGCGCCGCAAACATGCAACAAAAACTTCTTGTTCTTGCGATGAGCGCGATCCACCACCTGCTTCAGGTACGGCGTGACGTAGCGTTTGAAGGTTTCGGGTGAAAACAGCGGGGCGAGCTGCGAACAGTAATCGTCGGCCATGTACACGATGTCGATGTGCTCAGCGTGATGATCCAGCATGTTGTCGAGCATGGCGAGCACCCGCTCGGTGATCGTGCCGAAAAGTTTCTCAACGTAGGGCGGATTGATGGCGAAATCCATGAGGACGCCTTCCATACCACGGAGGAAGGAGGCTAGAAAATAGGTGCCCCAGGAACTGGCGGCGATGATCGCCTTGTCGCTGTGAGCGGCAGCATCGGCGTCGAAGCTGCTGTAGTCCTGGGCGGTAATATCCGGCCATGGATGCTTGTCGATGGCTGATAAATCATCCGTGGCGGCCAGCGGACTGTAGGCCAGTTCCGAATACTCGCCGCCGGTGTACTTCACCACCGTGGAGCCCCAGCCCCAGATGGTGGTCTTGTCCTGTTTGCCCTTCTCGGTCGCGGACATGATGTAATTCTTCGGCAATACCCACCATGTATCGCAGCCCAGCGTATCGAGCAACTTCTCCTTCGACCGATGTCCGAAATGCTTGTAAAGCATGTCGTACACCACGCCCTCGGCATCAAAGGTGATCGGCACGCGATCTCCTGTATGTCGCCACTCCCGATGCGCCACTGCCGCCAGGACTCGTTCTTTGGAAGTCATCAACCACCTCGCAACTCATCAGAGCCGCAATCGTAAGATTGCGGCCCGCGAACCGCAATCTCACGATTGCGGCTCTGATCCTATTGGGGGTGAGTCGCGCTGGGGAGTTTCACCTCAGCGCTCTCGCAGAACCGGACGGGAATCTCTCGATTCATCCGGCTCCCATCATCCTTTGGCTCTAAATGTCCCATTTTTCAACGGGACTGGATTCCCATCCGTCAGTGGGCAAAAAGGTCCG
>WQYP01000185.1 GCA_009781185.1 Phycisphaerales bacterium | reverse complement strand
CCGGAAAATCAGAGCCGCGACCGTCAGGGAGCGACAGGCGTTATTTCCGCATTGTCGCACGGGTCGCTCCCTGACGGTCGCGGCTCTGATCGCCCTGATTTGCCATAAAAAATGGCCACACCCTCAATGCGTTTAGGGCGGCGTGGTTCGCGACGCCGCAAGCGGGGGCGGTGATCTGTGATGAGAGCGGTGTGCAACCACCGCATTGCCATGCGGTGTTCCTCATCCTCAACTCGATCAAAGACGGGAAGCGGGTGCGTTTAAGTATTCGTGGACGCGTGGGTGCCGCTTCAGTACAATGCGGAGGTTGATTTTTGATTTAAACACTGAATGGAGTTTATGGTGAGTAAGAAGATCAAGGCGGTTGTGACGGATTATATTGAAGAGGATTTGAAGTGGGAGGCGGAGGCGTTGGCGAAGGCGGGAGTGGAATTTGAGAGTTTTCAGTTGAAATTTCAGCCGGAGGAGGAGGTGGCGGCGAAATTGGCGGATGCGGATGTCGTTGTGGTCAATATGGTGAAGATGACGGCGTCGCTGCTGGAGAAGTTGCCGAAGTGCAAGTTGTTGATTCGGCATGGGATTGGGTATGACAATGTGGATGTGCCGGCGTGTACGCGGTTGGAGATTCAGTTTGCGTATCAGCCAGATTATTGCATGGAAGATGTGGCGGAACATGCGATTGCGTTGATATTTGCGTTGGCGCGGAAGGTGCCGCAGAGCCGGAAGACTTTGGAGAAGGCGGCGGCGAGCGGGCAGTGGGATTTTTCGCAGTTGCTGCCGTTTTATCGGATGGATGGGCGGACGGTTGGGATTGTGGGGATGGGGCGGATTGGGAGCCGGGTGTATCGGAAGATTCGGCATTTTGGGTTTAAGTTTCTGGCGCATGATCCGTATTTGTCGGAGAAGCGGAAGGCGGAGTTTACGGATGTGAAGTTTGTGGATAAGAAGACGGTTTTTTCGGAGTCGGATTACGTGACGCTGCATACGCCGTTGAACGATGAGACGCGGCGGATGGTGAATTTGGAGACTTTGGGGTGGATGAAGGCGACTTCGGTGTTGGTGAATACGGCGAGAGGGCCGTTGGTGGATGCGGAGGCGTTGGCGGAGGTTTTGAAGAAGGGTGGGATTGCGGGAGCGGCGATTGATGTGTTCGATGTGGAACCGCCGCCGTTGTCGCATCCGCTGTTTGGGGTGGAGAGTTGTATCTTGACGCCGCATGTGGGGTGGGCGAGCTTCGAGGCAGGGTGGGAGATTCGGAAGAGTATTGTGAATGATATATTGTTGTTCCAGGCGGGGAAGGCGGCGAGGAATGTGATTAATAAGGAAACGATCAAGACGTAAATTAGCCATGGAGTACGCACCTTGTTTGGGATAAGAAAGCTCCGGACGGTTGTAGAGTTCCTTTTGTATCCTCATGTGGACCGACGGTTCCATCTCACCGTTTTCAGAGTGGCCGTCTTTCTGAGACGATTCCGCCACATCACACACCCCCTTGCCTGGCTTGCGGCTTTTCTACTTATCTTGCAGGTACTACTGCCGCGCTGGGCAAATCCTTGGGTCGGTGCTCTAGGTGAGTCGTTGCACTGGGTTCACTGGTGCGAGGCCTTCCTCCTCGTAATCGTGCTTACCGTCGCTGGTACAGAATGGTGGTATAAGTGGCGCACTGACCCAATCCCTTTGGGCATGAGGCCCAAGAGCCTTTGGGTTCCGACAGCAAAGCCAACGAGTGCGAGATTCGTGACCGACCGTACCAGTTCGGATTACGAAACCCTCATCAAGATGGGTTACGAGGCGTTCTATGCCTACGGTGGAAATCTTGAGACACGCCGGGAGGAGTACGCAGCACTGCTCCTTGAACATGCACCCGCAGGCCAGTCTCAGGCTCCGGATTCACGCACGTTTTTGCTTGTGACAGTGCCGGACCGTCCCAATGAGATAATCGGATTCACGTGCGTCATGTCCATTACTTCTCACGGATGCTACCGCGTCATGGCAGAAGGGCACGAGCCTTGGGATGACTTAACTTGCGCCGATCGTCAACCTTGCCTCGGGAATCACGTGAACAATCATATATGCCTGCAGATCCTGTATGTACGGAAGCAGTACTCCGGCCAAGAGAAGTACCAGCGATTGATGATGCAGGCGCTGGTGGCCCACGTTCGCGCGTTCATCCACACCCCGGCGGCAGCCGACCGACAGATCTGGCCGTACCTTTGCGCCCATGGTCTCACCCCCCGTGGGAGCAGGTTGCTTACAAACCTTGGATTCATACCTGTCGTTAAGGCCAAAGACGGGACGTATATGTATGGACTTGATCTCAACCGAATTGACCTGGTTCACGACCAGAAGCGGGAGTTCGGGAGGCTCCTGATGGCTTCCTGAAAGGTGACAAATGCTGAAGATATACCTTGATAACTGTTGCTATAATAGGCCGTTTGACGAGCAGGGGCAGAGTCTGGTCATGCTTGAAACGGAAGCTAAGCTTTTTATCCAAGGCAAAATCAAACAGGGTTTGTACTCGCTGGTCTGGTCGTTTATCCTTGATTCCGAGAATGATGAAAATCCTTCCGAAGAGAGGCGCGAAGTGATCACGCCCTGGCGGTTGCTCGCCAAAGAGTATTGCTCGGCTTCGGAGAATCTTCTGGAAAGCGGACGGGAATACATGAAGGTGGGTTTAAAACACAAGGACGCGCTTCATCTGGCATGTGCCGTGCGGCATGGCTGCGATTATCTGATTACGACTGACAGGAAATTCCACAGCAAGAATAAACTGGTGGACGGAATTGAAATCGTTAATCCGGTTGCTTTTCTTCTTGAAACGGAGGAGACGAGATGAGGACGGATCGCGTTTTGCGGACGGATGCCATGAATCTGCTTGTCAAGGGGCTGGGCGAAATCGAGGCGGAGCGCTTTATCTATCTTGTGAAGCGGGAAGACTTCGACTATACAGAATGGCAGCGAGATTTATGGAAAGACCGGTCCATTGATGAAGTTTACAAACTTGCCGCAGACCGCGAAAAGACGCGGAATGCAGGGAAAAATTAAGGTCGTATTGTTTTTTTAGAAAGAGGTCATCATGGGTGTTACGAGAGTGAATGGGACGTTGCCGGGACCGAAGGGGAAGGAATTGTTGGAGCGGTGGCACAAGTATGAGGCGGATGTGGTGGGGTTCCAGGCGCCGGTGGTCTGGGATCATGGACGCGGAGTGGTGGTGACGGATGTCGATGGGAATACATTTATTGATTGGACGTCGGGGGTGTTGGTGACGAGCGTGGGGCATTGTCATCCGCATCTGGTGCAGGCGGCGCAGAAGGCTTCGGCGAGATTGCTGAATAATTATGAGAATGCGAGCGTGGAGAGGATTGAGGCGGCGGAGCGGCTGGTGAAGGCGTTGCCGCGGCATTTGGATAAGTGCTTCTTTTTGTCGACGGGGTCGGAGGCGACGGAGGCGGCGGCGCGGTTGATGAAACGCAAGAGCGGGAAGTATGAGATTTTGAGTTTCGAGAGCGGGTTCCACGGTCGAACGACGTCGGCGGCGACAATGGGCGGCCTGCCCGGACCTAAAAAAGGTTACGGGCCGAGTCTGCCCGGCGCCATTCGCGTTGCATTTCCCAATCCCTACCGCGACACCCTGGGCTTCTGCGATGGCGATCCGGAATTCAAAAAATATTTTGCCTACCTCGAATACACCATTGCCGCGAACACCACGGGCAGTCTCGGCGGCGTCATGGTCGAGCCGTATCAGGGGACGAGCGGTTTTATCTTCCCGCCCAAGGGTTGGCTCAAGAAACTTGAGGAATGGACCCGCCGCAAGGGTTTGCTCCTCGCCGTCGATGAAGTGCAGGCGAGTTACGGGCGTACGGGGAAGATGTGGGCAATTGAACATGAGGATATCAAGCCGGACATTATTACGATTGGGAAGGCGATTGGGTGCGGTGTGCCGGTGTCGGCGGTGGGGGCGACGTCGGAGGTGTTCTCGTGTCTGAGCAAGGGGGAGATGTCGAGCACGCTGGGTGGGAATCCGGTGGCGTCGGCGGCGGTGTGCGCGGTGCTGGATATTTATGAGAAGGAGAAGTTGGTGGAGAATTCGGCGAAGATGGGGGCGTATATGTTGTCGAAGTTGAAGGGGATGGCGGAGAAGTGCAGGTATCTGGGGGATGTGCGTGGGATGGGGCTGGTGATGGGGATGGAGTTTGTGAAGGATAAGGGGACGAAGGAGCCGGCGCCGGAGTTGATTAAGCCGCTCATCGTCGACGCCGCCAATCACGGCCTGCTCATCGGCTCCGTCGGCTTCTACGGAAACGTCATCCGCGTCGGACCGCCGCTGGTCATCACCCAGGCGGAGGCGGATGAGTCGCTGGCGATCATGGAAGGGTGTTTGTCGCGGTTGAAGCTTTGATGGATGTGAGCGCGAAAGCCCAGGGACTGCAGTCCCTGGGCTTGTTTTGTGATAATGATAGGTGAATGTGATGAAAGATGTTGTTGCGAAGTTGTTGCCGGAGGCGGAACGGTTTTTATGTGAGCTGATTCGGTTTGAATCGACGCCGGGACGGGAGCACGAGGCGATGCTGTTTGCGGAGAAGGAGTTTAGGAAGATCGGGGGAGTGGCGGTGGAGCGGGTGATGATGTCGGAGGCGATTAAGAAGGATCCGGATTATTCGACGCCGGTGGAGGGGATTAAGTATGACGGGCGGTTTAATTTGCGGGTTATTCGCAAGGGGACGGGTGGCGGGAAGAAGTTGCTGATGAATGCGCACATGGATGTTGTGCCGGCGTCGGAGGGGCATGTGGATGCGTTCAATCCGCAGGTGCGGGATGGGGTGGTGTTCGGACGCGGAGCGTGCGATGACAAAGGACAGGTGGCGACGGCGTATCTGCTATTCAAGATGCTAGAGGCGGCGGGGGTGAAGACGGCGGGGGACATTGTGGCGCATATCGTCAATGAAGAAGAGAACGGCGGGAACGGATCGCTGGCGATGGCGAGGACGGGGGAGATTGCGGACGGATGCGTGGTGCTGGAGTCTTCGGATGGAAAACTCTACACGAGTATTCGCGGAGCGGTCTGGTTTAAGATTATTTTTCACGGGAAGGCGGGGCATTCGGGACAGGCGGGGCAGACGAAAAGTGCGCTATTGATGGCGCGGGATGCGATTGCGATTTTGGAAAAGTATCATGCGGAGTTGCTGAAGGCATCTCGCGGAAATCCGCTCTTTGATCCTTATCCGAATCCGATGCCGATCACATTTGGGAAGTTGGTGGCGGGGAATTGGCCGGCGTCGGCGCCCAGCCGGGCGCAGATGGAGGGGGTGCTGGGACTGCTGCCGAACACGACGAAGGAGCAAGTGATGGATGGGATGAAGCGGGCGCTGAGTGCGGATGCGTCGCTGGCGGGGAATTTTGAACTGACTTTTATGTATCGGCATGATTCGAGCGTGGTGGATCCGAAGCATGAGTTGCCGCAGGCGGTGCTGGCGGCGGCGAAGCGGAGCGGGGTGGCGCTGGAGGTCAGCGCGATGACGGCGTCGTGCGATGCGTGGTTTTATAATAATCAATTGAAGATTCCGACCGTGGTGTATGGGCCGGGGACGCTGAAGGTGGCGCATTCGAAGGACGAGCAGATCGCGATGAAAGAAATTCAGACGGCGGTGGAGGTGCTGGGGGCATTTGTGGTTGATTTTTGTGGAGTTGCGAAATAAATAGAACAAGCTTTCGCCCCTACCGGGGCGGCGACATCTTTTTTGTGGGACGGATACCCACGGCGGTGCGGCTGGCGCCGCTTGCCGTGGGCTAAAGGCTTTGGCCCCTACCGGGGCCAGGTGGGCGAGACGCCCGCGTTACATTTTTTGGAGATTTGAGATGAAGGCATTGGTCAAGACGCAGAAGGGGAAGGGATTTTTGGAATTGAAGGACATGCCCGAGCCGCGGAAGCCGGGCGTGGGGGAGGTGAAGATTAAGGTGGCGGCCTGCGGGATATGCGGGACGGATATCCATGTGAAACATGATGAGTTTCCGTACTGGCCGCCGGTGATATTGGGGCATGAGTTTTCGGGGACGGTGATCGAAGTTGGGCCGGAGTGTGTGATGGCGAAAGTTGGGGATCGGGTGGTGGCGGAACCGCATACGAAGGCGTGCGGGGTGTGTTATTTGTGTCGGACGGGGAATGTGCAGATATGTCCGAGTAAGCGTTCGCCGGGCTGGGGGATCGATGGGGCGATGACGAGTTTGATTACGTATCCGGAGAAACTGCTGCATAAGATTCCGGATCATATGACGTTTGAGCAGGCGGCGGTGGTGGAGCCGACGGTGAATTGTGTGGCGGATATTATCGAGCGTGGCTGCATTGTGCCGGGGGATTTTGTGGTGGTGATCGGGCCGGGGCCGATTGGGTTGCTGGCGGCGATGGTCTGCCGGGCGGCGGGGGCGAAGGAGGTGCTGGTGGTGGGGACGCCTGCGGATGTGAAGCTGCGACTGGCGAAGGCGAAAGAGTTGGGATTTAAGACGGTGAATATTGCGGAGAAGGCGGCGGTGGATGTGGTGCAGGAGATGACGGGAGGGATTGGGGCGGATTTGGTGGTGGAGTGCTCCGGGTCGCCGCGGGCGATTCCGGGAACGGTGGAGTTGGTGCGGAAGATGGGGAAGGTTTGCGCCATCGGCCTCACCGGCAACAAAAACGTCGAACTCCCCTGGGATAAGTTCTGCTCCAAAGTCATCACGCTCTATTTCAATATGTCCACGACGTATTCGAGCTGGGACCGCGCCATCGCCATGATCGCCTCCGGCAAACTCCCCGTCGAAAAGCTCATCACGCATAAGGCCCCGCTTGCGGAGTGGGAGCGGGTGTTCGCGGCGTGCGAGAATCTTGAGGGACTCAAGGGGCTGCTGATTCCAGAATAAGCGAACGGGTGTTTTTGCGAGGTTTTCGTGCTGCCGCGTTGCTTTGATTTATTCTTCATATTTTGCTTCCTTTTTGTCAGTTTTATGGCCGCCTCGATTGGCTGGGGCTGGTATAGCTTTCCCCAGATGTTTTCTGAGTTTTCTGATAAAAAGAAGCGTCTATTTCGAATATGTGCAATCATACTGTTTGTCTGCGCGGTTATTGGTGTGCTCACTATTTATGGGCAGTAGTGCGTCCTGTTCGGAGAAACGGTTATCCACGCAACTGTGGTGGCCCAACGCTCCCTGACGGTCGCGTCTCTGATGGATCAAAGGTATTTGCCCATATGGTTTGCCAACGTACATGGGGGGTAGCTGGGAACAACACTCTCGGTTAGCATGCTTTTTTGATGACTTAACAAGGAGTTCATAATGTCTAAAACGCTCGGTTTCGGTATCCTCGGGGCGGGGTTGGTTTCGCCGTTTCATGCGAAGTCGGTGCAGGCGTCGAAGGGGGGGAAGCTCATCGGCATCGCGGATGTGGATGCAGCGAGGTTGGGGAAGCTCACGAGCGAGTTTGGGTGCAAGGGGTTTAAGAGTCTGGAGGAGATGCTGGCGGATCCGGAGATTGACGCGGTGTGCGTGTGTACGCCGAACCATTTGCATTATGAGGCGGTTCTGAAGATCGCGGCGGCGGGGAAGCATTGCTTGACGGAGAAGCCGCCGGCAATGTCGTTGCGGGAGACCGATGAGATGATCGTGGCGTGCAAGAAGGCACGGGGGGGGGCGGGGGTGAAGTTCGGGTGCACGGTGCAGTGCAGGGTGCGCAAGGCGATGCAGGAGATGAAGAAGGCGATCGAGACTGGGCGGTTTGGGAAGCTGCTGCAGGCGGATGCGTATATGAAATGGTTCAGGGAGCCGGGGTATTATCATATGGATGCATGGCGATCGAGCAGGCAGTCGGGGGCGGGCGTGACGGTGCAGCATGCGTTTCATTACATTGATGTGCTGCAATTCCTGATGGGACCAGCCAAGCAGGTGCAGGCGAGAATGAGCAACCTGGCGCATAAGGACGTGAAGCTGGAAGACACGCTGCTGGCGTTTGTTGATTTCCAGAATGGGGCGCAGGGAGTGGTACAGGCGTCGACGGCGTTCTGGCCGGGCACGGATGTGCGAATCGAAGTCAACGGCACCCACGGCACCGCAATCATGACCGGCGAAAAAATGACCACATGGAAATTCAAAGACGAACGCCCGGAAGACGAAGAAATCCGCCAAATCGGCAACGCCTCGCAGGGAACCGCGG
>WQYP01000184.1 GCA_009781185.1 Phycisphaerales bacterium | reverse complement strand
TCCCGGGGGTGGGCCGCCGCGCTCCGGAGCCCACCCCCCCCCTCCGGGCACATGTGAAAAAAGGCGGCCCCGGGGTGCCCGGGCCTCATTTTTGCCCCCCCCCCCCCCGCTTTCGAGTCCCACTGCCACGAAGCGCATGAACTGCGTGATCGCTTCCTGGCGGGCGGAGAGGCTTTCGGTTGCGTGGAACTGTTTTTGCAGTCGGTTCCACTGATAGGTTAATGCGTCAGTTGCATTGTCCACGAGTTTCTGGAAAGCGTCGCCGCCGCTTTTCATACAGAAGTCGCAGGGGTCCTTTCCGTCGGGAACGTTTGTCAGTTTGATATCTAGCTGTGTGCGAACGAAGACTTCCATAGCACGGTCTGCTGCTCTGAAGCCTGCATCGTCGGAGTCGAAGACCAGCACGATTGTCTGGGCGTAATTTTTCAGGATTCTCGCGTGATCTGGTGTGAGTGCTGTTCCTAATGTGGCGATGACATTTGTGACGCCAGCCTGGTGACATGCGATGACGTCCATGTATCCTTCGACGACGATAGCGGTTCGTGTTCGGACGATTTGTTGGCGTGCGAGGTTCAGGCCGTACATGGACTCGCTTTTGTTGAAGAGTTTGGTTTCTGGTGTATTGAGATATTTAGCTTCGATGACCAAGCCTTGTTCGTCGCGTTTTTCTTCGAGTACGCGTCCGCCGAAGGCGATGACCCGTCCGCTTTTTGCTCCGCCGCCGCCGCCCCCTGTTGCATCGATGATGGGGAACATGGCGCGTCCGCGGAAGACGTCGTAGGCGGAGCCGTCCTGTCGGTGTTTGACCAGGCCTGCTTGATCGAGTTTTTCCATTGGGATCTGCAATCGCATGGCGGCGTTCACCAGGCCAGTCCAGCCGTCCGGGGCCATTCCCAGGCGGAATTTTTCGATTGTTTCGTTCGTGAGTCCACGTGAATGAAAGTACTCCAGGCCAGCTTTGCCGCCTGGCGTCCGCAGATGCTTTTCAAAGAAATCGCATGCCCATTCATTAGTTGACGCGATTTGCTCGCGAACCGAGGGTCCCTCCTCATTGTTCGCGCCGCCTCCACGCCCACTCCTGGGCAACTCCGGCAGTTTCACGCCTCCGCGTTGCGCTAACATTCGCAGCGCTTCGCCGGCGGACATTTTGTGATATTCCTTGACAAATTTGAACACATCTCCGCCTGTTCCGCAGACGAAGCAGTGGAAAATCTGCTTGTGCGGGACTACCGCCATGCTTGGGCGATGGTCTTCGTGGAATGGACAAAGGCCTTTGTATTCTCGGCCTGCGCGTTTGAGGGCGACGTGCTCGCCGATGACTTCGACGATGTCGACGGCGTCGCGGACCCTTGCGAAGATTTCCGAATTTCCGGCCATGGGGGATTACTATAGCAAATTTTCGTCAATCATCAGAGTTGCAATCGGGTGCGTGACATGTTTTGCAGAACGCGCGTTGATTTTCGATCAACGGCTAAACCGCCTTTCCCCAAAAAGCCCCGCATTACCATGCGGGGCTCCACCCCGCAGAGCGGGGTCGCTACAAGCGTTTCGTGTCATGTGTTTGCAAGTCATGTGCTCGCAAGATTGCGAGTATGATAGCGCAATCTTACGATTGCGGTTCTGATGGTTTTTTTGTGAGGTTTTATGCTTGGTACGCCGTTGAAGAAGAATGCGACGCGACTCCTGATTCTTGGGGCAGGGGAGCTGGGGAAAGAAGTGGTGATCGAAGCACAGCGTCTGGGCGTGGAGGTTGTGGCTGTCGATCGTTATCCTCATGCGCCGGCGATGCAGGTGGCGCATCGTTCGCATGTGATCAATATGCTGGACCGGGATGATTTGGCGCGGGTGATTCGGCTGGAACGGCCGGACTATATTGTGCCGGAGATTGAGGCGATTGATACGGGCTTTCTTCTGGAACTGGAGAAGGAAGGATTTAGGGTGATTCCGACGGCTCGTGCGACTTATCTGACGATGAATCGAGAGGGGATTCGTCGTTTGGCGGCGGAGGAGCTTGGGTTGCCGACGGCGAAGTTTCGGTTTGCGGGGACGTTGTCGGAATTTCGGGCGGCGGTGGAGGTGATTGGGGTGCCGTGCGTGGTGAAGCCGTTGATGAGTTCTTCTGGGAAGGGACAGAGTGTTGTTCGTGAGCGTGGTGATATTGACGCGGCGTGGACGTATGCGATGGAAGGATCTCGTGGGGCTTCTGATAAGGTTATTATCGAGGAGTTTATTCATTTTGATTACGAGATTACGTTGCTGACGGTTCGATATTCCGGTGGGACGCGGTTTTGCCCGCCCATTGGGCATGTGCAGATCAAGGGGGATTATCACGAGTCGTGGCAGCCGATGGGTATGACGCCGAGAGTGCTGAAAGAGGCACAGCGGCAGGCGGTGCTGATTACTGGCGCTCTGGGCGGTCGGGGGGTCTTCGGCGTTGAACTGTTTATTCAAGGGGAGAAGGTTTATTTCAGCGAGGTTTCGCCGCGGCCACATGATACGGGTATGGTGACGATGATATCGCAGGATATGTCGGAGTTTGAATTGCATGTGCGTGCGATTTTGGGGTTGCCGGTGCCGGAGATTGTGAATGTTGGGCCGGCGGCATCGCATGTGGTGCTGGCACAGAAGGCGGCGGAGGAAGTGAGCTTTGAGGGAGTTGAAGCGGCGTTGAGCGTTCCGGAGACGAAAGTTCGACTCTTTGGTAAACCTGACACACGGCCCGGGAGGCGGATGGGGGTGGCGCTGGCGTTCGGGAAGGATACCGATGAGGCGAGGCGGCGTGCGGAAGAGGCGGCACATGCGATTACGATCCGGAAGTCAGAAGCCAGTAGTCAGTAGCCAGAAGAAATTCGAAACTCGAAGCAAGTTCAAATGTTCGAATGATGAAACGGGAATTAGAGCATTTTTCATGTGGTCGTGGCGTGATGACATGCGCAGGAAGCGAGAGCCAAAGCCCCGCATGGCCATGCGGGGCTCCACCCCGCAGAGCGGGGTCGCTACGGGCATTGCGTGTTACGCTATTGAAGCAGGGCAGATACGGATTCGATGCGGGAGAAATCGGCGTTTGGGGGGACGTTGTCGGACATGCCGAGGACGAAACCTCGGCGGCCTTTTAAGGGTAAGATGGTTTCGGAGATGTAACGCTCGAAATCAGCGTGTGTGCCGCCCTGCGGGCAGACCAAGACGGAGGGGATTCCGCCTTGCAAGGCGACTTCGCCATGGAGGCGGTTGAGTATTTCTGGGAGGGTGATGGAGGCCATGGGTTGTGAGACGGCGGCTTCGACGACGTCGAGACCGCTGCCGGGGACGTGTTCCAGGAGCATTTCGGTGTGTCCGCACCAGTGTCCCTGGAAGAGCTTTCCGCCGGCGTGGGCGATTTTCTGGGCGGATTGGTAGAAGGGGATGGCGTAGCGTTTGAAGAGGGTCGGGGAAAGTGTGCGGCCGTCCATGTTGTCGTCGGTGGCGATGATGTCGATGGGGAGGCGGGCGGCTTCCTGGTAGGCTTGGAGGAAGGAATGGGTGTAGGCGGTCAGGAGGCGTTCCACGCGGTCGGGTTCGTCTTGGAGGAGGTAGTAGGCGTTGAGGTAGCCGACGTCGGTTTTGGCGAATTGGATGAAGGGGACGCAGCGGCCCATCATGAGAACGATGCCGTCGTCGGCGGTTTCGGTGAGTGCGTGCTGGGCGGCTTCGGGGTTGCCTTGGTAATGGGTGGCTTCGGCGAGATACTGGACGGCGGGGAAATCGGCGGGGGATTTGAGTTTGTGTTCGCATTGGAAGGGCGAGGCGAATTCGTTTTCGGCTTTTTGCCAGGCTTCGCGGATGGTGCCGACGGGGGTTTGATATTCGATGGCGTGTCCGTCGGGTGTTTTGTAGTTGTGGACGGTGACGGAGGGGTCGAGGATGGTTTTGAGGCAGTAGGAGCGGTTCCAGATGGCGCCGCCGATGGCGCGTGCGATGTCGTTGCGGGAGAGGCCGCGGTATTTAGGGGGGAGGGTTCCGGCGCGGGAGTGGTAGGCGAGCCAGTAGTCGAAGTTGGGGGCCCAGACCCAGCCGTCGGCGGATTTGAGGCGGAGGGTGTTGAGGTAGCGTTGGCGAATGCCGGGCATGGCGTCTCCAGGAAAGGGATGGGTGTAGGTTAGTCGGAGAGCGGTTGTTTGACAAAATTTGAGAGTACAGCGGCCCCGCCGACGGAGTCGGCGGGCTTTGCGTGTATGCCGTGCATGTTCGAGTACTGGCGGGTGCGAATCCCGCACCAACCAGATGGAGGTGAAGGATAGCTGAACCCAAGGGCGTTCGTCGCGAGGCGAAGTCTGAAAGAAGGGGTAAAGCATTTTTCATGTGGTCGTGGCGTGATGACATGCGCAGGAAGCGAGAGCCAAAGCCCCGCATTGCCATGCGGGGCTCCAAAGCGCTACGGGCGAGTGAAAAATGCTCTAAAGCGTGAACTCCGGGTATAAAAAACACGCGGCATTTGAGGGCCACGTGATTTGGGATAGATGCGTTATCCCGGCTAAAGCCGGGGCTATATGGGCGGGGATTTAGAAAGGGATGTCGTCGAGGTCGAGTTTGCGTTTGCGGCTGTTGACGCCGGCGAGTTTGCGGAGGGTGGCGACTTTGTCAGTGCGTTCCCAGGTGAATTGCGGGAGTTCGCGGCCGAAGTGGCCGTGGCGGGCGGTCTCGCGGTAGATTGGACGGAGCAGTTTGAGCTGATCGACGATGGCGTGGGGACGGAGGTCGAAGGTTTTGCGGACGATTTCGGAGAGGGTGTATTCGGGGAGCCGGCCGGTGCCTTCGGTGTCGATCAGGACGCTGACGGGTTCCGCGACGCCGATGGCGTAGCCGAGTTGTACTTCGCATGCGGTGGCGAGTTCGGCGGCAACGACGTTTTTGGCGACGTATCGAGCCATGTAGCTGGCGCTGCGGTCGACTTTGGAGGGGTCTTTGCCGGAGAAGGCACCGCCGCCGTGGCAGCCGCGGCCGCCGTAGGTGTCGACGATGATTTTGCGGCCGGTGAGGCCGGAGTCGCCGTGCGGGCCGCCGATCAGGAACTTGCCCGTCGGGTTGATGTGGAAAACGATGTCTTTGTTCCAGAGCTGCGGGCACTCGGCCATAATCACCGGCTTGATGATCTGCTCAATCACCTGCTTTTTGCACGATTCGGAGAAGCAATCCTTCTTCGCATCGACGGCCGCTTCGGTGTGTTGCGTCGAAAGCACGATGGTGTGGATACGCTTGGGGGTTCCGTATTCGTATTCGACGGTGACCTGCGACTTGGCGTCCGGGCGGAGCCAGCGAAGCTTGCCGTTCTGACGAAGCTCGGCCTGGCGCTCCATCAGGCGGTGGGAAAGATAGATCGGCAACGGCATGTAGGACTTGGTTTCGTCGCAGGCGAAGCCGAACATGATGCCTTGATCGCCGGCGCCTTGTTCGTGGTTTTTGGTGGCGGTGACGCCGCGGGAGATGTCCGCGGACTGCGAGTGCAGGGCGCGAAGGACTGCACAGGAACGGAAGTCGAAGCCGGTGGTGGGATCGTCGTAGCCGATTTCCTGGATGGTCTTGCGGGCGGTCTCCTCGGCCTTATTGAGCGCCTCGATGGCCTTCTGATTGTGAACGGTAATTTCGCCGGCGAGAACGACCAGCCCCGTAGTCACAAGCGTTTCGCAAGCGACGCGGGCATAAGGATCCACGGCAAGCAGCGAGTCGAGAATCGCATCGGAAATCTGATCGGCAACCTTGTCGGGATGACCCATGGAAACAGATTCAGAAGTGAATAAATGGCTGGCGCGAGGTATTACCATGGAAAGTCCTCTCAAAAGAACGGCGGCGACAGGATCGCCTATACGTGTCAATCCACAAAAGTAACGGAATGAGTGTAATAGAAGCGTAGTAAAATTCAATCGGACACGTTAAGTCGTCAAGTCGTTAAATCGATTTAACGACTTGACGGTTTGACGGTTTGACCCGATCGGCGAATCGGCATACTCTCCGTGAAGGGGCGGATGGGGTTGACTACGACGTTTCGACCATGAGGGTGCATGCTTCCGATACCCATTGGAACCGACCGGCCCCGGCGATTGTTTCCGCTGATGAACATCGCGTTCATCGCCGCCAACGTGGTGATTTACTTCATAAGCCACCAGGCCGCGCATGGGCAGGAGGCCCAGACGATGGCGACGGCCTATCTGGCGCCAGGCTGGGACAAATTCATGCTCTGGCCGACGAATCCGCATCTGTATCAGTTCATTACCTACCAATTCCTCCACGAGAACGGCGGTCATATTTTCTTCAACATGCTCTTCCTCTACGTCTTCGGCAACAATCTCGAAGAAAAGCTCGGCCCCCTGGGCTATCTGGCGTTTTACCTTGCCGGTGGCGTGCTGGCGGGGTGCGGACAGATGCTCACGTCCGGTCTGCCGACGCTGGGCGCCAGCGGAGCGATCTCCGCAGTGACGGGAATGTTCCTGGTGCTCCTGCCGCGGACGAATATTCGCATGTTCATCTGGATTTTCATCTACGTCGACGTCTGGGAGATTCCGTCGCTTTACTTCATCCTGTTTTCCGTGGGGAAGGATCTGCTCGAGTCGCTGTACTGGGCGGGCAACGGCGCCGGGACGGCATACGCGGCGCACCTGTCGGGCAACGTCGCGGGGTTTGCCATCGGATTATTCCTGCTGCTGGCGCGATTGGTGCAGCGGGATCATTACGATCTGCTGGCGGTGTTCCATCGCTGGCGCAGACGCATGGCCTACGAATCCATCGTGGCGACAGGGTACGATCCTTTCGGCCGTAGCGGCGGACGGATGCAAATGGGTGGGGAGAGGGGTGGTGGTGGAACGCAAGACGTTGAGAAGCCGAAGAATCCGCGGATCGAGGGGCTACGGATGGAGATCGGGGAGTTGGTACATCGTCACGCCCTGTCGTCGGCCGCAGAAAAATACCTCGAACTACGAAAGCTCGATCCGCAGGCGATCCTAAGCATGGACGATCAGCTCGATATCGCCAACGAACTGATGACGGAGCAGCGTTATCCGGAGGCCGCCGGCGCCTACGAAGACTTTCTGCGACTGTATCCCAGCAGTTCGCAACACGAGCAGATCATGCTGGTACTGGCCTTGATTTACGTGGAGCATCTACCACGTCGTGAGCGTGCGATCGAGCTCTTTCAAAGTGCCATAGCGCGATTACACGACGAAAAGCAGCGTGCTTTTGCCAGAACGGAATTGGAACGTCTGGAGGCGTCATGCCCGTCAGCCCCCGGCCCTGCCAGTGGTTCGCCCCGCAACCGCTAACCCCCCGGCAGAGCCAGAGGCTAACGGCCAAATCGTCCCCGGTTGACTCTGAACAAGACCAGTCGAAGAGCTGAGGCGAGCATGGTATAATAATTCTTCTTGCAACTTGAACGGGGCGTAGCTCAGCCTGGCTAGAGCACCTGGTTTGGGACCAGGACGTCGCAGGTTCAAATCCTGTCGCCCCGACTTGCGTCGAGAAATGGCCCTTCGGACCGTCACGAAAGGAGGTGAGTATGCGCTTGTGTCCCCGCCCATTCTCTTCATTTGGCACTTTTTTGGCACTTTTGCCAGTGCCAAATAAACGAGCCTCTGTAAACTCTCAAAAAATAAGAAGTTACAGAGGCTCGTCAAAAACAACGGAGAGATAGGGATTCGAACCCTAGGGGCACTTGCGCACCCACCGGTTTTCGAAACCGGCGCCTTCAGCCACTCAGCCATCTCTCCATAACGACTCCACATTGTGTCGCCCCGTCGCCCACTGGTCAAGCCACCCTTAAATTCCACCATCCCCAAATTCTATGTTAGAACATTTTTCACTCTTCCTTGGCGTATTTACAATGTTGTATCACTACTGTCCGGTTAAATCTCCAGTAACGGCAAGGAGTTACAAGCATCGTACTCGCCGATTATCATCTTCGCATCGGCCAGAACCAGCCAAATAGGGGGTTTCTCGAAAAGAGAGAGACTCAAAATCTGCAGGATTTCTCCCATGCTCTGCGATGCATGGAGATATTTTTTTTGTGATCGCCACCAGAACGTACACGCTGGCCCTGAGACACGTTTCGATGTCTCGGAGTGATTCGCGGAAGGTCAGTTGCGCGAAAGCCATCACGAGAAACGGGTCCCAGCAGCGGAACCGCCGAGTTCGCCGATTGCCTTGATAACGTGCCACGCATTGTGCGAATTCGTGCCTGGGCAGGAACTCCATGAGTTGCGAAAAAATCAGTGGTCCCGAATGCATAAGTCCGCCCTTTCCGCCATGTGGCGG
>WQYP01000183.1 GCA_009781185.1 Phycisphaerales bacterium | reverse complement strand
GGGGGGGGGGGGGGTGAGGGAGGGGAATCGGGAGGAGGAGGTGGCAACATGAAACGACCTTTCGTGGGAAAAAGTAAAATTCGGACGATTCGTTCAATTCATAAGATTCGCCAAATACACAATTTGCATCATTTTTCACTTTTTAGTGTGAATTTCGCTTGCATTTGTTTGTTTGTTTCATTATAATCATACAACCAGAACTGAAAAAAGCAAATCAAGTTTGGCAGATTTTTGGGGAGGGACAGACAGACAAACAGGCGGGAAGGGAGGATGCGCTGAAGAAGTATTATAGCGTGGAGAAGTGACATGGCATGGACGAAGGCAAAAGAAGAGGGGGGAACGCAAATCATGATCGATCGAGAAGGCGATGACCGAGTCCCGGCCGAAGATCGGCGAAGCGAGCTGCGGGTAGTCGAAATCGGCAGACGCCAGGCGCGACGCTACGAAGAGGGTCGCCAGAAACGAGGCCGGATGATGCACTTGGCCTCCCTCTTGCCGATCGGCCCCCGATCACTCATGACCGCCTACCTGCAAACGCAGATGACGGTGGTCGAGCTTGCCGTGCTGCACAAAACCACGCCGCGGATCATGCGGCGGCGTCTCGATCGCCTCTGCGAAATGCTTGAGGACGAATTGTTCGTTGCCGCCGCCGAACGGGCCGACGATTTGCCCGGCGAACTGGCGAAGGTAGCCAGGGCTTACTGGCTGGAAGGCCGCCCTTTGCGGGAACTGGCCAGATCGCGCGGCGAAAGCCTGCATCACATACGCCAGGTGGTAACGATGGCACGAACCCTGCTGGCAGCCGGCGGCCTGACGCGAATCGCAAAACACGACACAGATCAGGAGAATACCTGGGCTGTGGAGGATGACGAATAGCCTTGCGAGGAATCGCAAGGCTTCGAACGCCAGAGTCCCCCATGAAATGTAGATGTGAGCCACGCAAGGCTATATCGGCTTCCGAGCAAGAATATAAGAACACAACACTTGACGCTGACGCAGCGTCATTCTTGATTTTCGATTTTTGATTTTCAATTTTTGATTTTTGTTTTTCAGCTTTTTTTGGGGGGAAAGGAGGGGGGGATGTTGGACAATCAGAGTTTTCCCCGCGGCATCAATCGGCCAGGAGAAGCGGATGCGGTAAAGATGCCGATCAATCGGCAGCGGCTTCCCGTAAATCTGATGAATTTCAACCAGCAGAGCCTGAAGAGTCGGAAAACCATCCGCAATAGCGTCTGCCTCAGTGAGGGCATTAAGACTTTGAAGTTGATCGACAGCAGTGATTTTGATCCTGCCCAGACCCGGCGTATAGGTCATTTGACCTTTGTGAAGCAGCGGTCGCGACCAGAGCCGGATAGTCTGGCGTTTGTGTCCATTGCGGACGAGTTCCACAAGATGCCGCTTGAACAGAAGCATGCGGAGGTTGTACCTGATAAGAGGGTGCAATGGCAAAACAACGTAGCGACCCCGCTTTGCGGGGTGGCACCATGTGGGGTGGGGTTTTACCGGATAGGAGGGTGCAATGAAATGGGTGAAGGTATCGGGGAACGTAGGAGACAATGGGGCGGGGCTGGAGGCAACAGACCGAATGCTCACCGTAGCCGGTCTCTTTGGCGTAGCGATTGAAGACTCACGCCACCGGCAATTATTCCAAGACATCTCCATCCCGATCCTCCCCGGCGGCGTGGTGCTAATCACCGGCTCATCCGGTGCAGGCAAAAGCACACTCCTTCGCGCCCTGCGACAACAACTACAAAACGTCCTGTCGCTCGAAGAAATCAACGCGCCAGCGGACCTGTCCGTAGTAGACAGCTTCACCACCGATCTCGACAAAACCTTGGCTCATCTGGCACGCGCCGGATTATCTGAAGCACGCCTATTACTGCAATCGCCCGCGACGCTCTCCGAAGGCCAACTATTTCGCTATCGTCTGGCACAATTTTTCGCAGGCACCGCACAAGTCCTGATCGTCGACGAATTCGCCGCCATCCTGGACCGCGTCACCGCAAGGGGCGTCGCCTGCCAACTCGCCCGCTTCATCAAAAACAGCACCAAAACCGCAGTGCTCGCAACCACGCACGAGGACCTGCTCGAAGACCTGCAGCCCACCACGCGGATACACGTAGGATTAAACGGAAAAGTAAACATCCTTGAGTTCCATGGAAAACAGAACCACGACGGCGTATGTGACACAAAATGCAACCCAAAGTAGCGACCCCGCTTGGCGGGGTGCGAGCACAAATCGCTTAACGACTTAACGACTTAACAACCTAACGGGTGACCCATGAAAACAGCACACTGCAGTATCTGGCGATGGCTCGAGATCGTTCCCGGCACAATGGCCGATTACGAAGAACTCAAACACTTCCATTACCGCAGCGGCCGACCTGGCGGCGTCATGCGAGTCTTCGCCGCCCGCTACCGCGGCCCCGGCCTCGGCGGAAAAGACGCCCATCGCGGCCTGGTCGCAGGAGTCGCCGTCGAAAGCCTACCCGCTCTCGCCTGCGCACTACGCACCCTCGCCCTACCCGGCAGATTCAACTGCGGCGACCGCCGACTCGCCGCAGCCCAACTCAACCGCGACATGCGAACCATCTCCCGCGTCGTCGTCCACCCCATGTTCCGTTCCACAGGACTGGCCGTCGAACTCGTCAAACACATCCTGGCCCACGCACAGACCCCCTACATCGAAGCCTTGGCCGCCATGGGCCGTGTGCATCCTTTTTTCAAACGCGCAGGCATGTCCCTCTTCGATCGCCCACCGCTGCCCGCCGCAGTACGCTTGATCGCCGCACTACAGCACGAAAACCTGCGCCCCATCGACCTCGTCGACACCGCTCGCCTCCCCGAAACACCTTTTCTCCTGGCAGAACTCCGCCGCTTCTCCAGCAAAAAGCACGCAAACTTCACGGAACTAGCCACGGAGGCAAGAGCCAAACTATTATCCCAACCCGTCTATTTCGTATGGGAAAACCCCGCAAAACAGCCTTATCGTGAAGACGCAAATGGCGGCCCCGGTAGGGGCCGAAGCTTTTAGCCCACGGCAAGCGGCGATAGCCGCGCCGCCGTGGGACACCATCACCCCCAAAAATGTCGTCGCCCCGGCAGGGGCGAAAGCTCGGTCATTCATAACAACGCTTAAAAACAAAAATATAAATACTCATAATTAGAAGATAAACTTGTTTTTTATGATTTATTTTTAAGGAGGGAACCCCATGTCAAGTAGTATCCACGAAGTCCAGCAAATCGAACTCTCGCGCCTGATAGCGCATCCAAAAAACGCCAACGTCATGAGCCCATCCGTCATGGCCAAGCTCCGCCGCCACATCGAAAAAACCGGCCGATACGAATCCTTGGTCGTCCGCCCGCACCCTACACGCGAAGCCTGCTTCGAACTCATCAACGGCCATCATCGCAAGGAAATCCTCGAATCCCTCGGCCGAACGCACGCCGCCTGCGTCGTCTGGGACCTCGACGACACTGAAACCCTGATGCTGTTGGCAACCGTGAATCGCCTCGGCGGCGAAGACGCACCAGGAAAACGCCTCGACCTGCTCGAAGCATTAGCAGACTCGCTGGCCGCTTCGCCCGCCGAACTCGCCAAATTCCTGCCGGAGGAAGAAGCCGTCCTGATGAAACTGTTATCCGAAGAAAAGCCCCCGGAAATGGCCACGCAGCCGCCGCTGACAAAAATGACCGAAGCCTTCACCGTCTTCCTCACCGCCGGCGACAAAAAACAACTCCTCGAAACGCTCAAGCAAACGCACCGCGACCCCGCCAAAGCCCTGATGATCTGGGTCAACGAAAAACAACCGACACATGGAGAAGGAGAAATTCATGGGATGTAAAGAGCACGGCAACAGAGTCCTCCAAGTCATTCGCGGCATGATGGAGAGTTCCGACCTGCAAAAAGTAATGGACGACGCGGCAATCACTCCCGTGCAGGCAATGCGCTTGCTGCGAAGTGGCCAAGGCCGCAAACAACTCAAAGCTCGCCAGCAACTGGCCAAAATCCACAGCGAACTCCTCGCCCACCGCTTCGGCCCCTTCGCCGTCCAAAAACTCACGCAACTCCTCGCCGACGAAAAACCCGAACTTCGCCTCAAAGTCGCTCTCGCTCTCCTGAAAATCGGCAGTCTCGACAAACCGCGACCCTCCGACAAGGCAAACTATAAAACAAAAGAAAACGAAATCCTCGAAGACACCGACGAACTTCGCGAAATCATGTCCGCCGTCGCCGAAGTCCTCGAACAGCGAGCCAAAGCAAGATTAAAGACCGTTGAGTAGCGACCCCGCTTTGCGGGGTGGAACAGGTTTGGAATAGACAAAAACGGAGGCCATCATGAACGGGGCGGGGAAAAAAAATCGCATTGCCAGCGTAACACGCGCCGCGAAACTCCTGGCGCCAAGGAATCGCAAGGAACTGCGCCAGTGGATCAGTATATTCCTGAACATGCGTATGCCCGAAACAAACGTCTGCTCGCATCATCAAACGCCTCTGGACTATCTGGAGCACAGTTTTTTCGAGGCATACGAGGGCAGCGGCGACGCCGTCGTCTGGGCCTGCCGCGGCGGCGGCAAAACCATGATCGGCGCCGTCGCCACGCTTCTCGACCTGCTCTTCAAACCTGGCGTGCAGGTCCGAATCCTCGGCGGAAGTCTCGAACAATCCGAAAAAATGTACGCCTACCTCACACGACTCATCCAGCGATCCTTCCCCCTGCAACTCGCCTCGCCGCCGACACAACGCCGACTCCTCCTCAAAAACGGCTCCCAGGTCCAGGTCCTGGCACAATCCGACCACAGCGTCCGCGGCCAACGCGTCCAAAAACTCCGCTGCGACGAAATCGAACTTTTCGACCCCGAAGTCTGGCAGGCCGCGCAGCTCACCACCCGCAGCACCGCCAATAAAGAAGGGGCCAATAAAGGGGGGGGAATCCGCGGCACCGTTGAAGCGTTTTCAACCATGCACCGCACCGCCGGCTTGATGCAGGAAATCCTCGCCGCCAGCCGCGGTGGAAGGGAGGGGACAAGTTCACGCCGAATCTTCGCCTGGTGCCTCTGGGACGTCATCGAAACGTGTCCATCCGTTCGATCCTGCGAAAGTTGCACGCTCCTGCAGACCTGCCAGGGGCTGGCGAAACAAGCCGACGGCTTCATCAGAATCGACGACGCCATCGCCATGCAATCTCGCGTATCTCAATCAACATGGGACCATGAAATGCTCTGCCTGCCTCCAAAACTCGAAAACGCCGTCTTCCCGGCATTCGATCGCAAATTGCACCTGCGAGGGGGGGCGGCGAACGTCGCATCGCTGGTCTCCGGCGCACAAATACGCCTCGACGACCGCGATCTGCGGTTCGAACAGTTCGTCTGCGGCGTCGACTTCGGCTACAAACACGCCTTCGTCTGCCTGCGCCTGGCAATGCTGCGCGAAAACGGCAAACGTGTCGTCTGGGTAGTTGACGAAATGGTGACACATCTGCAAGTGATTGCGAAAAACGCCGCCGACATGCGTGCCCGCGGCTGGGAAAACGATCTTTTGTATTGCGACATCGCCGGCGAGCAGGCCAATCGCCAAACCGCTCTCTCCGATAGCCGCGTGCTGCGTGACGCCGGTTTCCGAACACGCTCCAGCCCCATGCGAATCGACCAGGGAATCGCCGCCATCGCCAGTCTGCTACAGCCGGCGGAAGGGCCACCCCGTTTGCTCATCGACCCACGCTGCACGCAACTGATCGCCGCCATGGAAGGATACGCCTGCAACAAACACGGCGACCCCATCAAGGACGGCAACCACGACCACCTCATCGACGCCCTACGCTACGCTCTCGTCAACCACGACGCCGCCAGCAAAACAGAACGCCGCTACTATTAAGAGCCGAATAACCGGTAGCGACCCCGCTTTGCGGGGTGCTCCGTGTGGGATGAGATTTTACTTGGACTCTGGCACGCCTGATGCGGACGATGGAGGAGGAATGGATCGGGAGGTCGCCGTGATAAAGGCTCAGCTTTTTCAGGCAGTTCTCTGCCTGCTGCTTCTTGCCGCGATCGCAGGATGTGTGGCCAATGGCGGAGGGGGGACGGCAAAGGAAGAGACGCTCTCGCTCAAGAGCCGCGAACTCTCGGCGATTTACGATCGCCTGACCGACTTCGCCGACGATTACGTCACGAAAGTGTCGGAACTTTATACCAAAATCCTGCGTGATGATCGCACGAAAATCGATGTCAGACGCGAAGCCATTCGCGCATGGCTGGCCGCCGTCCGTGCGGCATACATCAACGTCACCGACGACAACCCACTCGACGGACTTATCAACATGACCATTCTTGTACGCGTACAGAATCATGCCTACGCACAGCCTTGGTTTGATCAGACCTTCGGCCCCTCCCACGCCCAAACAGCTCGCGCCATGATGGCCGATGAGGAGCAGCGTGTCTGGTCCTTCGCCGGGAACTATCTCACGACAAAACAAACCGATGAACTTCGCGGCGGAATCGACCAGTGGCTCGAAAAGCATCCCACGCCCAACGCCGTCAGCCTCATCCGCCTGGGAGACCTCCGTGAAGCCCGCGGCTCAGACGGCAAATCGCCGCCAGGCAGCATCTTCAGCCTCGCCTTCCTCGATCCCATGGCCCCCACGGTCCGTGAACTGCAACGAACGCGCCTGGCCGCCAATCGGATATTTTATTACGCGCAGCGTTGGCCCATCGTGCTGCGCCTGGAAGCCGAGCTGATGTGGGCGGATTTGCTCTCCGAGCCGACGGTCACCAACACGCTCGAAAACGCCAATCAAAACGCCGCCGCCTTGCTCGACATCTCGCGAAAGTTTTACGAGCAATTCGCGAAGCTGCCGGCAAATGTCGCAACAGAACGCCAAACGATCATCGACCAATTCCGCGATGTCCTGGCGGCCCAGCGTGAAGCGACCATCAAGGAAATCGCCGAAGCGACCGCTCATGAACGTGAAGCGATCATCACCCGCGTCTCGGAAGCCACCGCCAGGGAGCGTTCCGCAGCCATCGAGCAACTCTCTAGCAACATCGACCGCGTCGGCCACGATCTGATCGATCGAATCGCGCAGGCCACTGCCAAGGAGCGCGAGACCGCCCTGCGAGACGCCGGCAGCACCGTCAACCAATCGCAACACAAAGTCTGGGAAGATTTCGACGCGGTGAATAAAATCTTCGTGGAGCGCCTGGTGATCGGCCTCTGCCTCGCCGCACTGATCATCGCCGTCATGGTCGCCCTGGTCATGCTCGGCTACCATTGGCTCATCCATCGCATGCCGCCGGGCTCCGGAACCGTGGCATAAAACAAAGGAGACTCTCATGAACGACCTGTTCTCAACGCGTGTACGGGCGGCAGCCGTAGCGGCGTGGTGGACGGTACTCGCCGCCGCGATCTTGGCAACGATCACTTACATCGCATACATCGCAATCGTCTGCCGACGGCCGGACTGGTTCATGAAAATCATCGGACCAGGAGTCTCTTGGGACGATCTGCAAAGAGTCTATCTGTGGGCGATCGCGGGTTTGAAGTTCGTCATGTGGCTGATGGCACTGGCAGCGCTCTGGCTCACCCTCTGGGCTCGTGAGCTCAGGAAACGCGGGAGCTAAATTTTGGCCAAAGCGTCCATCTCGGCGGCTTGGGCGGCAAGCGCACGAATATCCCGGTCCATACGAGCAAAAATATGTTCTCGCATCTGTGGCTGTATCCATTGACGCAAATCACTCAGCGTCGGATCGGTCAGAATCGTCAACGGCATCAAATAGTCTTGAAGCTTCGCGGCCAATTCCATCAGACGATTGCTGAGCTGCTTGATAAAAGGGCTGTGAGGATCGAAATCGAAGTACGTAAGCGATTGATCGACGAAATGCCCGCGATGGTTCAGGAACAGCCGAATGAGGAAATCCCAGTCGGCAAAAGATTGCGGCATGGGGTAGGAGCCGGAGATTTGCTTCCAACGCTCGACCGGCAGACAACGGGGCCGAAAAAGAACTTTGTAGATATTTCCAAGATGATTGCCAAAAACATCGCGTTCGACCAGCAGGAAGCTCCGTTTGTTCTTGTCGGCAGTACGGGTCAATTCCCGGCAATGGTCCGCGGACGCCTGAAAAAAACGCGTCCAGTAAGGAACATCAATCTTGCCTTCCACATCATGAAATCGCGGCTCCTCCCGGCAGACCGTGAAATCAATCGCCCCCCCCCCCCCCCCCCCCCCCCCCCCCCCCCCCCCCCCCCCCCCCCCCCCCCCGCCCACAACCCGGTACAACCCGC
>WQYP01000182.1 GCA_009781185.1 Phycisphaerales bacterium | reverse complement strand
GGGGGGGGGGGGGGGGGGGGGGGGGGGGCGACGGGGGCGTTTTCGTCTTCGACGGTGACGGTCAGAGCGTTGTCGGGACTGATGTAGAGGGCGCCTTGCGGGAGTGTGATGGGGCGGCCGATGAGGGCGATACGCGGAATCGCCTGCTGCGTGACGTAGATGATCGGCGGAGCGTCGCAGGGGACGACATCGAGGAGGAACTTTCCGCCGCCGACAGAGTTGTAGCTGATGGCCGGCGACTTGACCGCGACGAGCCCTTCGTAGGCCGCGATACGATCAGCAAGGTCGCTGGACTTGAGCATTTCCACCAACGTATTGGTGACGCGAAGAGTGTCGTCGGACCGTGAGAGTTCGATGAAACTAGCGAGGGCATCTTTTTTCAGAGGACTCTTGTCATTCTGGGCGAATTCCTGAAGCACGACCATGCCACCAATATCGCGGAGCCCGGCGCCGGCTCGGGCGCACCAGAAACGGACGATGGGGTCGGGATTGGTGTACTGAGGTTGGATGTAGTTGGAGAGAATCGAACGGCCCAGGGCCTGCAGGGCGAGAGAAATGTTCTGACGCGGAGCGTCCGGATCGGAAAGTGCCTGGATGAGTTCGGCGGCCTTACGCTCGGTGAAGCCCGGGGATTCCTGGCTGAGGAACATGTGCATGACGAGGCTCATGAATTCCATCGGGCGGTCCTGGTATTCGGTCGGGACCTTGAGGGCGATGATGGATTCATTTTCGGCGGAGGCGGTTTTGTCGCGGGCGGGGAAGCGGCTGTTGATCGCTCGCTCAATGACATTCGTGAGGCGGACGTTGGGGTGCTGGAGTTGGAGTCTGACGAGTCGGTCTTCGGAGACGCGACCGCCGCCGAGGACGCGGGCGGTGCGAAGGGAGCGGCCTGCAACGGCGGGCTGAGTGGAAGAGGCTTGCCCCATAGCCGCCTCGATAGGTGAGCTCACCAGTACCGGTCCGCGTCCGAGCGCGATGCTCCGGGTGTCGTTGTTCGTGTCTGCCGTCAGGCCGATGATTTTGAGTTCGCTGGTCCAGAGCAGACCGCCAGCGAGGGAGGTCGCCTGGCTGCTGGGAAGGCAGTTGACCTTGAGATCGAAGGGGTCGCCTTTTCGTGCCAGAGGCGGGATGGCGCCGTGGACCTCGACGGCCGCGATCAGGTTGGATTTGAGGATGTCCTCGGCCCGGATTTTTTCGGTGCCGCGGATGAAGGAGTCGGAGCCGGCCTTGCGGAGTTGGTCGACGAGAATACTGCGGATGGAGGGCGGCATGTCGCCGGAGCCTGTGCCGGGCAGTTGCGCGACGATGCCGTAGCCTTCGACGTGGAGCGGTTCAGCATCAATGAACATCACATGCTGGCCGATGGTGTCGGCAAGGGCCGGGTAGACCTTGGGCTGAAGAGAGGCGGGGTCGATGACGCGGCGTTTGGGCGGAGGAGAACTGCACGTGACGCCGACGAGGGCCAGGGCGACTGCAAGCAACGACACTGACGATGCGCGAAATACGCTGCTCATCTGAATCTCCACGCCAAAAACAAGAGTACTGCCTACGGCGGAGTATTGTACCGGAAGCCAGAAGCCTGAAGCCAGAAGCCTGAAGCCAGAATTTTGAACAAACCACAAACCTGAAACCTTCTGGCTTCTTCAAGGAAACAGGTCCTGCTGCGACGGATCTTCCTCCTTCGCGTGTTCGAAGACGTTTTTCGCTTCGTCGACGAGTTGGTGGACGTCGCGGAATTCGCGATACACGGAGGCGAATCGTACGTAGGCGATCGGGTCGAGTCGGCGGAGGTATTTCATGACGAGTTCGCCGATGATGTGGCTGGGAACCTCCCGCTGGTAGGAGCGAGAGACTTCTTCTTCGACGGCCTCCGCGACCTTGGCAATGTTTTCGGCGGAGACGGGACGCTTGTAGCAGGCTTTTTGGATGCCCGCGAGGATGCGGTTGCGGTCGAAGGGGACGCGTGTGCCGTCCTTCTTGACGACCTGTAGGCGAACGGTCTCTTCGATGCGTTCGTAAGTGGTGTAGCGCCGGTTGCATTTTTCGCAGGTTCTCCGGCGGCGAATGGCCTGCCCGCCCTCCACGGGGCGAGAGTCAATCACGCGGTCTTTGTCGTCGGCGGAACAGTAAGGGCAGCGCATGCAAGGGCCTCGGGGTTATTGATAGCGAAAGGCTAATTGTACAAGGGCAGAGCGTCAATGAGATTTTCAATTTTCGATTGAGTGCCCAAATCGAAAATTGAAAATTAAAAATCGAAAATTACCAGATGCAAGCGAAGCTCAGCACGAAACTTTCGTGAATTCACCCGCGTTTGGTTAATATCGACAGACTTGGAACAGCGGCGATACGCGCAGTATATTCCGGAATATGCCTCAGCAAGGGTGAACGATCATGGCCCATTCGTATAGCGCGTTGTGCGATGAGTTTTACATCAACATGCGGCTCGGCACGCAGATGAAGCTGGCCATGGATCGCGCCACGATCATCCCCTTCTTCGAACGCATCCAGCGGCTCTATCCCAACATGGTCAACTTCCACCAGGATCAAAAACATGGAGAATCGTGCATTGAAGAGACGCGGGAGGGAAACACCTACCGCTGGCTGAGCGTGGAACCGCAACGGCTCTCGTCGGGATATTTGAATCCGGGAGAAGGGGGAGGGGGACCGCAGGACGCTTACACGTACAACAAGTCGGTGCTGGAGACGGTGCCGTATTACATGGCGATCAGCCCGGTGGATCTAGATTACCTGGATGTGCTCTGGGGCTTTGATTTTGGGTATAAGGGGAATCATCACGAGTTGATTGCCGAGGCGCTGCTGGGGGAGACACCGCTGGGGAAGCTGCTGGAGGCGAATGGGGGAGGGGGGGGGGCGAAGGGGATTAATTTTGAGTTGTCGGGGATCGTGTCGTTGTCGGAGGACGCACGGACGCATGCACGTGTGTGGATTGAGCCGCGGACGACACCGGCACAGGTGCGAACAGGCGATTTTTCGGAAGAGATGATCAGTCTGTACGTGATCGTGCGGCAGTGGAACGGCGGAAAACGTCTGCCGGAACTCCACGAACTGCACGGCCAGTTGATCGAACTGGGCGAAAAATTTGTGGACGATCACGTGATCGGTCCGTTCTTATCACCGATTCGAGATGCGATAGCGCGTCGGAGCTGAAGCAATTACCTCAGGATGAGCGTGAAGAGGTTGGCTTCGGGGGGGCATCGTAGGCGGATGGGGGTGGAGTAGCCTAGGCCGGTGGAGACGAACATGGTGCGATGAGGGGAGGGCGGTGGTGGGAAGTGGTAGAAGCCGCGGAGGTAGTGGCGGTGTTGCATGGGGAGGTAGAGCGGGCCGAGGAGGGGGAAGTTGGCTTGTCCGCCGTGGGAGTGGCCGCAGAGCATGAACTGCCAGGGGAAAGGCTTGAGGAACTCGACGCCGTCGGGGTTGTGCTGGAGACAAATCACGGGGTCTTCGGGAGTGAGGTTGGCGAAGGCGGCGGCGGGGTCGGCGCGAGTGGTCCACATTTCGTCGAGGCCGACGATCGTTAAGTTTCGAGTTTCGAGTTTCGAGTTTCGAGTTTTTGAGGGGATTTGGTATTGTTCGTTTCTTAGGAGATGGATGTTCATGTCTTTGAGCAAATGAACGAGGCGCTTGTGGATGGCGCGGTGGGCGGAGCGGGGGCCGACGTGACGCCAGGAATATTCGTGGTAGTCGTGGTTGCCGAAGATGGCGAGGATGCCGTGAGGGGGGCGGGCGGTGGTGAGGAGTTGGAGGAGGTTTTTGAGCAGTGGGAGGGCTTTGGGGTGGTAGTCGATGAGATCGCCGGTGATGACGATGAGGTCGGGGTTTTCCTGGAGACAACGGGTGAAAACCTGGGCGAGGTAGCTGGTGCGAGTGACGCCGACGTGGAGGTCGGAGAGATGGAGGATTTTGAAGCCTTCGAACGCGGGGTGGAGACCGGCCAGCGGCAGCGGATAGCGGTTGAGCTTCCAGCGAAACGGAGCGACGAAGCGTGGCCAGATCAGCGCGGAGAGCAAAAGTTTGCCGGACGCCGTGAGGATGCGGTTGAAAGGACGCGAAAAGAGGAAGAGTTTCTCGAAAGGGCGGCGCTGGAGGGCACGGGCGAACTGCGGGTTGGGTTTGACGCGAAGACGGCAAGGCATCAGGAGACTCGTTGTTAGAGTTTCAAGTTTCGAGTTTGCCACTTGAAACTCGAAATTTGAAACTTGAAACTTTCAGGGGGTATTGAGGAATTTCTGCGTGATTTCCATGGATTCTTCGAAGGGTTTACCGGCGAGGTAGGCGGGGCGGAACTTACCGAGGCGAATGTTGGCGGCGATGAGGGTGTCGATCTCCTTGTTGCCACAGGATTGGAGGATGGTGATGGCGCCGGGACGGCCGGAGGTCAGGACGGTGACTTTGAAGATGGCGTCCTGCTTGGGCGGATTGAGGCGGTATTCATCGGGTAGTCGGAATTGCGGGATGTCGAGCGGGGCGGGGTACGGGTTGTTGGCGCCGGATTCGCCGCGGTTGATGCCGTCGCCGATTTTGCGTCCTTTGCCGTTGCCTGAGCCGATGCCGTGGATCAGGGCCAGGGGTGAGCCCTCGGGGTCGCCGCCGGAGCCGATGCCGCCGGTACCCCCGGCAAAGCCGGGGGCGGACATTTCGGATGCGGCATCGCTGGGGGGGGCGACGACGAGGGTTTGCACAGAAGGTGAGGGAGGGGTGATTCGGGTGCGGGGCTTCGGGGTGCCGGTGATAGAGGGGGCGGCGGAGGCGATGCCGATGATTTCCGGCTCTACAGCCTGTGCGGCAAGTTCCTGGGCGGCGATGGACGTGGGCGGAAGAGGAGGGACGACGGGCAGTTTCGGCGGAATAAAAGCGGGCGGCATTTCGGGCGTGTTGGGGAGAGTTTTATGGAGATCGGCTGCGAAATTGGTGGGGGAGGAGGAGGATTCCGGTCCGCCTTCGCCGAGGAAGACGTAGCCTACGCCGGAGCCGCCTTCATCGCCAGGGCTGAGGGTGTTGCCGTGGCCTTTGGGCTGAAGGAAACCGAAGAGCGTGCCGAGGATGAAAATGCCGAGAATGGCGAGGTGCAGGCAAATCGCGCAGGCGACGGCCAAAAGGGCAGCGAGGGGAACGCCGACTCTGCGAATGATGAGACGCGGCGCATTAGCAATGGCCTGCAAAAGCTCCGCAAGAGAAATCAGAGTCGGACGCGGAGCGACGGCGAGCAGGTTGGGAGCGACATCGTCGGATGAATGACGAAATTCGAATGACGAATGACCGAAACAATGCGCCGTTGCGACGTTTGGGGCATTCGTCATGCCGTCATTCGAATTTGATTCGTCATTCGTCATTCGAATTTCGTCATTCTACCGGCTTATGTTAAAGCAGTTCCATAATTTCATACTGCAGCGTGATTTTGGCGAGGTTGACGGTGACTTTATCGCCGACGCGGGCGCGGACGAGGGCTTCGCCGAGGGGGCTTTTGGCGGAGACTTCGGTGATGTCGCCGTCCATTTTGCCAACGGTGCCGACGATGCGGAAGGTTTCCGTGTCGCCGGTGTCGAGGTCTTTGACCTTGACGACGGAGCCGAGGAAGACCATGTCTTTGGGAACGGATGAGGAATCAACGACGGTGATATTGCGAAGGCGGTCCTCGAGGTTCTTGATGCGGGACTCGTTGAGTGCGTATTCGTCGCGGGCGGCGTGATAGTCGGCGTTCTCCTTCAGGTCGCCTTTCTCGCGGGCCTCGGCAATGGCCTTGGCGATCACGGGACGGCGATTGACAAGGTTCCTAAGCTCCTCATCCAGCTTGGCTTTCTCGACGGCGGTGACGATTTGCATGTCCATGGCAGTAGTCCGTAATGAGTGGTTAGTGGTTTTTGGCAAGAGAACGTACAACGCGGGAGGGCCGCGGAATGGTGGGCAAGCCCACCGGCTAAATATAAGGTCGGGATTATGGTGGGTTGATGTTGAGGAATTCTTTCATGTGTTGATCGTAGATATCCTGGGCGCGTTTTTCGGTGAGGTTGAGTCGGAGTTCGTTGATGACTTTGGTGCCTTGGTCGAGCCATTCGCGGAAACAAGGGCCGCAGACGGTGTTGTGAATGTGGCCGCCGATCGCGTCGGAAAACGGGCGTTCCGACATTTTCAGAGCGATGCGGCCGCAACGGGAGCACTTGATCTTGCCGGCACTGATGGCTTCCGGCGTGAGTTCCTCGGTCTTGATTTCCGGAACTGGTGCACCGATTTCCTTGAGCTGCATGGCCATGTCGTTGCGGAGCAGGAGATCGCCCTTGTCGTGGGCGATACGGTAGCCCTGGGTAAGGGTTTGGACGGCACCTTTTTCATCGCCGGTAGCACGTTGGGCAGCACCGAGCAGGGAATAAGCCTTCGAGAACGAGGCGTTGAGAGCCAGAACACGTTGCAAAGCGGGGATCGCTTCGGCAGGCTGCCCGGCATCGAGATACGCACGGCCCAGCGAGAAGAACCCCAGCTCATTGCCTGGATCAGCTTCCGTCATGCTTTTGAAGCGGGCGATGCGATCGATTTCGGTCATTGCGTATCAAACTCCTACAAGCTCTACATTGTAGCAGAGAGAAGCCGAAAGCCAGAAGCCCGTAGCCGGAAGTTTTGAATAAGCGGGTGCATCCGCCAATAGTGGCAATTCCGAAAAAGTGCCCGTAGCGATCCCGCTTTGCGGGGTGGCAGGTGGGGAAAATGCTTGGTGTAACCAGAATTGCCACTCATTCGGGATGCACCCTCAATAAGCCGCAGACTCGGGATCTTCTGGCTACTGGCTTCTGGCTTGGGGGGGGGCTGGCTTCTTTTCAAAGTGGAATCGCTGATGGCGGTCGGCATCGATTGCGATGGTGTCGCCTTCGGTGAATTGACCGTCGAGGATGCGGGTGGCCAGCGGGTTTTCGATTTCCTGTTGGATGACGCGTTTGAGTGGGCGGGCGCCGAAAACGGGGTCGTAGCCGCGTTCGCCGAGCTGAGTCTTGGCGTTGTCGGTGACGGACAGGTGCATGCCGCGGGATTGCAGGCGAGTTGCGAGGTGTTGGATCTGGATGTCGACGATCCGCTTGAGATGATTTTTGTGCAGCGTGTGGAAGATGACGATTTCGTCGACGCGGTTGAGGAACTCTGGACGGAAATGTTGGCGGAGAAGATTGCGGACCTGGGCCTCGATTTCCCAGTCTGCCCCCCCATCACTTTCTTCGCTTTCCTTGCCGGCGAGTTCCTGGATGACTTGGGAGCCGATGTTGCTGGTCATGATGATGACGGTGTTTTTGAAGTCGACGGTGCGGCCCTGTCCGTCGGTGAGACGGCCATCGTCGAGGACCTGCAGCAGGACATTGAAGACGTCGCGGTGGGCTTTTTCGATTTCGTCGAAGAGAATGACGGAATATGGGCGGCGGCGGACGGCTTCGGTCAGGGCGCCGCCTTCTTCGTAACCGACGTAGCCCGGCGGCGCGCCGATCAAACGAGCGACGGAGTGCTGCTCCATGTATTCGGACATGTCGATGCGGACGAGTGCATCTTCGGTATCGAAGAGGAACTCGGCGAGTGCTTTGGTCAGTTCGGTTTTGCCCACGCCGGTGGGGCCGAGGAACATGAAGCTGCCGATGGGCCGACGTGGATCGCCCAGCCCCGCGCGGCTGCGACGAACCGCATCGGAAACCGCCTTGACCGCCTCCTCTTGTCCGACAACCCGCCGGGCAAGAAACAACTCCATTTTCTTCAATCGCTCGCGGTCGCCTTCGAGCATCTTGGAAACCGGGATGCCCGTCCACTTGGCGACGATCTCCGCGATTTCCTCGGGCGTCACTTCTTCCTTAATCAGCGCAAGCCCGGACTTCAGTTGCGTTTCGAGGGCCGCCTGTTTCTCTTTCTGCTTGGCTTCCAGGTCGCGGATGGTGCCGTAGCGAAGCTTCGCGGCGGTTTCAAGATCGCCCTTGCGAGTCGCCTCTTCCAGCGAACGCTGAGCGTTCTCGATTTCCTCGCGAATCTGCTTGATCTGCCGAAGCGAGCCGGCCTCCTGCTCCCACTGCGTCGTCAGGCGGGTATTCTGTTCCTGAAGATCGGCAAGCTGCTTCTCGACCTTCTCAAGCTGCTGCTTGCTCCCCTCGTCCTTTTCCTTCTTCAACGCCTCACGCTCAATTTCAAGCTGCATGATCCGGCGGCGGATTTCGTCCAACTCCTGCGGCATCGAGTCGTTCTCGATACGCAGCCGACTCGCCGCTTCGTCCACAAGATCGATGGCCTTGTCCGGCAAAAACCGATCCGAAATATAACG
>WQYP01000181.1 GCA_009781185.1 Phycisphaerales bacterium | reverse complement strand
TAAAAAGAATAGGAGTAAAAAAATCACTCTCCCCCCCCCCCCCTCCCCCCCCCTTATTAGGGTATGCCATTTGACGCATTTTCTTACCATCGCCGTAAGAATAAGTGGGTGATTGAAGTGTGGGATGCCACAGGTATAGGACAATCTCGGTTCCAGAGCTGTGACCGCACATAGCACAGCCCCCAGTATCGAAACCGCTTCAAGGTGTCATTCGCCCGATGTATCCAATTTTTCGGGAACGCACGAGAACTCCCATTCGTTTCCGCCTCATTCCTCCTCCGCCTTCGCCTCCCACGCCGCCATCAGCTCCGCCAAATCGCGTTTGCCCTGCTCGTACTTACCCGCCAGTTCCTTCATCGCCTGCGGATTGGCCGTCACTCGCGGATTGGCGAACGACTCCTCCAGCGACGCAAGATCGCTCTCCATTTGCGTGATCTTCTGCTCCAGCTCCTGCACCGTCAGCTTGCCAAACTTCTGCGGCGTCTTCGCCTTCGTTTTCGCCGCCGCCTTACGCTTCTCCCTCTCACGCGATTCCTGCTCCCGCCGTTTCGCCGCCGCCGCCGCCTTGCGGTCCGCCTCCTTCCGAGTCGCCGCCGCCGCCTTCTCCTTCGCCGCGAACTCCAGATAATCGCTGTAACTCCCCGGATACAGCTTCCACGCCGCCCCCGGCAAATGCGGCGGACGCAGCACCAACAACTGATCGCACACCTGATCCAAAAAGTACCGGTCATGCGAAATAATCAACGCCGCCCCGTCATACGTATCCAACGCCGCCTCCAGCACTTCGCATGTTGGCATGTCCAAGTGATTCGTCGGCTCATCCATGAAAATCGTGTTCGACGGATTCAATAGCATCTTCCCCATCGCCACCCTCGCCCGCTCGCCACCCGAGAGCACCCCCACCCGCTTCTCGATCGTATCCCCCGAAAACAGCAGCAATCCCGCAAGATCTCGTATCTCCTGTTGCGTCGCGGTAATCTTCGCCGCCTGAAATTCCTCCAGAATCGTGTTTTCCAGATTCAGCGTTTGATGTTCTTGCCGGAAGAATTCCAGACTCACGCCGTGCCCCCATTTGAATTCCCCCGCGTCCGCCTCATTCTCACCCGCCAATATATTCAGCAACGTCGATTTCCCGCTGCCGTTAGGCCCGATGATCCCGATCCGCTTCCCACGCGTTAAATTAAAACTCACCCCCTCCAACAACGGCTTACCCGGATACCCCTTCGATAACCCCTTCACCTTCAGCACATCGAATCCCGAAGGCTTCTTCACTTCCAAGTCCAAAATCATCTTCTTCCCGTCCCGCCGCACCGCTTCCACCAGCTTCGTCGTTTCCACCAATCCGCTCATCCCCCCCGCCTTCAGCCGATCCAGACGCTTCTTACGCCCTCGTGCCTGCTTCGCCCGCTGCCCCGCACCAAAACGACGTATGTATTCCTCTTCCTTAGCGATGTACGCCTGCTGCTGGTCATACGCCCGCTGCTGCGAAAGCTGGCGCTGGACTTTTAAGTCCGTGTACGCGGAATAGTTACCGGGATATGTCTCGATCTTTCCGTCCACCAGGTCGAAGACTTCGTCCACCACTGAATCCAGGAAGTACCGGTCGTGCGAGACCACCACCATTGCCGTCTCTTCCATCTCCGCGATCGTATTCTCCAGCCAGTCCAACATCGGCAGATCCAAATGATTCGTCGGCTCATCCAGCAACATCAAATCCGGCCCCTCGAGCAACAACCTCGCCAACTGCGCCCGCGATTTCTGCCCCCCCGAGAGCATCTTGATCGGCATCTCCAAATCACGCTGCGTAAACCCCAGTTCATGCAGAATCGCATCCACACGTCTCGCAATGTCATATCCCCGCATATGATTGAATTCCGTCTCCAGCCGCGTATACCGCTCAACCGCCGCCTCATGCCCACCCCCCTCCTCCCCCTCCGGATGCCTCGCCAGATCCTCCGCCGCCTGATGCAGCCGCCGTTCCAGCTCATGCACCTCCTCAAAAACCTGCGACACCTGATGATGCAGCGTCTGCTCCGGATCCATCGTCGGTATCTGCGACACATAGGCAAGCTTACATGCTTTAGCAATCGCCACCGCCCCATGATCCGCCTGTTCGACGCCGGCAATAATCTTCAACAGCGTCGTCTTCCCCGAGCCGTTCGCCCCCACCAGCCCGATCCGTTCCCCTTTCTGAAGGTCAAACGTGATGCCCTTGAGAACGGATCGTCCCGCATAAGCTTTTTCGATATTTCTGATTTCAGCAAGAGCCATGAACTGCTAGACACCCAACAACCAACACACACGAAATTCAGCCCGCAGACCAAGTTTCGCAGTGTAGCCGAATCAGCTTCCTCTGCAAAAGTACATGAGGGCACGCGGTGCTCAATGAAGTGAATCAGATATCCCAGCCGATGACTTTTACCTCTAGGATTCCGGCTGGCCAATCACGCGACAGATGCGGGCTCCAATGCTTCCGTCGATGATCGCGACTTGGAAGAGCCAGACTGTGCTTCCGGCTGGCCAATCACGCGATAGAGAACGGCGCCAATGACGCCGCCGATGATGGGCGCGACCCAGAAAAGCCAGAGTTGGTGGATGGCCCAGCCGCCGACGAACAGCGCCACGCCCGTGCTGCGAGCCGGATTGACCGACGTATTGGTCACCGGGATGCTGATCAGGTGAATGAGCGTGAGGCACAAGCCAATCGCGATGGGAGCCAACCCTTTCGGGGCGCGAGCGTCGGTGGCGCCCATGATCACGAAGAGGAACATCGCCGTCATGACCACTTCCGTGACAAGAGCGGCGACCATCGAGTATCCATGTGGCGAGTGACCTGTCTCACCGGCACCATAGCCGTTGCAGGCAAAACCACCGAGCTTAAAATCGGCCACGCCGCTGGCGATCAGGTAAAGGACACCACCCGCCGCGATCGCGCCGAGAACCTGCGCCACAATGTACGGAACCAACTTACTGGCGGGGAACCGTCCACCGGCACACAGGCCAATCGAGACCGCAGGATTCAGGTGGCAGCCTGAAACATGACCAATGGCATACGCCATCGTCAGAACCGTCAACCCGAAGGCGAGAGAAACGCCTAGATAGCCAATACCCACGCCCGGGAGGCCACAAGCCAGCACGGCGCTGCCGCAACCTCCCAACACCAGCCAAAACGTTCCAATGAATTCCGCGACACTTGACTTCATATTCGTATCTCCTTGGTTCCTTGTTCTTTCTTATATCAAAAACCTGCCTCAGGTCAACTGAAGGGCTCCTGTAAAAATTAGCCACAAGGACACAGAGAGGTTATGGATTTGGTAAGCTGGTAATCTGGTGATTTAATGGAGTGATCTATGATTGGGTGATTGCAACCCTCCAATCACCAGGTCACTAAATCACCAGATCACCCGATTTTTTGAGTTTCTCATGCCCGCCGCCGCCATTCAACTTCCTTATCTCAATCGTTTTCTGCCGCTGGCCTATCTGCTCATTTTCATCGCGTTTTCCGCGTTCGCCTACGCCGATGCCAACTTCCCGCTCTTTTTCATCGGCGCCGCGGCCACGGCCCTTTCGTGGTGGCTCGTCGAAAGGAAGAGTGGTGGGGGCGGTAAACCGCTGCCGCGTCCCCTCATCAACCTCGGCGTGCTGGCTGCAGGCGTCGGAGTTGCCTACGAACTCCTCATTGCCCCCGAGAGCCACGACATCCGCCAGGCCAACATTCTCATGGCCCTTGGCCACTTCATGGCAGCCATTCTCATCTGTAAACTCTTCGAACGCAAATCCAACCGCGATTACGCCCAGATTCTCACCCTCTCCCTCATGCTCATGGCCGCCGGCGCCATCGTCGCCAACGCTTCATTGCTCTACGCGATTCTCCTGGCCATTTACCTCGCCCTGGGCTTCTACGTCATCCTACTCTTTCACCTCCGTAGCGAAACGCAGCATGCCGCAATCCTCATGGACGATCCTCTCCCAAAATCAAAAATCAAAAATCAAAAATCAAAAGTTTCAAAAGATTTCCGCTTCATCGCCTTCTGGTCCGCCGGCCTGCTCGTCGCCATCGCCACCGCCGTCTTCCTTGCGTTCCCGCGATCCTCTTCCCGCGACTGGCGGATCAGTTGGTCCGACCACTCCACCACCACCGGCTTCTCCGACCAGGTCGCCATGCGAAACCACGTCAGTATCCAGCTCTCCGATGCTCTGGCCATGGAAGTCAAACTCGAAGAAGTCTTGCCCGACCAGAGCCGTGTCAACCTCGGCTCGGAAAGCTACGACCCCTACTTCCGCGGTACCGTCCTCGACACCTACAACTCCCTCCATCAATGGGTCTCGTCCACCAGTGGCCCACGCGCCTCGGTCGCCGATCATCCCCTCGTCCCCGGCCAACCCACCACACTCACTGCCCCTCCCCCCAACCCCGCCAACACCGGCGCCGTGATCCTTCAGACCTACACGCTACGAAATCGTACCACGAGCAACATGCTTTACACGATCGGTGGTGGGCCGCCTCTGACTTTCGCCTCCGATCAGCTTTCCTCCGTGATTTTCTGGGATCGGCAGTATCTTCTCAGTGCGCCCAGGTCGGTTCGACCGCTCACGTACCAGGTGACCTCTCCCCTCACCGTCCGAGCCGCCATGTTCCACGATTGCCCCTTCGTCACGCCGGGCAGCCTCGGCGAAAGACGCAACATCGACGGCGAAATCCGTACCTACTACCGCGTCCCCGACAAAATCGCGGAACTCGCCAAATCCCTCGCCGGCAGTCTGCTCTCATCATCACCCGACGAACCGCTCAAGGAAGAAAACGTCGGCATGCTCGCCAAAAAATTCCAGGATTATCTGCAAACCAATTACCCTTATACACTACAATACGACGTCATTGATACAAGCATCGATCCGCTGGAAGATTTCCTTTTCAATCGCAAGTCCATCGGCGGGCACTGCGAATGCTTCGCCGGCGCGATGGTCATGATGTGCCGCGCTGTGGGCATCAACGCCCGCATGGCCACCGGCTACCACGGCGGGGAATTCAACTCCATCGGCGGCTTCTACCTCGTCCGCGAAAAAGACGCACACGCCTGGGTCGAAGTCTTCATCCCCGATCGCGGCTGGTCCATCTTCGACCCCTCCCCTGCCTCCGGCAGCACTCTCAAAACCGCCTCCCTCACTCGCTGGTTCCAGGAAATATCCCAGCTCCTCCAAAAAGCCTGGCTCTCCACCGTCGTCGCCTTCGACAACACCTCCCGCAAATACCTCTTCTCCACCATCTCCAGCTTCTTCGACTGGCTCGCCGACTGGACTCGCACCGCCGCCACCGATGGTGCCGCCGGCCTGCGAGAACTGCTCATCGGCACCAACTCTTCTCCCTTCATGCGGATCTACATCTACCTCGCCATCACCGGCACCATCGCACTGAGCGTTTTCCTGACCCATCGCATCCGCCGCCGCCGCTCCAGTTACCTCCCCATGATCCTGAAGACTGTTGATCGAAAAACGCAGAAAAAACTCGCTTATGACCTGATATTTTTCGACGAATTGCTCCGAATTTTAGACAAAACCGGACAAAAGAAGCGTTTGGAGCAGACTCCGCGTGAATACATCGAGCAACTCGCGATCCCCTTAGGCAGCGCCCTGAGCGACGCCCGCTGGCTGGTGCGAGCCTTTTACGACATCCGTTTCGGCAGCGTACGGGTAGATACTCCTATGCGAGACCGCATCTTCGCTTCTCTCCACAACATCCGCCATCACCTGCAACGCTAACCGCTAACCTATTGATACCGCAACAGTTAGGCAGCACTGATCCTCCTCAGCCTTCCCTCATTGTCCGAAAATATTGTGTCGCAGTGACGATTTTTGCAGATTTTCACCAACTTTTTTTTTCGAAATCAGTCTGGACAGTAGCAAATGATGGGGTACAGTTGGGACTTGGAAGTCGAACTTCATCGACTTTCGAGGACGCGAACGAGGTCACGGAATGATCTGATCGCGCAGGGACGTGGGGACGGGGGGGGCCGTCCAGGGATGGAACCCTAAAATAGCATGTGGTCCTTTCATAAACAGCTTCTGTGGAAGCATTTATGGAAGGTGCCGTTGGCTGGCCGGAGACGACTTGATGCGCCGATCGCGTGGTTTAACCAAAGGCGAACAGCGGGAACTGGGCATGTTCATGGGCATCCTCGTGGTAGGATGTCTTTGCCTCGCGGGCATTTTGAACTTCCGTGGCGTTCCGTTCCTTGCCGCGGCATCCACGTCCGAGACAGCCTCCTCTTCCGCACAGCCCTTCACCACGCCGCTGCCCGTTCAGGACGAACCACCCGCACCTGTCACGCTGATTCTTCCTCCCCCTCCACCTATGCAACCCACTTCGCCGCTCGCCACGATTGCTCCTCCCCCTTCTCCTCCTGTCCCCAAACCGCTCTCCGCGTCTGATGTCATTCATTACAAGGGCCAACAGTATCGCCACGTCCGCACCTTGCGGCTCCGAGTTACCGCTTACGCGCCCGATCCTCGCTGCTGCTATCCCTATCCCGGCACGACGACCGCGACAGGCTTTTCAGTCAAAACCAATGGCGGCAACCTCGTCGCCGCAGACCCGCGACTTATCCCGATGCACTCCCTAGTCGTGGTCCCCGGCTACGGCGACGGCGCGGCGGTCCCCGTCCTCGACACCGGCGGCAAAATCAAGGGGCACCGACTTGATGTACTGCTCCCAAATTTCCAGACCGCCAAAAGTTGGGGCACTCGAATCCTCGATGTCAAGATATACGAACCTGTGAATTGACCCGTGAATGAGCCTTGCGAGGGATCGCCAAGCTTCGAACGCCAAAGGCTTTCATGGAATGCACGGGTGAATTCATAAACCGAAGAGCCGGATGCAGCAATTCTGCACATCCGATCAAATGCGATGACCCTGTGCCCGTAGATTGTAGACGCCGCCCTGATAACGCATATACTAGTCACACATAGACAAAAGGGGCGATTAGCTCAGTTGGTTAGAGCGCCGTGTTTACACCGCGGATGTCGGGGGTTCGAGCCCCTCATCGCCCATTGAGTCCCCATCATCACCCCCTGTTTCCGCGTTCCTGATGCCGTTTTTGCTGTTTCCTCTTCTCCCTCCGATCCTAACTCCGCCCTACTTCCTGCAACTACGCGCGTCGGATTGCGCGTCATATTCACTTCGATAGATTCTTTTGGTTCCGCCATCTTCGATCCCGATGCACGGGCGAAGTCAGCGTCGCGGTCAGGGTTCATCAAGTAGTGCTGGACCATGATTGCGGGGTTGTGGCCGATCCAGGCGGCGACGGTCACGAGGGGATATTCTTTAACCAGGTCGGTTTCGCAGCTCGCACGGAGGTTGTGGAACAGCTTTGGCCAGGGGGGCAGACCGACGCGCTGGATAGTTTTGAGGAGGCGGGTGCGGAGGTTCTTCTTGGCGGATCGCCAAGTGGTGATGACGTGGAGGGTTCCGGGGGGGGCTTGGTCGAAGACGTCCTGGAGGTAGGGGCGTAGTTCTTTGAAGAGGGGGATGGTGCGGGATTCGCTGTGGGCGTGGTGAGCGGTTTTGGGGCTGTGGATGGTGATACGGCCAGGTTCTTCCTTGCCAGTGGCGTCATCGATGCCGCCGCCCCAATACACGTCATCCCATGTCAGGGCGAGGTGTTCAGAGGGGCAGCGCAGGCCGCCGTAGCGGGAGAGAGCGATCATGAGGCGGAATTCGTGGTCGCTGATGGCGTCGATGACCTTCTGGACGTGTTCGCGGGGCACGTAGGCTTGGCGGGCGGGGTTGGTCTGTTTGCCGGCACGGATCCCGGCGAAAGGGTTGGTCTCGATGTACTTCCAGCGGATCGCTCGGTTGAACGTGTGGCGAGCACAGGTCATGCGACGTGCGATGGTCGCGTGTGCCAGCATCTTCTTTTCCCGCTTCTCTTGTCCGAGTGCGGGTGGCCTGGCGAAGTCATGGGTGGCGAGCCAGGCGTGGTAGGCATCGGCGTCCCTGGCGGTGATGGTGCGGATGTCGCGGCCTTTGCCGAAGAACATTCGCAGGCATCGGTACGTGTGGCCATAGGACGTGTGGGTCGATTCCTTCGAATTTGCCTGTATCCTATTGGCGACTTCAGTCAGGAAGGTATCCAGCGGGATCGCGGCGACGGCCGCGGGGGAGGCGGGGGCTTCGCGGGGTGGCAGAACGCCGGCGTCGACGAGTTGCTGGTAAGGTTTGTCGGCCAGCTCGCCGGCCCAGGCCAAAGCGTCGGCTCCGATCAGGTTCGGCTGATGACTCAGGCGGATCAGGCGGTCGATCTTG
>WQYP01000180.1 GCA_009781185.1 Phycisphaerales bacterium | reverse complement strand
GGGGGGAAATTTCCCGGGGTTTTCCTTCCCCCCCCGGATAAACCCGGGGGGTTTTGCCCGCTTTGTCCCCCCAAAATTCCCCAGCCCCCCCCCCCCCTATCTTAACATTTTGAATCGTTGTTTGAATTTACAGAGGTGCGTCACACGGGCGTTTTTTGCCCGTGTTTTTTTGTGGCATGAGCGTTTCGCCCATGCGCCACAGGCAAAATGCCTGTGCTGCTAAAACGTTAAAGGCCTTTGCCGGTGCCTGTGAATCCGGCGAATGGTAAGCAGAGAGTGAGAGAGAGACTCCTCCGTGCGGCGTATTCGCCGCCGTTGGAGTGTTCTCTCGCACTCTTTGCTTTTTTATTTGACTCTATGACTCGGAGGACAGGTTATGACAAAACGAATTCACATGGCGATTCTGGCGACAATCGCAAGTTTGGGTCTGGCCAGCGCGGCTTCCGCTGGCGTCATCTGGGACGGTGGCAACAACGATTGGGGTGCTAAGAACTGGGAGGGCGATTTTTGGGACAATACTGCCAGCAGCGTGGCCGTGTTCAATGCCGCCAACACCGTCACGGCCAACACGGGCAGCACGATCACCCTCGGCGGAATTACCTTCAACGCCAACGCAAACGTCACCATGAACGATACCATCAGCTTCCCCAGCGGACTGACCATCACAGGTTCAGGTAATGGCATCAATAATTCTGGCACCGCCACCATCAACTCCTTGTTGCCCGCTGGCAATCTCACTGTGACGAACAACGCTTTTTTGATTCTGACAGGCGATGGCGCTCTCCGCGCCGGGACCCTTAGCGTCACCGATTCCACGGTCCGATTCGCGTCTTCCACTGGTGCCTATTGCTTTGGTAATGGCGGTACGTATAACCTGACCCGCAGTACTTTGGAAATAACTGGCACGGCTTACTCCTGTGTGGGACAAAATCTGACAATTAATATCTCTGGCGGTGTGACCATCGATGCAAACGGTGCATACGGTGGTTCTTCCGGCACTTTCATGCTCGCCAATAACGGCGTCACCGGTTCAGGTGGCTTGACCATAAAGGGCAATCAGGCCGTCGCGATACAAAAAGCCTCCTTTAGCGGCGGACTCATCGTTGAAGCATGTCCTACCGCTACAGTAACTGGTCAAGGTACAATGGGTGCTGGTGCTGTTCTCAACGGCGGTAACACCTACACCGGCGGTACCATCATCCGCGATGGAGCCATACTTGCTTTAGGCAGCGGTGGCAACATCCCCGGCGATGTCACCTTTGAGGGTGCGAGTAAACTGTTCGTCAACATGGTCAACTACAGCTCCGACTCTGCCATTGGTAATCTGATCGGCGGTGACAACGCCGTCATCTCTCGCGGTGCCAGCAGCTCCGCCGGTGCCAACGCCGGCAATAGCAACCTTTCCATCCAATCCGGTACATTCACCGGTACAATTGCATGCTACGGCGGCAACAACGCGAACTTCAACATCACCAAGGTCGGCAGCGGAGTCCTCACCCTCGGCGGCAACATCACGAACAACGGCACCTCCAACTCCATCAATATCACTAAGAACGACAGTGGAACCCTCATCCTCAGCGGCACCAACACTTATGCCGGTAACACGATCGTCAACGACGGCTTGCTCGTCATCAGCGGTGATACCACATGCAACACCAGTACGGTCACTTTGGTCAACGGCATCAGCGTGACCGATACCGGCGTCACGACCATCAATGGCGGTACGCTTCGCGTTACCGGCAAACTCACCAGTGCTCATGGTGTTGTCATCAACGACGGTGGCACCCTCGCCGGCGGCGGGACCGTCGCCAGTTCGGTTTTGGCCGATACTGATAGCTTCCTCGCTCCGGATGGTATCCTGACCTTGGGCGACCTGACCTTGAACGGCGGCGCTATCCTCGATTATGACTTTGGCACAAGTGGCAATAGCGATCGGATCGTCGTGGTTGACATGCTGAGCTTCGACGGCCCAGTCACGCTCAATGCCGCCAGCGGCAGTTTCGCAGAAGGCCAACCCTACTCCTACGACATCTTCACGTACAGCGACTCCAACCTCCTCGTCGGCGATGTCGCGTCATACTTCTCCCTCAGCGGCTTCGGCGATATCGAAAACGTTTCAATCACGGCCAACGGCAGTAAAATCACCTTGAGCTTCACCGGCGGCGGTTCGGTCCCTGAACCCACCAGTCTCGCACTGCTGGGCCTTGGCGCGATGGGCCTGCTGGCTCGGCGTCGGAAATAAAATCAAGCCGCTGTACGTTTTTCAATCGGTTTGAATCTGCGTGAAGCCTTGGGATTGCACTCCCAAGGCTTTTTTCCAAAAATCGTTCTGCTATTGTTTTGCAACGAAGTTATTTCTTTTTCTCTTGAGGAGTTCCATGAAGCATTTTTCTTTCCTGCTCGGAGCAGCCGTCGCGATGGCGGTTGCGGTTGGGGGGGGGGCAGCGCACGCCCAACTTGCCAACGTCAAGGTCGTCACCGACGCCAATCCGGACTATTCGGATATGGAGTCGATGGTCCACTCGATCACCAGCAAGTGGCCGACCGACAAAGAGAAGATGTACGCCCTGTTTTACTGGGATCACATCGCCCGCCGCCAGACCTCCCCAATGGTGCTCCACGGCTTTGAGCTGACCGATCCGATCCGCCAGTACAACGATTACGGGTTCCTGATGTGCTCGACGATCACGGGGCTCAAGTGTTCGGTGTGGAACTACATGAATTATCCCTGTCGCGGTTGGAACATCAGCCTGCATACCGTGCCGGATGTCTGGTACGATGGCCGGTTCCACCACTACGACAATTCGCTGTCGGTCCACTACGCCTTGGAGGACGGCGTGACCGTCGCCGGGATTCCCGACATCGGGCGCATGGGCAAAGGCCCGGAAACCGACGGCAAGGAAGTGCCCGGTTACATCGGCATGTACAGATGCCTGAACGGTACAGGCCCCAATGGCTACCTGGAAGGCGGCGACAACGAACGTGACCTCAAGCACCTCGCCCAGGACAGCTTCAGACCGAATTTCCTCGGATACGGCTGGACCGCGTACATGCATAACCGCGGGCATCGTTACAGTTTGAATCTGCGTGATGGCGAGGTCTACACGCGGTATTACAGCCGTCGGGATGCCGATTCGCCCAATGCCGTGCTTCAAGTTGAGAGCAGACCCGACTTCAAGGCAGACCCGGCATACTTCACTCCCAACTTCGGGATCAACCAAACTCTCTCCGGCAAAGACCCTGAAGCGGGTCAACCACGCTACCGCATTCGCGGCAACGGCGAACGTTCATGGACACCGGTTCTCGATGCCGCCAACTTTGCGGGATCGGTGCATCAGTCTGAAAACATCACCGCCGGCGCCAATGGCCTGGCGTTGACCGATGCCGCCAAACCCGGCTTTGCGATCTTCAAAGTCGAAGGCGCAAACGTTATCACATCGCTCAAAATCAAAGCACAAGCCACCGGCAACGCATCGCTTGCCATCTCCACCAACAACGGTATACGGTGGAAGCAGCTCGAAGGCGACATCAAAGATGTCAAACTCATCGAAGAAGTCAGTGGTTCCTACGAAGTCCTCGTCAAGGTCGGTTTTGAGGCGGGAGGGGGGGGGACTTCGCTGCAAGCCATCGACTTCAACACCATCACCCAGGTCAACGGCAAGACGCAGCCGATGCTCAAAATCGGCAAAAATACCGTCTACGTCGGCAACGGCGAACAAACAGGAACCATCTTCCTCTGGCCGGAACTCCGAGGCGGAAAGTACAAAGAGCACGTCTTCGAGGAAGGCAATCTTGCTTTCGTCAATGACTTCAAGGCGTGGAAAGGCTCGCTCTACTGCGAAGAGAACGGCAAAGAAGGGTACATGATCTACAAAATCGACGCGCCCCAGGACATCACGTCCTTCACTTACGGCGCTCGCATGTACCTCCGACTACCGAATTGCAGCATCCAATTCCTGCACTCCTTCGACGGCGGAAAGAATTGGATCAAAGCCTATACCTTTACCGACAACAGCACTCCGTGGGATAAAATCCATTACGAAACGATCACCGACGTTCCCGCTGGCACAAAATCCGTGCTGCTGAAATACTCCATCAACGGCCCGCGTTCAGGGAAGGGCAACGAAACGCAATGTTCGCTTTACGCTGTCCACATGGAAGTCAACCACAAACTGGCTGCTCCGTCCAAAGAACCCGTCGAAGTTACCTTTAACTGGTCGGAACGTCAGCAGGATTACTCGCTGGTGAAACGTTCGCACACGCAACTGGTCGATAAACTCCCGGCGACCTACACCATCAACGTCGGCGGTGTGGATCACCCGGTCGTCGATTCGCTGACGGTGAACCTCAAAGGCTCACGCCAAAATGTGAAATATGGTTACTCCGACGATAAGGATGTCGGCGGCGAGAAGTGGACCGGAGTATGGGCGACTTATGGCAAGAACCTTGCCGCCCACAAGCCTTACACCGTTAGCGTCAAGCCGTTGCCTAAAGGGGAAGTCTGGGGGTCCCATGACGACAGCGGCAAGCGGTTGACCGATACGTTCGTCGGCTCGAACTACAACGGCGGCAAAAACTACCGCGACGGTGCCATGTGGCGCGATCCCTTTGACATCACCGTGGACCTCGGCGAAGCGCAGGCGTGCAAAGCGTTCCGCTTCCATCTTTTCGGCTTCCCCGCCCAGGACGCCATCAAGGGCGAAGTCAAGGACAAGGTCGAAGTGCTCACCAGTCTGGACGGTCAGAACTTCACTTCCGCCGGCAACTTCGACTTCAACCTCCGCTGGAAGGATGTCCCGGAAAACTTCATGTGGCCGGACGATGAAACCTTCAAGGCTTACAACCATACCCTTGCGCTCAAGGATGCCGTGAACGCTCGTTATGTGAAGTTCAAGGTTGTTCCCAGTCGCGGGAAGGGCGCAATGGGCACCAGCGAAGTGCAGGTGCTTGACGGTTACGAGTTCAAGCCGTTTGACATAAGGATTGCGTTGCCTGATCCCGCCAACAACGGCAAGGCTCCGCCCAACGCGGGTGTGAGTCCGAATGCCCGCAAGTGGGGTCCGGACGAGAAGCTGCCGCAGACCATCGGCAAAGAGTGGAAAGTTGGCGGCAATAACGTCGATGACATCCCGCCCCAGTAATATCCTTACCGTACTATTTAAGCCCAGGGGCTGCCCCCCAGTCCCTGGGCTTTTTCTTGTCAGGCGTGGTTTTGGCAACAGGCTTGAGATAATCGCAACGTCCTGCTATCGTTTTTGCAATGAAATTATTTCTTTTTCCCATGATATCGTTCATTCAGTCAAGAGGTGTTTATCCCATGAATCATCATTTTTCGGTCGTTGCCGCCATTTCGGTCGTTGCCTGCTTCACCGTTCTCTTTGGCGCTGGTTGCTCCCACTTCCGTGAGGCTGCTCGTGGTGATGCGGGTTTTCAGACGGCGTTTCGGTTCCTGCCTTACAAGGACGCATCAGGGCATGAGCGGGCGAATCCGCCTGCGGAGAGGGTTTATGGGCCGATCAGCTCGATTGGGTCGGTGAATGTCTGTGCGTATGTCGTGGAGACGAAGGAGGGGTTGGTGGTGGTGGATACAGGGTTCGACATGTATGAAGATTTGCTGGCGAACAATATCCGGTCGTTAGGGCTGGACCCGGCGAAGATCAAAGTGATCCTGCTGACGCATTTTCATTTCGATCATGCCGGTGGGGTATCGCGGCTGCTGAAGCTGGCACCCAAGGCGGAAGTGATGGTGCATGAGAGAGACGCCGATACGGTGGAGGCGGGAAAATGGAAGGATCGCGTGGGATATCCGGGCGTGAAAGTGACGCGGCGATTGAAAGATGGCGATGTGGTGACGGTCGGCGGCGTGTCGTTTAAGACCGTGTACACTCCGGGCCAGTCGCCGGGGTCGGTGGTTTATCTGGCGACGGTAGATGGGCCAAAGGGGGGGGGGGGGCCGTGCCGGGTCTGCTTTGGGGGGGATTCGACGGGCTTTAAGGCCAATGTGGTGGACCTTGAGCGGCTGGGGTATCCAGGCGTGTGCGCGGACTATCGCGCAACGGTGGAAAAGTTCCGGAAAATGGAGTTCGATTTATATTTGGGCGGCCATCCGCATCAGGTATTCAACGAAGCGAGAGCGGACGGGAATCCGTTTATCACGCGGGAAGAGTGGCTGAAGCTGGTGAATGGACGGGCGCAGGAGTACGAGAATTTTGTCAAGAAGAATCCGAAGTATCTGTCGTGGTGATTGTTGTCTGACCTCCGTTAGTCCTTGGGGCGGTCGGTGTGGACGCTGAAGCTCTTTGGCGTAGTGGAAGGTTACGATTCGCAGCAGATCAAAAACTAGCGTGACTTGTTAGCCTCCGGCTTCGCCGGAGGGGTTCCTCCACTTTTATAGGAGAACTTTATGCCGTTATAACGAAGTTGGATCAAAGGATCGGGCGTAACATCGCCACAGCGAGAAGGACACGGCTGGCCGTCAACGCAGACGGCCAGTTCTACCGTGAGAGGTGGGCATACCCATGTGGAAAATTTTCTCACCACCAGTCTACATACACGCAAGCATAGAGGTTGCAACACTTCCCCCTCTCTATTGCTGGCGATTCCCTTAACAATTGGAACATTGGAATTACCCCTCGCGGGCGAATTGTTTTCGCCCACGGAGACGTTCTGAATTTTGATGGAGTGCGTCACGCTGTCGCGGACGCAAAGCATGGAGAGCTACGAATGAATCACAAAGCACTTGTTATCGAAGACGATCCGACGATTGCGCAGGAAGTCGCAGACATTCTCGCATCTTTGGAGCACGGCCACGACTTCGCGAGCGATCAGGAGACCGCCCGCCAACGAATCGAGACCAACGGGTACGATTATGTCCTGCTGGAATTGGAAATTCCGATCCGGCAAGGCAGCGGCCTTTCCCGCGTCCAGAATGGTATCAACCTACTGGACCAGATTCGCGCCTCGTCGCACATGCGTCACACGCCGATCATCGTCATGACCGACCACGGCAGCGACGGCCCAAAACTTGCCGTGCGTCTGATGAAAAAAGGTGCAGTGGACTTCGTGAACAAGCCGTTCAAGGATGGTGCCCTGGACCGCGCCATCCTCGACGCCCTTGGCCGAAAGCAGGATCGTCGCTCGCCACTTCCCCTCACCGCTCCAAAGCAGTTCGACGGCGGCACCATGACGTTCTTCCCGAAAACCGTGGAACTCTGCGGCATCCGCATCGTCGCCAGCAGCGGTCGCGCTAATCTGATCTGGCGAATCCTCGACACCCTGCGGAAAAAGCGAGACAACGGCAAATACATCGCCTACGAAGGCAGCGAACTCGCGAAACTCGTCAAATGCAGGGGCGGCCAGAACGGAGTCGCCGGAGCCATCCGAGATTTTCGCACAAACGTGACAACGCTCATGCAGGATGAACTGGACGTTACCGTTGGGCGGCAGGACGTGATTCGAAGCGGCGGACAAGGTTATCGGCTCGCCGACTGGATCGAAACCAAAACCGCCGGTGAAAATGAAAACGCCGTGGCACCACAAAAAAATTTACAGTGCCATTTACAGTGCCACGCCGACCGTGGCACTGTAAATATCCATCATGGCACTGCAAATGGCCCTGTAAATGGCACTGTAAACGACGACGATGGCACTGCAAATCGCCGTGGCCAGATCATCGAGCAAATCCGCCTGGGCACGAACACAAAAGCCCCAGCTATCGCCAACGCCATCGGCTGCTCCCTCCGCACCGTGAAACGTGATATTGAAGCCCTGAAAGCCGAGGGTGCGATAATTTTCGACGGCCCGGCGAAAACAGGCCGCTATCGCCTGCAAACTCCGCCACAGCAAAACAACCTCGCCACCAAAGCCTCGAATACCACAGGCTAACAGAACCGCGATCAACGCCGCCAAAAGCGCCGTGGCACCACAAAATTTACAGTGCCATAAAAAAAATTACAGTGCCATTTACAGTGCCACAGGCGGCGTGGCACTGTAAATTTTGAACGTGGCACTGTAAATTGGCACTGTAAATCGCCGCGAGCAGCGATAGTGCGCTCATTTTCGACAGCCCGGCGGAAAGGCCGATATTAACCGCAACGCCGCAACCTTTCCGCCGCCGCCTCAAACGCCGCCGGTTGATCCGCCAGCATCGAGGCGATACGCTCCACAAAACTGAATGGTTCACACGAACGGCAATCGCCCTGGGGCGATGGGAGGTTTGTGACCTTAAAACGAACGGCGTTCGCCCTGACCCCAACCCCACACCGCCCCCCCCACCCCATCTTGACGCAAGCAAAGGTACTTCATAGACTGAAAAGC
>WQYP01000179.1 GCA_009781185.1 Phycisphaerales bacterium | reverse complement strand
TGCTCTGCTGCAAGCGTGGCAGAAAGATGTTACGGCAAAGATTCCACAGCCGAACCCCGACTACGAACGGCTTCGCCCGCAGATTCCGAATAATGCACATGAGTGATTCAATTAAATAGCTGAAAGTTTTAGGATGACGCAATGGCGATCATGGTACCGCTAACTGTTCTCGCGGGCTGGCGGGAGGCATCGTTTCCCACGGCAGAGACAACTCGGCAACAGGGCCGCGATCCGATGCGCCCAGGACGGCAACGGCGACGTATTCCGAGGCGGTTTGGAAGCGGGTGAGTTGGTAATTGCCGACGCCGGGCAACAGTGGAATGACCTGATCCGGCTCGCGGGCGGTGTCCACGGGGGAGGTTGGGCCGAACCAGATGCCGAATTGCAGATCGTTGGCGATGGCGTCGGCGGCGACGGACCAGCGGATGACGGAGGTGAAGTGGGTGAGTTCGCGGTGGAGATTCTGGATCGACGGCAGACCGAGCAGTGGCACTGTCTTCCCGGTAATCAGCGTGAGACGCTGGCGCGACCGTGCAGAATCCCAAAAGGCATGTGACGCGACAATTTCGATTTCGTAAACGCCATCGGCGAGCGGTATGTCCGTCAACTGGCGTAGCTGATTCTCGGCGGGGATGAAGCCGAGGCAGACACGCTGGTTGCTCTGCGTATTGCAGGCGTAAATCGTCCAGCCTTCTCGCAAAAAGGCGTGATGGCGACTTGCCGTTACGTTATGTTGGATGCAGCGCATGTCGAAGCGACTGGTCACGTCAAGGCCTGCGTCTTTGAAGATTACGTTGGCGGGGGCGATGGTTTCGGAGGCGGGGTTTTCGTACTGATTGAGCAGCGGTTTGTTGATGCCAAGGTCCACGTCGCTCATTAACTCGATGGCGTTTCCCGACGACCAGTTGACGGCGGTGTAGCCGCGAAGACCAAGGCAACCGCATTTGACTTTTAGAGCATTTTTCATGTGGTCGTGGCGTGATGACATGCGCAGGAAGCGAGAGCCAAAGCCCCGCATTGCCATGCGGGGCTCCAAAACGCTACGGTCGAGTGAAAAATGCTCCGATTTTTAATTTTTATTCTTTTTCGTGTGCTTCGCGTCTTCGTGGTAAAATCCACGCATGGGACAATCAGGACCGCTCGTCAATTTCTCGCAGTATGTCGGCGCTCGCACCGCTGCCGCTCTCATGGGACTATTTCCCGTTAATGCTAATCTTGGTACCGCTCGCGCCGTCGGAAGCCTCATGTACCACATCGACAAAAAGCATCGCAAACGAGCTCTCGAGAACCTCCGCGCCAGCTTCCCGGGAAAAAAAGAAGATGAGCTCAAGGAGATCGCTGAACGCTCCATGCAGCACTTCATCGGACTGGTCATGGACATCCTCTTCACCACCCGCATGATCCACATCGAGACCTGGCACCACTACGTTCACTTCAACCCTCGTCTCCCCCTGCCCGCCCCGCCGCCGAAAAATATTGCTGATTCGCTTCGCTTGATGATCCGCGGCCGCGGCTGCATCATGCTCACCGCCCACTACGGCAACTGGGAAATCCTTGGCTACGCCCTGGCCACCCTCGGCTTCGAAACCTACTCCATTGCACGTCCCATCGACAATCCCCTGATCGACTCCTGGCTGCTGGACGTCCGCGAAAACCGCGGCCAGATCATTCTCTCCAAACGTGGCGTGACCACCACCGCCCTCGACGTGCTCGAAAAAAAAGGCGTTTTAGGCTTCATCGCCGACCAGAACGCCGGTCCCAAAGGCCTCTTCGTTCCCTTCTTCGGCCGACTTGCCAGCACCTACAAATCGATCGGGCTGCTCGCCATCCAACACAACGTGCCCATCCTGATCGGCTACGCCCGCCGCCGCAATGACCGCTTCGAATTCGACGTCGGCGTCCAAGACATCATCTACCCCGAAGACTGGCAACGTTTCCCCCGCGACCACTACACCGACGAACTCCATTACGTGACCGCCCGCTACACCAAGGCGATCGAAGATTTCGTCCGCGACGATCCCAGTCAATATCTCTGGATCCACCGCCGCTGGAAGACCCGCCCCAAAACCGAAACGCCCGGCACCGTCCAAGGCGTCGGCTAGAGCATTCTCAATTCAAACGTAGCGGGGGTCGCCACATGCCGTAAGCCAAGCCCCGCATTACCATGCGGGGCTCACGCTACACTTGAATTGAGAACGCTCTAGCCGAGACGAGCGATGCGTTTCTGAAGCTCGGATGGCCCAGGCGCTGGGCGTTTACGGTTCGAGCGATCGTTTGGGCGTTGTATAGCTTTTGATCGCCGGATCGTCGAACTCGTTTTGCCAGCTTTCACGTTGCACCGGAATCTGAACTGTTGGTTGGCCTTTTTCCAACGGGCCGAAGTATTGGCCCATTTGCAGAAGTAATTTCAGTTGATCGGGGTTCAGCGGCGGTTCCTTGTCGAAGGCGCCCATGACATAGCCTTCAGCATTCAGCCAGAACATGGTGACGGGATAATGCGTGACCGGGGCGGAGGGACCAGTCCAATGCGTCCGATCCTGCGGCCAGGCGCCGTAGGTCAGGGCTATCATCCCTTTGTTGGCGGTCAGACACTCAGCGAGTTTCTTGCGTGCTTCGTCCTTGTTGTCGGCATAACGCGCGGCAAAGCCCTGCGCGAGTACCGGCGACACTTTTCCGCCGACGATGTCGCTGTCGGTTTTGCTCGCAAATTGCAGCATGGATTGCCGCAGCGTCTCATCGTGCGTCAACTCGTAATATTCCAGCAAGGCGTGCATGGCGCCGAAATACTGGAAGAACATGTCACCGTTGTTGAGGCCTTTCTTTTCGAGGCCGGCCCCGTCGGATCGTTTGCCCTCGGGGAAAATCACGACGCAGGAGGTTTCGATTCCTTCGTGCTGACACAACGTGTGAACGTAATTTTTCAGCGTTTCCGCGTATTTGGCGTCATGCGTTCGTTCCCAGGCGAAGAGCAGCCCGTACAACCTTGCGCTGTGATCCGCACTGGCATTGGCTGGCGCGACCATGTAGAAATGGTCTGTGAGGTCCTGAGCGAATTCCGCTGAGCGCATATCGCCGCTCAGGAGGTAGTTATAGCGGAATTCGCCGTTGATGGTTTGGCGTTGTTCGTGGTTTCCGTCGGACCAGTGTTGTACGCCGTGTCGTGTGCCGTAGCCGAAATAGCCGCCGTTGTGTCGCATGACGACATCGCGAGCCTGTCGAGCCGCCGCTTCGCTGAAGAAATAGAGGTCGCGCTGGCCGGTCCGCAGATAGGCCAGTTGCATGAACAGGCCGGTGAGTCCTTCGGTGTTGCTCCAGCCCCAACGGCCGTTATCGTAGGCCCAATCGTGCTGCGGCCAGTAATCGTGAATCGCCTTAAGGGCTGCGTTTTTGAGCGACTGGCGCTCCTTCGGCGTCATTTTGAGCAGGTTTTCCAGAGTTTTGCCCGGGATGTACGAGCCATAGCCACGTTTAAACATGTGTCCAATATCGCCATGATCCCAGAAGCCATACCAATTCCAATATTTTTGATGAAAGAGCAGGAACTCTGCGCCGCGGTCGATGTTCGCGGTCGCCATCGGGCGTTGCGAATCGCCGGGCAGCAGCGTGGGCAGCAGGACTTTGGTATCGTCGGCATACCACTTGGCGCCGGCATAGACGAGGGCGGGGCTTTGGAAATCGGCCGCGAGGGAATCGATCGACGACGCCGACACACCCGGACCGTGAAAATACAAGAGCAGTTCGTGCGTCTTGGAAGTCCCGGCAAAGCCCTCTCGTTCCGGACGACCGTAATAGATTTTTTCCGCCCAGAACGCATTGTCCTTTCCAGCATCGCCCGCCGATTCGCCCTGCCCCATGTGGCCGTAATTCGAGTACCGACGCACATCCATCACCGGGCCGCTCTCCGGCCAGAGGTTAATGTCCACACCCGCATTCTCGCCGGTCGATTTCACGACCACTTCCGAGGGCGCCTCCTGCCACATGTTCCGCACCACCACCGTCACGCCGCCCTTGCTGTCGGAAGCGTCGAGCCAGCCGCGGCTACGGTTCCCCTGTTTCACGGGGGTCAGGTACTTCTCGTTACCACGCTGCGCCCACACATCAAAATACATGGGGGTATTCTGTGTCACACCGACACGCGAACTCTTCGCCGCATCAGGAATCTCTACCACACCTTCCTGTCCGCCGGCGACCGCCTTGAGTTCGCCACCCGCCAGATCGATCGGCAAATGAATCCCCATCTTCCGCATCTGCACAATCCGCGGATCCTTCTGCGTAAACTCCACCGAATGGAACATCCGTACATAACTACGCCCCGCATAAGCCTCCAGTCGCAAAATCACCTTCATCGGCTCTTTGCTCTTGGTCATCCCCTCCAGCCGCACCACCGCCCGCAACGGCCCCGCCTCTTGCAATTCCACCTTCTCCACCACCAGCGGGCCATCGTCGGCGGCGCCTTCAATGTTCCGCGTATTCGGCGAATAACTGTTCCCCGTCAATCGTACAAAATCAGTGAACGACATCGGCTTGCTGTCGGACTTCAGCAGCGAATGACCGTTGAGTTTCGCTTCCTGGAGCCATCGCTCGCCCTTGCTTAAACTGAGTTGCAATGTCCCTGTGTCAATTTGGACAGTCTCTCCCGCCGCAGTGGCTTTCAGCGGCGAGTTCGTCTGGCCCGCCTTCACATCCTTGCCAAACTTGAGCGCCACCGCTCGCTTCTCAGGCGTCCGCAGTGTCACAGCCAGCGGAACGTTCCGACCCTGACCCGCGCTGACGCTCACGGTGAAATTCTTGTCCGCGTCCAACGGAAACATCAGCAGCACCCATTTGATCGACCCGTCCGGCCAATACGCCAGCGCCTTCGTCTGCAACGGCACATCTCCACCATCCTCGGTCAACGCCACCTGATCCAAACGCGTCACCTCCCCCTGCGGCAGCGGCACCCCCTGCACCACCAGCGGCGCATCGGCGCCACTGGTCAACTTCGCATCCAAAAGATTTATCTTGTCAAACGCCTCGTCCGCACGTTCCGGACCATCGCTGGCGAGTTGCGCGCCCCAGATTTTCCCCAGCATCTGGTCCGGCTTGACCTGCAATTCCTCGCCCTTGAAGAAAATCCAGTCCATCTGATGGTTCATGCCGAAAACTTGCGATCCCGCTGCCGCATCGTTCAGAGCCATTGCCCGGTGCGTGGGCGAATGGAAGTATACGACGCCAGTGCCATGATCCGTCGCATGGATATATAGTGACTTTGGCGCATGTTCAACCATGCCTTTGTAAGAGAGCAAGACTCCGCCCTGCTGATCATAAACAGTCGTCCACCCCGGCGACTGACGCCCGCGGAACTCGCTCAGCCCGCTGGTCGCAAGGCTCTCCGAACGCCACAGGTGATAGTCCTGCGAACTGTTCTGGTCGGTCCAGAAATGCTGCCAGAAGTTGAAGTCCGGGGTTTCCAGAAATCCCACCATTGTGTGAAACTGATATTTGAATCGCGTATCAAACCGTATCCCGCGATCGCTCGCCTGCACCACACGCTTTCGCTCATTAAGCGCCAGCGGCAGTTTCAGCCCAAAATCCCGCAGAAAACGATCCTTGAAAACACCCTCACGCCCCGCCTTCACCGTCACCTGCACATGACCATCCACATGCAGAATCGTGTGCATCTCGAAGAGAATCTTATCACCACCCGTCCAATCGAGGCGTCCCGTGGTCACTACCTCGACATCATTATCCTTTTGTTCCGCGGTGCATTTGTCCAGGTGATACGTTGCCGGAATCACTTTCGCATCGGGCGCAAAATCAGAAAAACCATCATACTTGGCGCTCTCCAGAACACTGGCAAACAGCGGCGGTTCCTTATTCCCCTCCACCAACGTCTTGTCCCCCACTTTGACCGATCGGATGAACCCGATACCCTGCGTATCGACCTCGTAGGTGACAGCTCCCCCTTGCACCACCACCACCCCTTGTCCCTGCCGTAAGGTCACCACCTCGGCTTGACTGTATGCGCAGGGTACCGCACTCCCCACCATCGCCGCCACACCGATTGCCGCCGCCGTGAGAGTCTGGGATTTCATGAAGTTCCTCCAATTCCAATGTTTCTAACGTTAACGATGGCGTATACTAACTTATTGCCGTTTGATCTGCGACCCGGGGCCCCTCTCATGAACACCGATTTATTCCCAGTCATTTCATCCATCGCAGCGATGTTCGTGGTATGCGTGGCATCAGGATGCGCCCCCCTCTCCCAAAAACGCGCTCAGTTCATGGGGCTTCCGATCGAAGAGCGACGGGTGGTATTCATCCTGGATGGCGATTTGCAGGGAACGCGATCGTACGAATTATTGCAGGCACACCTTTCGCAAACGATCCAATCGCTCGACGCAGATCAAAGTTTCAATGTCATGCTGGTCGGCGAAACCCTATGGACGGCCCACCCGCAATTGACACTCGCCACAAACGACATCAAACACGCCTTCGCCCGGCAAATGACAAGACCCCAGATCACGATATCCATCGGCGATCGCCTGCCGTTCGACGAAGCATTCACCAAATCCTTCTCCCTCAAGCCCGACGCCATTTATTTCCTGGCCGATCCTTGGGGTTTCTATCCGCAACTTGCCGACACCGTGGCAAAGCTTCAAACAGAACCCAAGATCAAGGTGCACACGTTAGCATTTCTCGAGTATCGCACATTGACTCCATTCCATGAGAAGTTCATGGACGAGTTCGCCCAGCAGATGAAATCCTTAGCGGAGTCTACCGGCGGAAATTTCAAATGCGCCACCCAAAAAGATTTCGGAGTGGAGGGGAAGTGACGCCCTTGGCCGAGGTGCAACTCACTTTCCGTTTGGGCCTTGTCGTTTCGCGTCCCAGGCCATCAGGAGCGTCATCAGCAGGAAGCAAACCGGGACGATGTAGAGCGACGCTCTAAGCCCGATCCAGTCGCCGACCGCCCCCAGCAGCCATGCGAACACGCCGCCGCCCGGAATGCCCGCGCAGGCCAACAGAATCAACAGCATCGTGCTGTCCAGTCCAACCCCCAGCCGTTCGACGGCATAACTTTGAATGCTCGGCCAAGACGGCGCGCAGCCCATCCCCGCCAGGAAAAGTAGAACGTACAACCCTGTCAACGACGTTACCCACGGGAACAAAAGTCCAAGGAGTGTCGAAGCCAATCCCGTGAGGATCACGAGGCGTTTGAGCCCGCTCTGATGCACCCACCATCCGCTGGCCATGCGGCTGATCGCCATGCCCAGGGCGAAAAGGGCGATGGCCAAGCCCCCCGCCCCGGCCGAACCGAAATGCTCGACCTTCACAAAGCTCGCCGCCCAGAAGGTGATGCCGAATTCTCCGCCGCCGGCGAAGAACATGGCCGCGAAAAATACCCAGAACCGACGACGCGTGAGAATGACCTTCGTTTTGGCCCAGATCTCCCGCCAATGGAATCGCTCGTTGATTTCGTGGTAACAATGCTGGCGATCGGGCCAGATCAAAAGCATCGCCGGCGCCACCGCCAGCAGGCCGACGCCTCCGAGAATCCACCGCCAGGACACGCCCCAATACAGCATCGCCCCGGTCCCGATCGCCGCCGCGATCACCCCCACCGGCCAAAAAGAATGCGCAAAATTCAAATAACGCCCCGATTCCGCCGGATGCAAATCCTGCACAAACGGCGTCACCAATCCCTCAATCACTCCCTCCCCAAGTCCCGCCACGCACACCGCCAGCAAAACAACCCCATACACCGGAGCGACCCCAGCCATGACGATCCCCGCTCCCATACAACCAATCGCCATCGCAATGGTCGCTCGCTTTCCCCACATCCCCGACAACACGCCGCTGGCCAAAAGCGACACGACCATCAGGGTCGACCGTCCGAGTTGCAGGAACCCTCCGCGTCCCATGCCGCCCTCTTCCAGCGGAAACGCGAGGTCGCCGGCCATGTTATCCAAGGCCACGGGGATCACCAGGACGCACATCGCATAACAAACAAAACAGCAAAAAGCGGCGTAGTCATAACGCCTGAAGATCATTCTGCCCATGCTTCCATTCTTTCGGCCATTCGGAGGAGGAGGAGAATCGGATGGACGTTTTTGCCGTCACGCTCCGCGCCAGCCTTGTGAGCAACGGAATCCCATTTCACAGATGTTCATAGTTGGCGTCAATGTCAATATTTAGGAGATCACCGGAGGCTCAGAACGATTGCCACAGTACGGCAATCACCGTGGGTGTGGCCATTTTTATGGCAAATCAGGGCGATCAGAGCCGCGACCGTCAGGGAGCGATCCGTGCGACAATGCGGAAATAACGCCTGTCGCTCCCTGACGGTCGCGGCTCTGATTTTCCGGGGCAATCGTCTG
>WQYP01000178.1 GCA_009781185.1 Phycisphaerales bacterium | reverse complement strand
TGTCCTCGACATCGAAAGCGTAGAACATATTGGGCTGGCGATCTTTCTTTCCACGCATAGGAACCTCCGTGCTTTTGGAACACGGGCATTATATAATATTTACCAATATGTGTCAATGCATTGTGCAAGTTTTGCGGCAACCTGCTAAACGAATTTGTCAATCGCCTTGCGCCATGGCGTCGTCAAGTCGTTAAATCGTCAAAACGTGAACTCCGGTGATGATCCAAATGTCCACACTCCCTAACGGTCGCGGTACTAACCGCCTTTGCCTGCCAGGGCTCTGTCCATTCCAGGCAACACGAAATCGCGGGCTACGACGTCCCAACTCATTTCTTCGCCGAGCTTTCCGCCGCTGGCGATTAACTTCTCCATATCTTTCGATGTCCGAGGCAATCGCCGATTCAGTTCTGCGGCGATGTCAGCCGCTACCAATCCTTCGATTTCTTCCCGCATCTGCCGATCCATTCGCATCAGCTTGGCAATCGTCTGGCCCTTCATCGACTCGGGCAGTTTGGTGTAATCTACCGGGATCGCATTCCAGACATTTTTTCCACCACCCGCTTTTTGCACGAATCCTGCGCAACCGCACAAACTTGTAAATACGCAGATGCCGCCAAACGAAATCGGTTCGACCTGTGCGATGCCGAAGGGTTCGTAGATGCTCTGGCCGAACTCGGCGTCGCTGCCTTTGCGGATGTCAAGGAATTCCATGTCGGCGGGCATTCGTGTTCCGCAGGCCTTCGGATCGAAGCCGAACTGATTGATGTAGACGACTTTGCACTGTCGGCCACGGGCGTTCCATTCCTGAACACCTGCGTAGAATGCGGCTTCGCCGCCGGTGAGGTCGGGATGGCCTTCGCGGTGTGCGACGGGCCATTTGTACCATTTTTCCATATGCAGGACGTCGTTTTGCGAACGGCCGATGGTTTCGGTCGAGAGAATAAACAGCACCGCGGTTTCGTTTTGCTTCGCGAAGTGTTCCTCGATTTTTTCCATGACTCGCAAATCCCGCCACAGTCCCTTGCTCGGGACCAGACGCGTCACGTGCGTGAAGACGAACGTCGGATCGAACCCCAGCAGCGACAGGCAATACTGTTTGAGCTTCTGGCGGCTGGCGTGCTTTTCATCAATCGTCAGTTTTCTTGCCGGCACACCGTTGTACGCGAGGTCGATGTGCAGGTCATTGAATTCCTTTCGCAGGAATCGCAGTTCCTTTACCACGTAATCGCCGACAGCGAAGATGTTGTCGCAGAACCGGCTCGATTCCACCAGCGGATGTTTGTAAAAACCTTTCTGACTCCCAAACACATCCGTTACGTATTCCCCACGTTCTACAGCTTTCTCCAGCACGTTGTAGAACATCGTGTCGTGGCCCGGATGCTCTTCCACGAGCCGCCGCATAGTTGCTACTTCGTGCGCATAGAAAATGGTCCGGAACTGTCCCGGATATTTGCAGAGTGCGCAGAGAGCCGTTGGCATTCCCATATACTCATGGCTTAAGATGATGGGTTTTGTTCCGTTGACGCAACCTCCGATCGCCCGCACCGCCTCCAGGCCAGGCTCCGCGATGCGGCAATATTGCTCGTAATCCCAGATATGTTCGTATTGTCCGCTTTCGATGCCGTAGCGTTCGAAGAGCAGGAATTTCAATACTGCCATTTTTTCCGGGTTGAAATGCCGGACGTCGACGAGGAGCACTTCCGGTTCGCTGGTCACGCCAGTGAGCGGATCGTGGAATTTCTTTTTTCCGTAGACCAGTCTTACGCCGAAGTCGTGTTCGATTCGCGCGAAGTCTGAAGCGTAAGGCGTTTGCCGGATGCCGTCGACGCCGCTGTAGAGCACCTGTCCGCCGTGGAGCCGTCCCTCCGCGGGGCCGTCGGTGGTGAAGAGCGGACCGAGCAGGATGTCCCGTTCGACGCCGCCGCGATAGACTTTGCTGGTGATCAGGCCGTGCAAGACCGCTCCGATGCCGCCGATCTTCTGAACCGCTTCATGCGTCACATGCACAACTGTTTTCTTCAATTTCTTGCCTCCAGGTACGACTCGACAAGTCCTAAAACAGTAATTTAATCAATAGTGGCTATCCATCCCAATCGGTCGTACTACCGTACCACCATGAGTGCATATTCCACTCCGCCCTGTATTGGGAGGGTCGCGATGTTCAGCCGCACTTATGGAATTCCTTCTTATCGTATTATGGGAAGCTTTTTTTTTCTTTTGGTTATGCTTCTGCTGGCCGTGGCGTTGGCGGATGTGCCTGCGACAGTTCCGTCGGATAAACCCGCGGCAGAGCCGGGAGCTGACGGGGGCGGCGTGCCAGTCGTCACCGATATCAACCCTGCTCAGCAAGTCACTTATCGTTCCACGGACACCGATATCCATGCTCTGCTCATCACGCCAAAGGTTGCGACTCCAGTCACACCCACTCCATCCATCATCATCGTTCATGAGATTTTCGGGATAACGCCGTTCATCAAGACCCAGGCCGAAACCCTCGCCCGGCAAGGGTACACCATTCTGCTGCCTAACCTTTATTCTCGCCTGCCGGAGAGCGACAAGCCGTACGATGCCAACGGCGCCTGGTCGGCTTACAACCAGACCCGCGATCAGCAGATCATGGAGGATCTTTCGGCCTCGATCCAGTTTCTCCAAGCCGACGGCAAATCGACGGCCAAGCAACCGCTGGGCATCGTCGGGTACGACATGGGGGGCAGTTTCGCGATGCTCATGGCGGGTACGGATCTTCGCATCTCCGTCGCCGTCAACTACTACGGCCGAATCCTCTACGCCACCACCTCTGCCGCACGTCCCGCTTCGCCCGTCGAATCTCTTTTTAATCTCCGCGCTCCGCTGCTGAGCTTCTACGGAACCACCGATCCGCAGGTCCCCGAAACGCATGTCAGCGCCCTCCGTTCACGCCTTGCGAACAATCCCAACAAAACTTTTTACGAGATCGTCCTCTACCCGAACGTAGGGCACAGCTTTCTCGTTCCCGTCCGCCCCGGCTACAACAAGGACGCGGCCGTTCAATCTGAAGAAAAAACCCGCCTGTTTCTTGCTCGGTTCCTTCGGGCTCAACCGCTCCCCAAACCATCGGAGCCGCAATCGTAAGATGGATGCAAGAAGGAACAAAGTGAGAAGAATAAAGTGACCTGGTACTCCTCTTGTTATCCCCTCCTCTTTCACGGTTGGGCTCAGGCGTTTAGAATGAGCCCCCGTTATGAAGCCAGAAGCCAAAGCAGAAGCAAAGACTCTTTTCGACGATGTGCCGGAGTGTTTCAACTTCACCCATGATGTGGTGGAGCGGTGGGGGGCGGAGCGTCCGGACAATCTGGCGTTGTGGTGGGTGAACGAAGCGGGGACGCAGCAGCGGAAGATCACGTTTGCTGAGATGGCGGCAGCGGGGCGGCGGGCGGCTCAGATGTTTGCGGATCATGGCATTGTGCGGGGGGATCGGGTGATGATCATTTTGCCGCGGGTGCCGGAGTGGTGGATGGTGATGCTGGGATTGATCCGCTTGGGGGCGGTGCCGATTCCGGGTACGCCGCTCTTGACGGCCAAGGATGTGGCGTATCGGCTGGAGGTCGCGGAGATCAAGGCGGTCGTGATGGACGCGGGCAATGCGGAGAAGGTGGATGAAGCGTGGGTGGGGAAGCGATTCATGGTGGGTGAGGGGAAGAAGCCAGAAGCCAGAAGCCAGAAGCTAGAAGACGAGATTAGCCACAGACAGCCACAGACAGACGCAGACAGAGAAAAATCACCAGATCACCCAATCACCAGATCACCCAATTCCAACTCGCCGGATTGGATTTGTTTCGAGAAAGCACTGGCGGCCACCAGCGAGCAGCGAACGTTCGTGCCGACGAAAGGGAGCGATCCGGGGATCATTTATTTCACTTCGGGGACGACGGGCGAAGCGAAGATGGTATTGCACTCGCAGGTGTCGTACGGGCTGGGGCATACGATCACGGGGAAATATTGGCTGGATTTGAAGCCGGGCGAGATGGTCTGGACGTTGGCCGACAACGGGTGGGGAAAGGCGGCATGGTCGAGTTTTTACGGACCGTGGGGGCAGGGGGCAACGGTTTTCTCAATGGACATGCGTGGAAAATTTGATGCGGCGGTGATTCTCAAGACTTTGGAAACCTATCCGATTTCAGTGTTCTGCGCGCCGGCGACTGCGGTGCGGCTCCTGGTGCGAAAAAATCTGGCGGCCTGCCGGTTTATGGCCCTGCGACATTGCGTCTCGGCCGGTGAATCACTCAATCCTCCGGTAGCCGAAGCCTGGAAGACCGGGACAGGTCTGACGATCTATGAAGGGTATGGTCAAACGGAGATGGTCTGCTCGATCGGGTATTTCCGTGGACTGGGAGGTGGATTGGAGGGTACGGAGATGCGGGCAGGCTCGATGGGGCGTGCGGCCCCGGGCTTTGATGTGGCGATTGTCGATGAGGACGGGCGGGAACTGCCCGCGGGAAAGACGGGCCAGATTGCCGTTCGGGTCAAACCCAATCGCCCGCTGGCGTTGTTTGTGGAGTATTGGAAGAATCCGGATGAGACCGCCAGCCGCTACACGGGCGACTTTTACCTGACCGGCGATACGGCCTACCGCGACCGCGACGGATATTTTTATTTCGTGGGACGTTCGGATGACGTCATCAATTCCGCCAGTTACCGGATTGGCCCCTCGGAAGTGGAGTCGGCGTTGCAGGAGCATCCCGCCGTGTTGGAGTCGGCGGCGATCGGAGTGCCCGAGGAGATGCGTGGAGAAATCGTACAGGCCTATGTGGTCCTGCGGCCGGGGTACGAAGCCAGCGAAAAACTCAAACGCGAATTGCAGTCGCATTGCAAACGCGTGACAGCCCCATACAAATATCCGCGGCAAATCGTCTTCACCAGGGAATTACCCAAAACGATCTCAGGGAAGATCCGGCGGATGGAATTACGCCATCGGGCAGCAGTGGAAGCGAGAAAGAAAAAAGCAAGAGTACGGCGGCGACGGAAATTCCTGCGGTACCTGGTGCGAATGAGAAAGTTCTTGCGGATTGGATCGTAGGAAAGAAGCCAGAAGCCAGAAAGTTTCAAGTTGGTGGCTTATTCAAAACTTCCAGCTTCTGGCTACTGGCTGCTGGCTTCTTCAGAGGTGTGGGATGCGGCTCTTTATCGCAGTGGCCCCTTCGGCAGAAGTGGTGGAGAAACTTGCCGCGATTCAGCGGACGCTGGTGGACACCAAAGCGGATGTACGATGGGTAAAGACGAACGATTATCACGTGACCGTCAAGTTTCTGGGTGAGGTGGAAGAGCAACTGTTGGGCCAGTTGGCGCAGCGGATGACAAAGGCGGCAGCGGAGGTCCCGGCGTTTGAACTGGAAGTAGAGGGCCTGAGCAGATTTCCAGAGCGTGGTCCGGCACGGGTCATTATTTCACGAGTCATTTCGCCGGACCAGCGGATGACGCGATTGCATCGCCTGATCGATTCAGCCGTAGGCGGAATGGGCTTACCAATGGACACGCGAGTACTGGTTCCGCACTTGACCCTGGGCCGTGTGAACTCAAATCACGGCTTGAATCGCTTACTCCGGCTCCTGGAAAAACACGATTTAGATTTCTTCGGCTCATTTCCGGTGGAACGCGTCGTGTTGTATCAATCCGTCCAATCGAAGTGTGGCACAAAGTACATGGCGCTCTGTCACGCGGAACTGGGAAAGTAGCCACAGACGCGGACCGCAAATCGGTCCCGTAGAGACCTTTGATAGTAGAGCATTTTTCATGTGGTCGTGGCGTGATGACATGCGCAGGAAGCGAGAGCCAAAGCCCCGCATTGCCATGCGGGGCTCCAAAACGCTACGGGCGAGTGAAAAATGCTCTAGCCCACCCATTTATGAGTGGGTAAGAGGAGCGACCAAGACAAGCCGAGTCCCGTAGGGACGATTGAAATAGTGATGGTAGAATTTTCAATCAGCGATATGTTCAATGGTCCCTACGGGACCAATTTGTATCCCTTGTGTACGCTGGGCTATACCGCTTTTACAATCACCTTCATCCCATCCACTCGGATGATCTCCACCGCCGTTCCCGGATAAATAATTTCCGCTTCGCTGACCGCATCGATTCGCTGTCCGTCGAGTTCCACCGTTCCTGCCGGGCGTAGCATTGTCATGGCGTTGCCGCGTTTTCCGACCAGTTGCGAGAGTTGTTCTGTTTCTTGTTCAAATCCCGCCGCCGAGCTCGACGCTTCCAGCATCACGCGTTTTCCCACCGGCGTTTTGGGATACAGCCGCACCGCCCAGTAAATCACCACCGGCACCATCAGCACCACCGCCACCCCAAAGATCAGCCCCAGCATTGGCGACTTCATGTACGCCGTCACCACGCTCGCCACCGCGCACCCCGCCGCACCAATCGCCAACACGCCATGCGACGGCAGGAACAGCTCCGCCGCCATGAACACCGCCGCCGCGATAAACAGCAAAATCGCTCCCAGAATCACGTCGCCTGACCTCCGCTTGAACTTCCCGTATTCGCCGCCCTCATCCGCGGCCTGACCACCACGCGGTTCCCCAGCACCTCCACCACCTCCACCTCGCTTCCCTGCCCGATGAACGATCCGAAACTCACCACGTCCACGAGATGATCTCCGAATCGGGTCTTGCCTGCCGGCCGAAGGTCCGTCGCCGCCATCCCCACCGCACCGACGAACACCGCCTCGTCCGCCGCCCGATTCGTCGCATCCAGCACCGCCTCCGCCACCGTCCCCCCCCCCTTCCCTTCTTCCCCCGTCGTCGGCGCAAGCTGCAGCCGTCGGAATCCCGGTGTAACATGTAAATATTTGCTCAAAAAGAAAAATGCCGCCATCGCCGCCATCGACCCGAACACCACCACCGCCAGTCCGTTCCGGAGCGCCTGCCACGTCGCCGGCATCGACATCCCACCGCCCGGCTCCGCCGGCACAAAGCTCGCCACCAGCCCGATCGCCATCAAAATAAATCCCGGAATCGCTAGCAGCCCGACACCGCCAAACATCAATACATCTGTCGCAATAATCCCAAGCCCAACGACGATCAGCGCAATCTCCCAGACCTGCGCCAACCCCGTCAAGAACGGCGCGCCCACCAGCAGCACCAGGCACACCACCGCCAAAATCCCCGGCACACTCACGCCGGGATGCGAAAACTCAATCCACGCAAACACCAGCATCGCCACAAACAACATCGCACGAATCCAGAACCCCGTGAGAAAAACCATCGCCACCTCCGCCCACGTGAAATCCATCACCAATACATCGCCATGAATATTCAGAACCGCCCGCAACTGCTGCTCATTATCCACCGTCGCCCTTGAAAGCCCCATCCGCAGCCCATCCTGCGCCCGCACATCCAACACCTGATCCTCACTATCCACCGGCTCAATTCGTCCTCCCCGCGGCACAATCTGCCACGGACTCTCGGCCTTCCCCCCACCCGCCGCATTCGGTTGAGCCGCCAGCAATTGATCCTTCTCCAATTTATCCACAAAACGCATCTCCCCCGTTTGATTATTACGAACTTCCCAGATCTCGATCTTCGGCACCACCATCGCCCACAGCAGCATCTTGTTGAGATTATTCCTCTCCGCCGAATCCGCCAATTCCGCCAGCAGCGGCGACTCCAGCTTACTCCTCTCCGCCGGCTTCATCGCGACGATTTCCCCGGTGATCCCGGAAATCTGGATCGGCACGCAGTCGCCCATCGTCGCATCGCTGGCCATGACGATGTGCTGACACGCCGTCGCCAGCAGCACGCCCGCCGACAACGCCTTATTATTCACCCACGCCACCGTCGCCATGTGCGATTCGCTCGGCAATTTCTTGGTCAACTGACTGATCTCCAGCGCACTGTCGAGCAATCCCCCATATGTATTGATCTCGTAAATCACAACGGTGCAGCCCGCCTTACGCGCGAGATCCAGCCGCCGTTCCAGGCTATTCTTCATCACCCGATTCACTTCGCCGTGGAGCTTGATGATCGCCGCCTTATCCTGCGGCCCCAGCAACGGCTTCCCCGCCGCCACCGCATCATTCATCGCTATCGCCGGCGGCAATCCCCCCCCATTGCCCCCTCCTCCCTGCGCCAACACCATCATCCCCATCGCCATCACGACGATCACAGCGATCCAAGTCCCGATGTACTTCAAACAATGTCTTTTCATGACACCCATCATAACCGACTTCCTACAGAAGCAGGAAGCCAGAAGAAATGACGAATTTCGAACCACTACTGTCCCGTTAACGTAAATCCATATGGATGCAAAGTGCCTGTTTTCAATGAGTTGCGAGTCAAAGTGATCGTTTTCGATTTCAACTTCATGCAGCCTTTCTGTCATGCTCTGGCCGCC
>WQYP01000177.1 GCA_009781185.1 Phycisphaerales bacterium | reverse complement strand
TGCGTGGCGGTCTATGGGGGGGGCGGGGGGTGGGGTGGGGTGGGGGGGCAAGGGGGGAAAGGGGGAAGTGTGGGGGGGGGGGGGGGGGGGGGGGGGGGGGGGGCATGAGGCGTTTTTAATGGTGTTGCCGATCGGAATGTTCGCGGTGTTGTCGGCGAATTTTTACGAGTTCTTTTTGTTGCCGAGCCTGGTGCACAAGAGCTTGCCCGCGGTGATGCTCGGAGGTCCGCAGCCTGTGCCGACGATCGGCGCAGATCACTTGACAGAATGGGCGAAACAACTCTTGATGGGACGCACAGGCGGCTATGCGTGGTGGGGTTTCCTGGGAGTGATTCCGGCGATCTTGGTGTATTACAGCGGACTTGGGCGTGCGGAGCGGCTCAGGCGATTGCCAGTGGTGAATGTCGTGTGTTTGTGGTTGCGGGAGCGGATGTTCCTCGATGCGCTGTATCACGGGGTGGTGGTGCGAGGGGTGCTGGTGGTGGTGGGGATCGCGGGTTTTGTGGATCGGTATGTGATCGAGGCGGTGGTGGGATTTGTGGTGCTGGCGGTGCGAGGGACGAGCACGCTGCTTGGCAAAGTGGAATTTTGGTACCGCGACCGTTAGGGAGCGAGAGCACCCGAGCGCTCGCCTATCGGCTCGCGGCTAAACTTTTGCGGGGAAGCATCATCGTCACCCCGCAAAGCGGGGTCGCTATTTGCGTTTTGAGGTATGTACCTATCGGAACTGCAAGCGCCAGATTGCGGTTATAATGGGGCAATCTTACGATTGCGGCTCTGGTGAAAGGATTTGTATGGAAATCATTGTTTCGGCTTACTCGCCGCGATTGGTGCATGTGCAGATTCTGCGGAGAGAGGGGGAGGTTTCGAAGTTGTGGGGGGTGTTGCCGGAGGTGGGGAGGCGGCGGCTTAGCCCGTTGCCTCAGCGTGCCCAGGGACTGCAGTCCCTGGGCTTGGGTTGCGTTTCGGATCGTCCACTTCAGTGCTATGATGCCGGGGAATTGAGGGTTGTGGTGGATGCTGTGGGGCGGATTGGGTTTGCTCGGGGGGAGGGAGAGGCATTTTTGGTTTTGGAAGGGTATACGCTTTCGGATAGTTTGATGGCTTGTCGGGGAAATGAGCGGGCGTTGGAGGCTCGTTTTAAGACGGTTGCGGGGGCGGCGTATTATGGGTTGGGGCAGCATCAGCATGGGGTGCTGAATCTGGCGGAGGCGAGATGGGGGGTTTGGCATGATTATCATGGGGAGAATAAGGAGGGAGAGGTGATTGGGGTGCCGTTCTTGATTAGTAGTGCGGGGTTTGGGGTGATTTTTGATTCGCCGTCGAAGGCATATGTGGATTTGCGGGAGGATGGGCGGATTGGGTGGGAGGCGGAGGTGGTAACGAGCGTTTCGTTTTTTGTGATGGTGAGTGGGGAAGGTGGAGTGGGGGATTTGTATGGGGAATATCGGCGGTTGACGGGTGTGACGCCGCTGCCGCCGCGGGGGGCGCTGGGGTATATACAGTGCAAGCAGCGATATGCGAGTCAGGGGGAAGTTTTGGCGGTGGCGAGGGAGTATCGGAAGCGGGGGTATCCGTGCGATATGATGGTGGTGGATTGGTTTCATTGGAAAGAGTTGGGGGATTTGGCGTTGGATCCGGTGAGTTGGCCGGACCCGGCGGGGATGAATCGGGAGTTGGCGGAGATGGGGTTTATGTCGATGATCTCGGTTTGGCCGCGGTTTATGGAGAAGAGTCGATATTTTCCGTTTTTAGTTGAGAAGAAGTGGGTGATGACGGATAAGGGTGGGGGGGTGGTGAATGGGGTGCCGGAGGATCAGAGGGGGGTTCTTTATGATGCGACGAATCCGGAGGCACGGGAGTGGTTGTGGGAGCGGGTGCGGGAGAATTATGCGGCGGCAGGGTTTAACTGTTGGTGGCTGGATGAGGATGAGCCGGATATCAGTCCGCATCGGTTTATGTACAGTGCGGGGAGTGGGGCGTCGTTGATGGGGATATATCCGCTGGTGCATACAGGGGGGATTTATCAGGGGCATCGGCGGGATCGGAAGGATCGGTGCTTTATCCTTTCGCGGTCGGCTTATCTGGGGGCACAGCGGCATGGGACGACGTTCTGGTCGAGCGATATTTATCCGACGTGGGATGTGTACCGGCGGCAGATTCCGGCGGGGTTGAATTTCTGTGCGTCTGGGTTTGCGTATTGGTCGAGTGATATTGGGGGATGGCAGGCGATCAAGGATACGCCGGAGTGGAAGGGAGCAGAGGAGGAAAGTTCGAAGTTCGAAGTTCGAAATTCGAAAGAAGTTCAAAAGTGGCCGAAGGGGTATGTGGAGTTATACATTCGTTGGTTTCAGTATAGTGCGTTTTGTCCGACGTTTCGGGCGCATGGGACGCGGGAGGTCAATGAGGTTTGGGGGTTTGGGGAGGAGGCGGAGGGGATTTTGGTGAAGTATTTGCGGCTGCGGTATAAGCTGCTACCGTATATTTATGATGCGGCTTGGCGTGTGACGCGGACGGGGGAGCCGATGATGCGGGCGTTGTTTATGGATTATCCGGATGATCCGCAGTGTCGGGATATCGGGGATCAATATATGTTTGGGGGAGCGTTTTTGGTGGCGCCGGTGGTGGAGCGGGGGGCGGTGGTGCGGCGGATGTATCTGCCGGCGGGGAATGATTGGTATGATTTTGAGACTCAAGAGCGGTATGCGGGTGGGCAGTGGGTGGAGGTGGCGGCGGGGTTGGGGCGGATTCCGGTGATGGTGAGGGCGGGGAGTATTGTGCCGATGGGGCGGGCGGTGAATCATGGGCGGGAGAAACAGGCGTTGGAGGTGATAAAGGTGTACGCGGGGGCGGATGGGGTTTATTGTCATTATGAGGATGATGGGGTTAGCTGTGATTATGAGAAGGGGGCGTTTGTGGAGAGTGAGTGGCGGTGGGATGAGGGACGTGGGGTTCTGGAAAATGCGCCTGGTGGAGTGCCTGTGATTGTAGTGGGGAGGAAGAGGTAGAGGTTCTAAATCTCTATGTGCTGTGCAAATTAATAAATGTCACGAGCACCGTGGACGATGTCGTAGATGATTACCGTTTCGTTGTGGGTAGTGAAGACGATGCGATATGCGTGGATGCGATCGCCGACGATCAGGTGGCGCATTTCTTCGTCGGAGTCTTCGTTTCCCGGTGCGAGCGGGCAGCGGGCGGGCATGTTTTTAAGAGAATCGATCGAATCCAAAACGCGGTCGTGCCAGGCGAGAGCGTGTTGTATGGTTCGCTCGAAAAGTCATTGATAGGCATTTTCAAGTTCTTCGCGTGCTTGAGCTGTGACGATGATGGTGTAGGTCATGTTGTGTTCGTCATTGTTGAGGGATGTTGTATTTTTTACACAGGGCGTCGAAGACTTCTTCGATTGGGTAAGTCTCACCACGTTCTACCTGTTCGCGGGCACGGCGCATTCTGGCGGCCATGCGAGCCCGATCCTGTTCGTGTTGCAACTGGGTGACTTGTGCCTCGAGATTGGCTATTCGGGCTGCGAGTTCAGTTACGGTTGGCGTAGAGGCGGTCATGGTCATAGAGGCTCCTTTGTTGATGGATTATAGCAGGCGAGGGAGGGGGTTTTGAAGGGGGAGTGAAGGGAAAATCATGTTGAGGTGCTTCCTGATGGATTGCGAAATAGTCACCGCAATCTTACGATTGCGGCTCTGATTGGCGAGCTTACGCTCGCGGCTCCGAAATGATTGCGAGTGACATATGGTGACATTTAAGCGGGCAGAATTGGCGAATGGGTTGGAGATTGTGGCGGAGGTGAATGAGTCGGCGGAATCGACGGCGCTGGGGTTTATGGTCAAGACGGGGGCTCGCGATGAAGGGGCGGAGGTGGCGGGGGTCAGTCATTTTCTGGAACATATGATGTTTAAGGGGACGGCTCGGCGGAGCAGTCAGCAGGTGAATGAGGAATTCGATGCGATGGGGGCGAAGAATAATGCGTTTACATCGAATGAGGTGACTTGTTACTGGGCGCAGGTGTTACCGGAGTTTACGGGGCGGGCGTTGGATTTGTTGGCGGATTTGATGAGGCCGGCGTTGAGGGGGGAGGATTTTGAGGTGGAGAAGAAGGTGATTGTGGAGGAGATTGCGTTGTATCTGGATCGGCCGGGGCATGTGCTGTTCGAGGCGGTCATGGCGGATCATTTTGCGGGGCATCCGATGGCGAATTCGGTGCTGGGGACGAAGGAGTCGATTTTGCGGTTAGGGCGTGAGCAGATGCGGGGGTATTTTGAGAAGCGGTATGGGCCGGGGAATGTGGTGTTGGCGGCAGCGGGGAAGGTGGATTTTGAGGGGTTGGTGGAGCAGGCGGGACGTTTTTGCGGGCATTGGCCACGGGTGGAGGCGAAGCGGGTTTATCCGGCGCCGGTGCTTTGTGCGAAGCGGCATGATCTGGTGGATGCGAAGTTGAAGCGGCATTACATTGCGGGGCTGTGTCCGGGGCCGTCGGCGCAGGATGAGGCGAGGTATGCGGCGATGGTGCTCTCGGATGTTCTGGGGGATCAGGAGGGGTCGCGGCTGTTCTGGGCGTTGATTGAGACGGGGTTGGCGGATGAGGCGGATTTTTCGTTTTATCCGCATGATCACGTGGGGTCGTTTATGGTCTATGCGTCGTGCGATCCGGAACGGTCGCGGCAAGTGGAGGGGATTCTGATGGAGGAGCTGAGGCGGGTGGTGAAGGAGGGGCTCAGCGATGAGGAAGTGCAGCGGAGTAAGAATAAGATTGAGTCGGCGACGGTGTTGCAGGGGGAGTCGCCGTTGGGACGGATGCGGAACCTGGCGGGACGGTGGATTTATAACCACGAGTATCGGTCGCTGGAAGAAGATTTGGCGAAACTGGAGTCGATCACGAAGAAGGATTTGATGGATGTGGCGAGGGGGTATGGGTTTTCGCCGATGACGATTGAGACGCTGGGGCCGGGAGGGGGAGGGGGGGGGTGACAAGGTGACAGGGTGACAAAGGGATGCCGGTCCCCTCCCCTTGTCACCTTGTCACCCTGTCACCTTGTCATTACGAGCGGCAGGCAAGCCTGCCGACTAAATAAGGGGGGCTGTGCAAGGCTATTGGTGCGGTTGGTTGTGCTGGGCGGCTTTGGCTCGATTGATTTCTCTTTCGACCATGAGGGGATCGAGGAGTTTGGCTTTGTTGAGGGCATCGGCGGCTTCGGTTGGGTTTTGAGTGGCCATTAAAGAGATGCCGAGTTGCCACCAGGCCTGGGCGTAGTTGGGATAATGGGCGATGGTTTGGCGGTACCATTTGATGGCGGTGGGGTAGTCTTCTTTGGCCTGGTAGCAGATGCCGATACGGAGGTATGCGGCGAAATTGTTGGGATTGTGCTGCGGGTCGATGTCGATGGCGTATTGTTCGATGGCTTTGTCGTATTGGCTGTTGTCTTCGTAGTAACGGCCCAAGAGGAAGTATGGGCTGAAGAATTGGTCTTTTTGACTGGCGGAGTCGAGGATGGCGGCGTTTGTCAGTTGGAGTATTTTGAGTCGCCTGTTGCGGACAAATTCGGGCATGAGCTTGTCGGCTTTGAGGAGGTATGACATGCCTAACTCGGGCTGGTTGGAGGTGAGGTAGATCATGCCCAGGCCGTGGTAGGCGCGCCAGTCGTTGGGATCGCATTCGACGGCTTCTTTCAGGGCTTCGATGGCGGCTTGGACCTGGAGCGGTCGGCTGGTGAGGCGTGTGGCGGCCAGGCAGGAGCGGATCATGAAGCAGGCGGGATTGTGGTCGATGTTGAATTTCCAGAGAGCTTCGCCGTCGGCGTAGAGTTGGCCGACGCGGTTGGTCAGGAGGACCAGGGCGAGGAGGATGCCGCCCCAGAGGAGGGAGGTGGTGAGGCGGAGGAATCGTGCCGGGGCGTTGGGGTCGGTGGCGGTGGGAATGTGGGTGCTGATTTTTTTCAGGAGGAGCAGGATGGATTCGACGGCCAGGACGATGACGCCGAGGCAGGCGTAGTATTGGTAGTGGTCTGCGACGAAGGTGTAGAGCATGGTGTAGAAGTTAATGAAGCCCAGGGCTGGGGCGAGTACGCCGGCGAAGAAGAGCATGGCGGTGAGAGGGCCGCGGGAGATTTTTTTTCGCAGGAAAAAGAGCGTTGCGAGCAGAGCGAGGAAGGCGATGGGGGCGAGGTAATAGAGGGGGTTGGTGACGGGCTGGCCTGCGGTGATGTCGAAACGGGGATAGATCTGCATGACGGGGTAGGGGACGAAGAGTTTCCAGATGTAGAACCAGAGGGCGCTGCCGGCGATGAGGAATCGTTGGAGGAAGGAGAAGGCGAACTCCGGGCCTGTGGCGCCGACGTGCTGGGATTCGAGGTAGGTGGTGAACCCGCCCATGAGGGCGGCGATGAGGAAGAAGGGGAGAGTCCAGAGGATGTCGCGGAGGGAGATTCGGCCGCGGCGCCACCAGATCATCAGGAGGAGCACGGGGCCGACGACGCAGGCGGTGGTTTTAGAGAGCATGGAGGCGATGAACAGGAGGAGGGCGAGGAGGTAGGTTGGCCAGTTGCTCCGCCAAAGCCCCGCATTACCATGCGGGGCTCCGGGGGGGGAGGTGTCAGGGAAGATGTGGAAGCATTTGAGGGCGAAATAGAGGGAGGCGAAGAAGAAGACGCCGCCGAGACAGTTTTTTCGCTCGGCGATCCAGGCGACGGATTCGACGCTGGTGGGATGGACGGCGAAGATGAGGGCGCTGAGCCAGGCGCCGAGCTTTCCGCCGGGGAGTTTGAGGCGATGGAGGATGAGGTAGACGAGGCAGGCGGCGATCATGTGGAGGATGAGGTTGTCGAGGTGGTAGGCGAAGCCACGGAGGAGGCCGTCGGAGCCCCAGGAGCCAAGTCCGTGGAAGAGGCGGCATTCGAGCCAATAGGAGGTGAAGACGAGGGGGTAATAGTGAGGGGAAGCGGTGGGGGAGAACCAGATGTGGTGGAAGAGGCCGGGCTCGAGGATGAGGGGGTTGCGTGTGAGCCATTGGTCGTCGTCCCAGATGTAAATGCCGTAGAGGGTGGGGTAGAGGGCGATGAAAGTGATGAGCAGGAGAGCGGCAATGGGGAGGATTCGCCAGAGTAGCGGGGTTGCCGGGAGGAGGGGCAGTGTTTCCGCGGCGATGACGCTGGCTTGTAACTGCTCAGCTTGTCGCGAGGCGGCGCGCTTGGTGAGTTTCCGGGACAAGGTAGACCTCGGCAGATGGCGAAAAGAGTATTTTAGCGAGAAGGAGTGGCGGGAAGAAATTCTCCCTGTATCGCGTCTGAGGCGGGCGAGCGTTGATCTTCGATCAACGGCTAAACTTTTGCGAGGGAAGGCAGGATTCGGGGAGCCCCTCCCCTTGTTCCCCTAGTCACCCGGGCGTCTCGGAAATAAGATGGTGGGATGAGTGACGAAGTGGTTGAAAGGTTGTTGCGGAAGGCGAAGTTGCGGCGGACGCCGGTGCGGGCGGGGGTGTTGGAGGTATTGACGAAAGCATCGCGGCCGATGGGGGCGGTGGAGATCCTGGAAAAACTTCCGCCGCATACCGATGCGGTCACGGTTTACCGAACACTCAATACGTATACCAAGAAAGATGTGGTGCATCGGATTCGTGGAGAGGACCGCGTGTGGCGGTATGCGCTGGGAGGAGGGGGAGCACAGGAAAAGACGGTGCATCGGCATCCGCATTTTGTCTGCGAAATGTGCGGACGCGTGGAGTGTCTTCACGAAGCGGAGATACCGGGAGATTTTGTCAAGGCGTTGGGAGTGGGGAGGAAGTATGTTGTCAGTTATCCTGAAGTGGTGTTGCATGGCGTTTGTCCGAGATGCCGGTGAAAATCAGTTGACGTTGTGGCTGCACGGGGAGTTGCCGTTGACGAAGGCGATGGGCGTGGAGGTCGCGGCGTGGGACGGCAAGAAGATCACCGTCGTAGCGCCGCTGGGACCGAATCTGAATCACACGGAAACAGCGTTTGGCGGGTCGATCTCGTCGCTGGGCATTTTGGCCGGCTGGGCGCTGCTGAGCTTGATGCTCAAGGAGCGAGGGGTGAGTTGCCGGGTATTGATTCAGAAATCGTCGACGGATTTTCTGCGGCCGATCGACACGGAGATCACCGCAACAGCCTGCTTGCCAGAGAAAGAGGGAGAAGAATTGGTGGAGTCCGTGAAGAAGCATCGTCGCGGGCGACTGACGGTGGAGTCGGAGGTACTGAGCCGGAAAACAGTGGCGGCGAAGCATGTGGGCGTGTACGTGGTGATAGCGTACTGATGTGAAGAAGCCAGTAGCCAGAAGGCTTTAAGTTTGCGGCATATTCAAAACTTCTGGTTACTGACTGCTCTGTCTCAATCCTCTATCAGAGCCGCGACCGTAAGGGAGCGACCCGTGCGACAATGCGGAGATAAAGCCTGTCGCTCCCTTACAGTCGCGGCTCTGATGGCCAAATGGTGGAGGATTGA
>WQYP01000176.1 GCA_009781185.1 Phycisphaerales bacterium | reverse complement strand
CGGAAAATCAGAGCCGCGACCGTCAGGGAGCGACAGGCGTTATTTCCGCATTGTCGCACGGGTCGCTCCCTTACGGTCGCGGCTCTGATCGCCCTGATTTGCCATAAAAAATGGCCACACCCACGGATCACGTGTTCGACTTGTAGCAGGTAGCGACCCCGCTTCGCGGGGTGGCAGATGAAAAGTTTAGCCGCGAGCCGACAGGCGAGCGCTTTTCCACGAATTTTACGAGTTCGTGTCAGATAGCCGCCTGAAGTCATGCACCCGAAAATGAAATCGTGTACCCTGTCCTCTTGGATTCGTCATTCGTCATTCGAATTTCATCATTCCCGTGGGAGCCTCGCATGCGAACCAACCTGATCCTGCCAATCCTTCTCCTTCTGTGCCTTCCTCTCGCCGCCGCCGTACCCACCGTCGCCGATCTCCAAAAGAACCGTGAAGCCGTCCAGAAACAAAACGAGCTGGCTCGCCAGAAACTCAAAATCTCTCCGCAGACTCTCACCGACGAGCAAATCGTCGCCGCCATGAAGAAAGGCGTCGACTTCCTCCTCAAGTCCATGAAGGAGAACAACTGGGAATCCGCCAAATCCTGGGCCACCGATCCCAAGGAAGGCGAGTTCGTCGGCGGCGAAACCGCCCTCGCCCTCCTGGCTCTCCTCGAAGCCGGCCAATCCCTCGACGATCCACGACTCCGCTACCGTTCCCTGGAACTCGCCTCCGTCGTCGATTACATCACCAAGCTCCAGTCCGACCGCATCTACGTGCTGGCCCTGCAATCCTGCGTCCTCGCCCAGCTTCCCCAGGTAAAAGACCAGCCCTACAACGCCGCTCTCACACGCATCAAGGACAAACTCGTCGCCGCCGCCGAGCAGTCCCCCGCCTATGGCTACTCCGTCAAAAAAGAAAACAATCGTCCCATTCCCCCCACCGATTTCGAAGCACTCTTCTCCCTGCCCTTCCACGGAAGAGCCCTCAAGTACAACTGGCTGTGGGACAACTCCAACTCCCAGTACGCCCTCCTGGGCGTCTGGGCCGCCGCCGACGCCGGACTTTCCGTCCCCGCCGACTACTGGGCCCTCCAGGACGCCCACTGGCGAGCCACCCAATGCAAGTCCGGCGGATGGACCTACAACTGCCCCATCAACCAGCCCGTCAACTTCATCGACTACGTCGCCGCCGACAAAACCCCGCACACCATTTCCCACGAAGTCCTGCAGAAAGACACCATGGCCGCCGCCGGGCTCGCCTCACTCTATATCACCCAGGAATTCACCGACACCGAACTTCGCACCGAACCCAAAAACGACCCTAATCTCGCCGCCGCTCTCAAGCACTTCGCCGATGTTATCAACGTCTACGCCTTCAACGACCTCTACCAGCTCTACGGCATCGAACGCGTCGGCCTCGCCTCTGGCTACAAATACTTCAACAACCTCGACTGGTACCGCCAAGTCGCCTGCACGCTGCTTGCCTCCCAGCAAAAAGACGGCTCATGGCTCTTCCAGGAAAACGCCGGTAAAAGCGCCAACGTCGGCACCGCCTACGCTCTCCTCATCCTCGCCCGCGGCAGAAACCCCATCCTCTTCAATAAACTCGAATACGCAGGAGGGGGGGGGACCTGGAACGCCCGTCCCCGCGACACCGCCAACCTCACACGCTGGGCCTCTAAAAACTTCGAACGCCCCCTCAACTGGCAAATCGTCAACCTCACCTCCCCGCCCACCGAATGGCTCGACGCCCCCATCCTCGTCATCACCGGCTCGCGCGACCCCAAGTTCACCCCGGACGACATCGCCAAACTCAAAACCTTCATCGACAACGGCGGGTTGATCTTCTCCTCCACCGACGGCGCCGCCGAAACCTTCACTACCGCCATCAAAAAACTCGCTCGCGATCTCACCGACGCCAAATCCGAATTCCGCCCCCTCCCCAAGGACCACTTCGTCTACACCGCCCACTACCCCATCAAACCTCCTCTCCCCCCCATGCTCGGCCTGTCCAACGCCGCCGGCGACCGCGACATCTGGATCCATTCCCCCACCGACCTCGCCGCCGCCTGGCAGAGAAAAGCCTATCTCACCCAAAAACCTCCTTTCGAAATCCCCGCCAACCTTTACTTCCACGTCACCACCGGCGAAGGCCCCCACACCCGCAAACTCACCCCTCGCCTCCAACCCCTCCCCCAGTAACCGCCGCAACCGCCGGAAACGGAAAAGGCAACCCATCCGCCGGGAACCGCCGTGTCAGTCCTCTGGCCAGCGTCCACCCGATCACCCCCGCCAGCACATCCGCCGCCAGACGCGCCCCAAACACCCCCGGCAGCCACCCCAACCACCACGCCAGCACCGTCAGCGGGATCAGCAGTCCCACCATCCGCAGCGTATTGAGCAACGCCGCCGCCCCCGGCTTCCCGCTCCCCGTAAATACAAACGTCGAAAACCGATGAATTTCCAAAAACGCAAATCCCCACGGAATGATCCGCAGGTTTATCGTCATGATCCGCTGTACTTCCGGATCGTTCGAAAACAAGCCAGCCAATCCCTTGGAGAAGACGACAAACATCACCCCGGCAAAAGTCAGGTAGCACAATGCAAATCGCATCGCGAATCGCCGGCACTGCCCGATGCGAGAATAAAGTCTCGCCCCGAAATTCTGCCCCACCACCGCCGTCATCGTCACCCCGAACGCCATCGGCACCATGAACGCCAGTATCTCCAATCGACTCGCCGCCGCCACCGCCGCAATCGCCGCATTCCCAAATGATGACGCCGCACGAATCACCACCGCCACGCCCAGTGGCTGCAAAAACATCCCCAGCGCCACCGGCACCCCAAATCGCACCACAATCCTCCACCGCCGCCCCATCACCCGCCACGGCATCCGCGAAAAACGAATCATCTTGTACTTGTGATACACTACCCACAGCACCAAACACGCCGAAAGCCCCTGCGCGATCACCGTCCCCACCGCCGCCCCCCGAACCCCCATCGCCGGCACCGGCCCCCAGCCAAAAATAAACAGCGGATCCAGCATAATATTAATCACCATCCCCACGATCATCATCGCGCTTGCCGTCTTCGGAGCACCCACCGTCAGCAGCAAATCATTCCCCGCCATCGCCAACGACGCCGTCACACACCCCAGATACCAGATATGCATGTATTCACGAACCAACCTCAGCACTTCCCCGTGCGCATCAAATAGGCGAAACACCGGATCGATCGTCGCCATCCCCGCTACCCCAAACGTCACCGAAAACAGAACCGTCAGCAGCAGACCGGACGTCGCGAGCCCTTCTGCCCGCCGCCGCCGCCGCGCCCCCAGCGCATGGGCCGTCGGCGTCGTGATCCCCGCCGACAACCCTCGGAAAAGGCACGCCGCCAGCATCACTACCGGAAAAGTAAATCCCATCGCCGCCAACGATTCATGCCCGGGAAGATGCCCAATGAAATACGCCCCCGCAATATTATACCCCGACATCGCCAGCGTCCCCGCAAGCATTCCCAGCGTATTGCGGATCATGGTCCCCCCAATGGAACCACGCGTATAAACCGCGCCGCCCGCATCCCCCTGCCTGAAGTAATCGAGGACCAGCGGTTCTTCCGCCGGGATCAACGGCTCTTCAATGGAACCACGCGTATCGACCGCTTGATTATCCGTGATTCCGCCCATGTACAGAGCCTTTCCCTGGCCCATGTACAGAGCCTTTCCTTGATGATTGAATCCTGTATCAACCGATTGTACTGCCGAACACGGACAGATCAAAGGCATATGGCCGAGGTCATCTCCTTGGGGGTGCATGACATGAAATGCAAAACCAAGTAGCGACCCCGCTCTGCGGGGTGGCGGAGCCCCGCATGGCAATGCGGGGCCTTGCGTTGATCTCGCCAAAAGGCACCAAAAACGCTTGTGGCGTCGCGGACTTCGCCTTTGGCATCGCCATTTGCCACACAAAATGGCCACGCCCAAACCATCAGAGCCGCAATCGTAAGATTGCGGTGACGACAGCGCAATCTTACGATTACAGCTCTGACGAATGTGGAGTCCACTCATGGCAAGAGAATCCCTTGAAGAAAAAAAACATCGCGCGGCCGACATCATTGCCGCTCTCAAAAAACGTTATCCCGACGTCAAATGTGCCCTGAACCATTCCAATGCCTACGAACTCCTCGTTGCCACGATCCTCTCCGCTCAATGCACAGATGTTCGCGTGAACATGGTTACGCCCGTTCTCTTCAAAAAGTATCCTGCGCCCGAGGCCCTCGCCAACGCTTCGCAAGTCGACGTTGAAACAATCATCCGAACCACCGGCTTCTTCCGTTCCAAAGCCAAATCCATCCGCGAATCCGCCGCCGACATCGTCCTCAAGCACGGCGGCAAAGTCCCGCAAAACATGCATGAACTCACAGCCCTCCGCGGCGTGGGACGCAAAACCGCAAACGTCGTCCTCGGCAACGCCTTCAACCAAAACGTCGGCGTCGTCGTCGATACTCACGTCAATCGCCTCTCCAACCGCCTCGCCCTCACCACCCACAAAGACCCTGCCAAAATCGAACAAGACCTCATGAAACTTATCCCGCAACCGCAATGGACTCTCTTTTCGCACCTTCTCATCCACCACGGCCGCCAAATCTGCACCGCCCGCAACCCCAAATGCAACTCCTGCCCGATCCTAAACACCTGTCCCACCGGCCCCAAACTAATCGCCGCCGCCAATAGCCTTGCGAGCCATCGCAAGGCTCCAAACGCCAGAGCCTCTCATGGAGGTGCATGATATAAAAGGTAGCGACCCCACTTTGCGGGGTGGAGCCCCGCATGGTAATGCGAGGCTTTTTGAGGAGAGTCGTGTCATTGAAAGTTTAGCCGTTGATCGAAGATCAATGCTCGCCGGATTATTCTGATAGGCTATGAAAGAACGCGTCCGAAATAACTTCTCGATTTGCACCATGCTCCCGATCCATGCTTGCAGCGTCGCGAACCTTTCCTGTAGCCTCAGATCAGGAAGTTCTTTCAGACTCGTTCCTAAGGAGTTTCTCATGCATCAAGGCCGCTCTCTTCCCTCGCTTGTCGCCGCGCCCCTTATTCTGGCCGGTCATCACGAACCGCTGATATTCCGCCGCCGCACCGGTACCGCCGTCGCCGACGAACTTGCTCGCTATCAGCACGAACATTCCGAAGAAACCGCCGCAAATCTCGCCAAACGCGGCATCACATGGGTCCGTACGCATTTCTACAAAGGTTTCGGACTTGCCGCCGAAGCTGAAGAAATAGATATTACCGCGCGCGAAATCCAGAACCTCCACAAGCACGGCATTAAAGTCGAACTATATACGCAACTTGGCACTCTCCAGTATGAAACGCTTCTAGCCGAGGAACCCGGATGCCTCGATTGGTGCGCCGTTGGTCCCGACGGCCAGCTCCTCACCATCATCTACGGCCACCACGATTTCCGCGCCCAGCCCTGCCTCGTTCGACCCGGCTACTGGAATTACCTCAAAAAAATAATCCGAAAAGGCCTCGACATCGGCGCCGACGGCTTCGGCTTCGACAACGTTGGCAATACCAGAATCCCCGATGTCTGCCATTGCCCAGAATGCCGCGCCGCTTTTGTTCAGTATCTCAAGGACAAGTACCGTCCCGATACGCCGGAGGGCAAGGCCCGTTCTCTCGAGCGTTTCGGTTTCCCCGTTTTCGATCATATGCGCCCGCCGAGTTTTAATGGTTTCAATCCGGCCGTCGCTTACAAAATCATCATCAATCCCGTCTTCCAGGAATGGACCGATTTCCGCACCGACAACCTCGCCCGCCGTTTCCAGGAAATCTGGCATCTCATCAAGTCCGAACGCCCCGACATCATGCTCGAATACAACGTCTATCCCCCGATGGGCGACAACGCTCCCTGGCAGGATGGCATCGACATGCATAAGCTATTCCACTACATGGATGTCTGCTGGAACGAGCGCTTCCCCGCTCCCGCTCGCCTCCTCAACGATGGCCAATTCCACCATCGCGTTCACGCCTACAAACTTGCCGAATCTTTTAACCGCCTGATCTGCACCTTCCACTCCGATAACGCCGGCACCGCTGGACAACTTGCTCTCGGCGCCGCCGAGTCGCTCGCTTTCAACGGCGGCCACCCCGCCGCCTTCGGCCTCGTCGCCGATATCGCCGCCGGCCAGCGACCCGAAACCGACACTGTCATCGCCTTCCGCAAAAACTATCCGCAACTTTTCGACAACACCCGATCCGCCGCCTGGGTCGCTGTTTACGAATCCGCGCTTTCCCTCGCACGCAACACTGTCGAACCTCGCTACACCGAGATCCTCGCCCTGATCGCCCTCCTCCAGGGGCATGTTCCCTTCGACATTCTTACAGCTCTATCCATTGATTCTCTCGCCCGCTACAAAACGCTGATCCTCCCCGATGTTGAGATTCTCACCGACGATGAAGCCGTCGTTCTGCTGACTTTCATCCAAAACGGCGGCAACCTCCTCTTCACCGGCCGCACCGGCCTCTACGACGCCTGGCGCCGACGCCGCTCTTCACCAGCCCTCGCCCCGCTCTTCACTTCCCTCAAAATTTCCAAGCCCATCCCCTTCGGCCGAGATGCCGGCGAAAATACCAACTTCGCCCAATCCGCTCCACCGGGCATCCGTCTTGACGGCACCTTCGGCAATGGCCGCTTCGTTTACATCAGTCAACTGCTCCCCGCCAAACCCTACGATTATTCCCTCAACATCGTCCCCGACCACCTCTGGCTCCCTCCCAAAAACGCCCGCGAATTCGTGACCGCCGTCCACTCACTCACCCCTTCCCTTTTCAAACTTACCGCTCCCTCCTCTCTTATCATTGAGCATCGCACCACTCCCGACGGCCTCACGCTTTTCCATCTACTCAACTACAACCTTTCCAAACCCGCCGCCTCTGTTACCTTCGAATTCAATATCCCCCTCCAATCCGCCACGATCTACGTTCTCAACAAATCCCCCAAATCCCTCACCCCCACAAAAAGCCAAAAACTCACACTTCCACGCATCCCAATTTATGCTATCCTCGAACTGCGATGAGTTGAAATAGCCTTGCGAGGAATCGCAAGGCTGCAGACGCCAGAGACTGTTCTTGGAACAGATGTTGGAGTTGATCAAATGCCAAGCAATCGGAGTCTACGCCGAACAGTATTATTGGGTTGTCTCTCAATCATCTTGATCAGCCTGTTGTGGATTTTTACACGTGCCCCAAACCCGCAATCAAACCAACCATCGGCAACTTCGCAGCCAGACAACGCCATCTCAAAAACCCCTATTGGTCCAGCCACGTGGCGATTGGTTCAGGTTGACATCAATGATGTGTACCAGGACCCCGCGGTCTCGAAGCTCCGCAACGAGCTGATGACGAAGTATGCTCAATCCATGACCGAAACCGACCAGATGCCGGCGTGGGCGGATCGTGAAACGGCACGAAAGAAGGCCAGCCAGACGCTCGCGGAAGGAATACCCCTACTTCAGGATATGGCCGACCATGCCACATCGCCGCAGATCAAGCAAGAGGCATCTTTGGCCATCATGGAAATACAGTATGCACTGGATGACTACAAGGCCCTGGCACTGGCCCGCGAAACCGTGCCTGCGTTGATGACAACCGAGCAACTCAGGCTACAGGCGGATTGCTACCGGGGAGAGAGTACCCGAAACCCACCCGACCCTAAAGGTGCGGAGGAGTTGTATGGCGTAACGACTCCGCGAGGATGCCTGCGACATGCAATTGTCGATTATAAGTTTGCTCAATTATTGGATGATCTCGCTCGTCAGAACCCTAAAAGGGATAAAAGTGAAAGGGCAAGAGCTTCGATGCTATGTCTGCAACGATCCATGCAGATCATTCAGGCCAACCAACTCTTGGACAAGTATGCGCCCTCGACGCCGCGGGATAAAACAGGGGCAACATTTCCAGCTTTACCCGCGGACACCGGTATATTATCCGGTGCCGTGGTGGACAGCGATGGCGTCACTGCCGTGCCCGAGGCGCTGGTGATGTTCTGGGGCGCCTCACGCAAGATCGAGGCCAGCGCCCTGACCGATAAAGACGGTCGGTTTGCCAATGTTGATCTTGATCCGGGCAGCTACACCGCAACGGTCTTTAAGAACCGCCAGACCACGGCGGTCAAGACCTTCGTTATGACCGACGACAACCTTTCGCTCACCATCCAATATCCTTCCGCATCAATTCATGGCGTAGTGAAAAGCTCGTCCGGCGAGCCCATTGAGAACGACAAGGTGATGGTGATCCTGGCTTCTGGTTTTGTCAATTATCTTCTGACCACGGATAAGAACGGCGCCTACCGGGTCGAATCCATTGTGCCGGGCAAATACCTGATCGGCGTGCTGGTGAATGATCAAAACGCGTGGGCTGAAAAAAACGTCGAGATAACCGATCAACGGGACCAAACGAAGAATCTCCAACAGCCTAACTTGCCCTCAAAGTGAGCACTTTTGAACCAGTCAAGAGCCTGTCCGAATAACCGCTAGCGACCCCGCTTCGCGGGGTGGAGCCCCGCATTGCCATCTTGCTGTTCCCCCCATTTTCGTTTGCGAAAACGGTCGATAATCAAGGCAAGCTCAGAATGTCCGCACCGGCACGGAAGCCGATGCGGCAGGACGATTTCCGCTTGG
>WQYP01000175.1 GCA_009781185.1 Phycisphaerales bacterium | reverse complement strand
TTGTGTCTCATGGAGTTCCATACCCGCAGTATGCCAGAAATGCGCATGTCGCGCAAGTTAGGATTGCGTTAAGGCTGGCGGGCGTGATGGAAAAATACCGGACAGTATTGGGGAGCGACAGGCGTTATTTCCGCATTGTCGCACGGATCGCTCCCTGACGGTCGCGGCTCTGATCGCCCTGATTTGCCATAAAAAATGGCCACACCCTGGGGAATTCTGTGCCAAACCACCGCATTGCCATGTGCCGTGTTGAAAGATACCAAATCGAGTTCACGCTTTAGCGTGTTCCTCTGCGGGACACGCTAAAGTGTGAACTCCGAATCTCACCCCGCCAAACGGGGTCGCTACATGCATGACGCATGTGTGGTATCATGAGGGTATGTCTGATCTACCTGTGATTCAAGAATCGCCGCCGTCACCTTCGCCGCCGGTGGCGGCGGGGGGGCCGTTGCCGTTTGTGGTGCGGATGTGGTGCGGGTTTGTGTTGGCGGTTTGTGTCGGCATGTTGGGGGTGGGGTTGTACTTGACGCCGAGCCCTACGGGGACGGGAACGCATACGCAGTTGGGCATGGCACGCTGTGAGTTTTATGCGTGGACGAGGATCCCGTGTCCGACGTGCGGATGCACGACGGCAGTGTCGCATTTTTCACATGGACATATTCTGACTTCGCTGTTGACGCAGCCGTTTGGCTTTGCGGTGGCATTGGCGGCGTTTTTGATGTTACCGTTGACGGCGGTTGGGGTGGTGACGGGGAAGTGGTATGGGCCGTCGATGTTTACGGTGTCGTGGTATTGGCGATGGTGGGTGTATGGAGGAGTGGGGATCTTTCTGGGGGGGTGGGTGTACAAGATCTTGCTGGTGTGGCTGACAAGGCAGTGACCCGAGAGTAAAAGTTAAAAGTTATAAAGTTTCAACTTTGTCATTTTTTTCTTTTTTTTCAGCGTTTTACCGCCGCTCGCATGCTGTTGACCAGGGCGGTGCGGTCGGTTTTGTAGGCTAACTTGAGAGCCTCTTCGTCCGTGGCGCCGCGTTTGAGGAGTTGGATGAAAGAGCGGTAGGCGTTGGCGTCTTTTTGAATCATGTAGGAAGTCAGGGCGTGGACCATGCCGTAGTCGTTGCCTCCGGTTTTCACATCGTCGAAAACTTGCATGGGATTGTATGTGCCGGCGAGGAAGGCCTGGATGGCGCGCTGGCTCCTTCGGTCGGCCTCGCTGTTTTTGATCAGCGTGCCGGCCATGTATTCCGCGATCCCTTCGTTGACCCACGTAGGCAGGTGCCGGGTCGTGAGGTAACGTGACATGAAGGCATGCGTGCTTTCATGAACCATGATTTCACCGAACCATGAGGGGTCCCAGGCATCCTTGAATTCGCCCGTCGCCGACTGCTTTTGGAAAGAACAGCAAGCCGCGATATAGGCATGCCCGGCGATGCCACTGGTGCTCATGAAGCCGGCGGTTTTGTTTCCCGCGTCGCCTTTGCCAATGGCATTGCAGTAGGCGCCGTACTGGGCCTTGGTGCTGAATGCGAAGATGGGGAGCTTGTCGACCCAGACGGTCTCATCGGGCTTGATGGCGAACTGCTTGCAGAGCAACTCGTACATGCGCGTTGCGGTGGATCGGAAGAACTCGTCGTCGCCCTTGCTCGAAAAGGTGCTGTAGAGATGGAACTGGGGCGTTTCGATTTGATGCAGGTTGAGAGCGGCCTGTTTGGCTTTTTCGGCCAAAGCCTCGGTCTGTTTCCGGGCGGCCTGGAGTTCCTCTTCGGTGGGTGGATCGACCGACCAGACGAGTTCGCTTACCACTTTTTTGATCAGGGCGTCGGGGGTCGTGTTGTAGACTGACTGGAGGGCCTTGTCGTCGGATTCGCCTCGCTTGAGCTGTTGGACGAATTTGAGGAAGGCTTTGTCGTCTGTTTGGATCATGTACTGGACCAGGACCCGGGCGGTGGGGTAGGTTCGCGTGATGTCCTGGTCCAGGCCGGCCTTGTGGATGACAATCGGTGGAAGGCCTGTTTTGTTTTTGTTGCTTTCCGCAGTCCCCCCCCCAGACGTTTGGTAATTCCGCCCCCCTCCTTGAATCAGTGTGCAACATAGATGCTCGGCGAGGCCTTCGCTGAGCCATGCGGGGAGGGGTTGTGTCGTGAGGTAGCGGGAGAGGAAAGCGCGGGTGATTTCACGAATCAGGCCTTCGGTGAACGGCGCCTCCTTGGTGTTGTTGAGCACGATGCATAGGCGGTCTTTGGCGTTGCCGTCGGGGTAGCCGATGACGCTGTTTCCGAGTTCTCCGTCCAGGCCGACGGCTTTGCAGAAGGCGGCGTACTGGCTGGTTTCGTTGAAGGCGAAGATCGGACACTTGCCGACCCAGATGGTATCCTGCGGCTTGACGGCCAACAGGCGGGATAGCTCGTCGTATACACTTTTGGTGGTCGCCATGTAAAGCTTGTCGCCGGCCGGGTCGAAGGTGCTGTATAAATAAAATTGAGGCGTTTCGAGCCTGCGTATCTTCGGCGAGACCTGTTTGGCCTGCTCGCCCAGCTCCGTCGCCCATTTGGCGGCGGCTTGCACTTCTTCCTTTGTGGGCGGCTTGATCGCGTTGGAATTCGTCTGGGCGGCGGCTGTGCATGTCATTCCCGCCACCAGCAGCCCGACACACATGTATAACGGGATCTTATGGCGCAAGATGATGCTCCTGTAACAGAGTTCTCCAAATGATCCAATCGACGAATTGTATCATTCACGGCACGGGTCTGCGAACTGCGCAGACCCGTGGCGTTCACTCGCTGTGCATGGGTCTGGGACCGCCCCCCTTTCCCGATTTGAGGACGTAAGCCCAGGGACTGCAGTCCCTGGGCTTGGATCACTATCGGGAAGTTATTTCAGACTCGTTCCGAAAGCGTACACACCCGGAGTTAATGCTTTTTGAAAACTTGGCGGAAGGGCGGCTGAAGGTGGGGATATTGATGGATCAGGTTTTCAAGGCGGGTGAGGAGTTTGGGGTCGGATTTGTGCAGGGCAAGGACGTCGAAGATGTCGAGGGATTGGGTGGCGGTGGCCTCCCCCCCGGCGAGCTGGTCGATCAGCCAATCGATGGCGGGCTGCGTGCGTAGGAGGCTGATCGACATCAGCAGGGAGGTAGCGATGGAGGTACGGCGCAGGAGCGGCCAAGCGTTGATGAGAGGGGTGAGTGCGGATGAGATTTTGCTTTGGCCCAGGGCAAGGGCGGCGGCTTCGGCGTGGGTGAGGTTGGTGGTGTGGAGGAATTCGGCGACGAAGGGGATCTGGTCTTCGTCCTGTCGGAGCAGTGCGGCGAGGATCTCAGCGAAGGTGTCGGGATCGTCGTCGCCGAGGTGGGCTTTGAGGCGGAGGACGGGCATCGCTTCCGGGCCGCGCCAAGTGCCAAGAGCGATGGCGGTGTGCATGCGGGTTTTGGGCTCGGTGTCGGCGAGGAGGTCGATGAGTGTGATGATGGCGTTTGGTGGGCGTGAGAAGGCGAGGGCGAGGGCGGCGATGCCGCGGAATTCGGCGGCGGTGTCGATGGAGCCGCCCATGATCGGTTCGAGTTGGCGGTATCCGGTGGCGGTGAGGTAGAGGTCGGGAACGTTGATTTCCCAGGCGACGAGGGTTTTGAGGGCGGCGGTTTTGCCTTCGCAGCCGGGATCGCGTTTGGAGGGAGGTGGGGTGGTTTCGGTGAGCAGGTTGGTGATGACTTCGGTGAGTTGTGGCGCGAGTTCTTTGGCGGTGAGCTGGTCGGCGAGTTCGGCGGCCATTTTGACGGCGAGGCCGTGGAGATTCTTGGCGCGGAGCAGCTCGGCGAGGGCGGGGATGGTTTGCGGAGCGTTCGGCGAGCCGCGAAGGTGGCGGAGCGTGGCGAGCTGAGATTCGGTGGAGGAACGTGCCATGATGTTGATTATACTGTCCCTGCTTCGCAGAATGGAGCGATGGATTGGCGGATCATTCGTCAGTGTAACGCAGGCCGAGGACTTTGTTGATGGCTTTGGCGTTTTCCATGCTGATTCCGGTTTCCCCTCGTAAATAGCTGTAAAAAGGCAATTAAAGCAGAGTCACAAATTCATCGACAGTCAAGCCCGATGCGCGAATGAGGGAGCGTAGGGTTCCGGGAGCAAGTTCACGATGTTGAGGGACCGAGAGACTGGCGATATGGCCGGGTTTAATCAGGATGGCGTGGCTGCCTTTTTGACGAACTAATCGCCAGCCGGTACGCGAGAATGCTTTGACAGCCTGTGCGCCGGAGATAACCGGAAGCGGAGGCATCAGACGGCAACCTCAATTTCACGGGTCGCAACGGTCAGCGGCATGCCATTGGCGAGGCGTGCTTCGATGCAGCCTTGGATGGCCTCTTTGAGGTTTGTGGTGGCTTCGTCTTCGGTTGTGCCTTGGGAGACGCATCCGGGGATGGCGGGACATTCGGCGATGAACATGCCGGTTTCGTCGCGCTCAAGGGTGATGATGAGTTTCATGTGCCGCTCCGTTAAAATCAGATTGCGAGGCGTTTTTTGGCCTCGTCAAGCGAGATTCCAGGTTCGTGAGCGTTTTCCTGGCGAGCCTCACGCAATAACTTCAAATCCTCGGCATCTTCGAGAAGCTCTTGCATCGCGACGAATTCCTCGTAGGGGAGGACGACGAATTCTTCTTTGCCATTCTTTCGCAGGATGTTGGGATGCAATTCCAGCATAAGTAGCTCCTATGGGCGATACGCTTCTCGTCGGTGAATCACCCGATGAATCTCTATCTTATCACCTGCGACCGCGAATAACACGCGATAATCGCCGACGCGGAGTCGATATTCCGGCGTGAAATTGGTGAGACGTTTGACGTCGCCAGCAAGGTTGTTTTGGAGAGTCTCCAGTTTCGTGATAATTCGGGTTGACGTTGTGCGGTCGAGGTCGGCCAAATCCCGCATGGCTTTTCTCATCAATTCCAAACGATAGCGCATGGGCTGTCTTGCGTGGTGACGGTTTGAGTTACGTAAGACATGTTAGTTGTGTGGAGGTTGGGAATCAATGGGAGTCGCTAGAAACGTGTTGAGTGTTTACCCGCCCCCCTCATGTCATTCGTCAGTGTAACGCAGGCCGAGAACTTTGTTGATGGCTTTGGCGTTTTCCATGCTGATCCCGGTTTCCCCTCGTAAATAGCTGTAAAGCAGATTCTGGCTCATGACTTCGACAAGTTGCTGATGAAGCCAATAGGTGCTCTTGCCCTTGCGTCGGAGCGTTTCGCGAACAGCCTGTCGGTGATCAATCCACTTCGCCATGCCCATCATTCGTCGGTATAACGTAGGCCGAGTACCTCGTTAATACGTTCCATTTTTTCTACGCTAATTCCTGATTCGCCTCGCATGTAGCCATAAAGCAGGCTTGAGCTTATTTCCAAAGCAAGCTGCGAATGCAGCCAGTAGACGCTCTTCTTCTTCCGCTTGAGCGATTCCCTGACGGCTTCGCGATGATGTTTCCATTTGGCCATGAGCTTCCTACGATGCCTCTTAAACGTTTGTATTCTAATCTCCAAGTACTGCCTCAATAATGTGACTTGATCGTAGTGCTTCCATATCGTTATAATGCGATCTCATCGTAGTATTCAAAAGGGAAAAGGAGTTTTCCATGGCACGGCGTCATGCAACTTACAAAAAGATTTTGCCGCTTCTCAGGAAGATGCGAGAGGACTCTGGTTTGAGTCAGCGGGCTCTGAGTCGGAAACTGCGGAAGCCTCAGGGGTGGGTCTTCAGGACGGAAACGGACAGGCGACGGATTGATGTTTTGGAATTTGTAGCGTGGGCTGTTGCCTGCGGGGTTGATCCCGTCAAGGCTCTCAAGAGGTTTGCTGAGAGTTTGTGATTTTTTGTTTGCGGAGCACGATTTTCTCCCGATGATGTGTTGCCCTTTCAGGGTGGGTGTCGATGGGGGTATACGAACCGGGGACGTTGTCCCCGGCTACGTATGTTGACGCCTTTCAGGCGTGACGGCGCGAGTTTACGCTCGCGGCTGATAGGTGCGTGACATATTCATGAGGCACGGTCCACGACGCCGCAAAGCGGATTCGATGACGGTTCGCGAAATCGACGCCCAAGGCCTCGCATTACCATGCGGGGCTCCACACCCCGCAAAGCGGGATCGCTACATGCTCAAGTGTTAGTCGAGCTGGGGGACTTTGAGCCAGGCGCGTTTTGCGGAGCTTTCCAGGCCGAGGTCGGCGAGTTGGACGCCTTTGGCGGCTTCGAGCAGGCTCCAGCGGAAGGGCGTGTCCTTGACGACGTGTTTGAGGAAGAGTTCCCATTGGATTTTGAAGGCGTTGTCGTAGGTGGTTTGGGAGGGGACCTTGGACCAGGTGCCGTAGAAGTCGAGGGGATTGTCGATGTCGGGGTTCCAGATGGCTCGTGGGGTGTTGTTGTATTGTTGGCTGACGCAGTCGCGGAGGCCGGCGACGGCGGAGCCTTTGGTGCCGTCGACTTGGAGGGTGAGGAGGTCGTCGCGGCGGACGCGGACGCACCAGGAGGAGTTGAAGTGGCAGATGATGCCGTTGTCGAGTTCGAAGGTTGCGTAGGCGGAGTCGTCGGCGGTGCAGGGGTAGGGTTTGTTGGATTCGTCCCAGCGGGTTTTGATGTGGGTGGAGGTGAGGCAGGAGATGGCCTGGATGTTGCCGAAGACGTTGTCGACGAGGTAACGCCAGTGGCAGAGCATGTCGACGGCCATTCCGCCGCCTTCTTCCTTGCGGTAGTTCCAGGAGGGGCGTTGGGGGGTGACGGTGTCGCCTTCGAAGACCCAGTAGCCGAACTCGCCGCGGACGGAGAGGATTTGGCCGAAGAAGCCGGAAGCGATGAGCTGTTTGAGTTTCATGATGCCTGGGAGCCAGAGTTTGTCCTGGACGACGCCGTTCTTGACGCCGGCTTTTTTGGCGGCGCGCCAGAGCGAGAGGGCATCGGCGGTGTTCGTGGCGGTGGGCTTCTCGACGTAGATGTGTTTTCCGGCGGCGATGGCGATCTTGGTCGATGCGACGCGGCGATCGGTGGTTTGGGCGTCGAAGTAGACGGAGTAATTTTTGTCGGCGAGGGCGGTATCGAGCGAAGTGGTGATCTTCAACGTACCCGCCGGAAGACCGGCGCCGTCGGCAACCTTCTGAAGCTTGGCGGCATTGCGGCCGACGAGGATGGGGTCGGGAAGGATGACTTCGTCGTCGGAGACCTTAAGGCCGCCGGATTTGATGATCGCGGCGATGGAACGATAGAGGTGCTGGTTGGTGCCCATTCGTCCGGTGACGCCGTTCATGATAATGCCGACTTTGTGCGTTTGCATGGATGCTCCTGATTTTAATTAACGCTACGCCTTGAGCGCGGGGCCATTATTGGGAGGAACTATTATTGCAGATTCAGGAGTTTTTTGCGAGTCCCTGTTCTCCCACTCCCCAAAAACGATTGAAAACGACAAAGAAAAGATCATAATGAAAAAGATGATACAGCCAAAAGTGACCGTCATTCTCCCCGTTTACAACGTCGAGACGTACCTTCGGCAGTGTCTGGATTCCGTTGTGAATCAGACCATGCGGGAAATTCAGATTATTTGCGTCAACGATGGTGCCACGGACACTTCGCCAGCCATTCTTCAAGAGTACGCCGCCAAGGATTCGCGGATTGAAATCATCCATCAAAAGAATCAAGGTGGCGGATCGGCACGTAATGCCGCCTATCCGCATATCTGCGGCAAATATGCTTACTTCGTCGATCCTGATGATTGGATTGATCTTGATCTTTGCCAACAATGCTGGAATGCCGCGGAAACGACGGAAGCGGATATTGTTACTTTGCAATATATTGAACACAGATCCGACAGCCCCCCCACACAATCTCGCCCTTTCAATTCCACATCACCAGAAATTCGGCAATCTCCTGAAGAAAAGCATGAAGTATTTAGAGATACATCGACATTCTGGAGATTTTGGCGATCCAGCTTTTTGCTGTCCAACAATATCCGGTTCTCCGAAGGAAAACGGCCAAATAATGATGTGTTAGCCGCTTGGAAAGGGACGGTCTTGGCTAATCGTATCGCTGTTCTTGATAATCCGCTTTATCATTATCGGATACGGTCGGACTCCTACCAGCAAACCTGCAACGAAAAACATTTTATGATCGTTGAAACGTTCAGCGATATTCACAAGATGCTTCACGAGACCGGATGGTATGAAACCTACAAGGATTTTTTCTTTGTGGAAAAGTTACGGCATTGTCTTCGGAATTATTGGCGGTTCCCGTCATCGCTTCGCTCGCCATTTCTCAAGCACATTCGTCAATCCAGAACAGAAGATGAACGTGCATTTTACCGTACCGCTCCGATGAACCTGATGCCGAAAACCGTCTGGTTATTTCACAAAGTGGTTGACGGCGGTCCGATGGCAACGGTCAGTCATTATTTACTGATAATTTACATAAAAATGTGGAAACTCCGTCTTTTCCAATGGACCATCAAACGGATAAAACTATAGTTGAGAGTATAATGCGGAAGAATAGATAAGCCATAGGTTTGGCAAATCGCGGTTTATTCTCTGGGCTTATCGGTGCATTGGGGTGTGGCCATTTTTTATGGCCAATCAGACGATTGCCCCGGAAAATCAGAGCCGCGACCGTCAGGGAGCGACAGGCGTTATTTCCGCATTGTCGCACGGATCGCTCCCTGACGGTTGCGGCTCTGATCG
>WQYP01000174.1 GCA_009781185.1 Phycisphaerales bacterium | reverse complement strand
GGGGGGGGGGAGGGGGAGGTGGGTGAGGGGGGCGGGGGGGGGGGGGGGGGGGGCGGACGAGAAGTGGTGCTGAGTCATCACATGGGAGACTTGGATCATCTAGAGGCGTATCGGGCGTTTGTGCGGGATATTAAGCTCTATGAAGAGTTGTTTCGATTCCAACCAAACGTCATTGCGCACGATTTGCATCCGGATTATGCCTCGACACGCTATGCGCGGGAGCGGGCGCAGGAACTGGGAGTGGAATTGATTGCGGTGCAGCATCATCATGCACATATGGCGAGTTGTATGGTGGAGAATGGATTGAATGAGAAGGTGATCGGAGTGTCGCTAGACGGGACGGGATACGGGACGGATGGGGCGATCTGGGGCGGAGAGTTTTTGGTGGGGGACTATGCGGGGTTTGTGCGAGCGGGGCATCTGCGGTACGTGGGGCTGCCGGGCGGGGATGCGGCGGTGAAGGAGATCTGGCGGATGGGGCTGGTGCAGATATTGGATGCGGGGGAGGGGGTGACGTGCGATCGGTTCTTGGCGAGAGTCAAGGCCACGGAGCGGCAAGTGGTGGAGCGGATGATTGAACGCGGATTCAATACGCCGCGGACCAGCAGCATGGGAAGATTGTTCGACGCAGTGGCGGCGCTGGCGGGAGTGAAAGAGAAAGTCAGCTTCGAAGGGCAGGCAGCGATGGAACTGGAGTGGGCTTCCGAGAAATTTGAAACTCGAAACTCTGGGGGAGGGAAACTCGAAACTCAGGCTTATGCGTTTGAAATCGAGGAGGGGGGGGGGGCAACCCGCATTTTGGATACGCGCCTGTTGATTCGCGGAGTAGTGGAGGATGTAGAAAAGGGGATGGAAGTGGGAGCGATCGGATTGAGGTTTCATCGGACGGCGGTGGAAATGATTGTAGAGATGTGCAGGCGGATTCGTCGTGATATGGGAGTGGTGAAGGTGGTGCTCAGCGGTGGGGTGTTCATGAATGGGATTTTGCTCAAGGGAGCGATCCAGCGGTTGAGCGGAGAAGGGTTTGATGTGTATCGGCATCGCGTGGTGCCGGCGAATGATGGAGGGCTTTGCCTGGGACAAATCGCGGTGGCGGCATGGAAGATGAACCCATATAGCCCCGGCTTTAGCCGGGATGGGATTTGCTCTTCGGAGGTCAATCCCGGCTAAAGCCGGGGCTATATGACCCATTTCACGCTATGATAGAGAAATGCACGAATTGTCGATTGCAATGAGTATTCTGGAAATGGCGGAGGAAGAATCCGCGAAACACGGTCATGCGCAAGTGGAAGCGGTGCATGTGCGGCTGGGAGCGTTTTCGGGGGTGACGAAAGAGGCGTTGGTGGGGGCATTTGAGGTGGCGCGAGAGGGGACAGAGTTGAAAGGGTGTCGGCTGGAGATTGAGGAGGTGCCTGTCGTGATTTTCTGCAGGAGGTGTCAGGCGGAGCGAGAAGTGATGGAGGGGCGGGAAATGCGGTGCGGCGTTTGTGGGGAGTTGAGCAGAGATTTGAGAAAAGGGCGTGAAATGGAAATTACGGCGATGGAGATTGAGACATGACGACGCGGTTGGTGGAAGTACGGCAGAAGGTTCTGAAGCAGAATGATGTGGTGGCACGAGCGCTGCGGGAACGGTTTCACGCGGCGGGGGTTTTTGTGGTCAGTCTGGTATCGAGCCCGGGCTCCGGAAAAACGACGTTCCTGGAAAAAACGTTGGTGATGGGACGCCAGCGCGGCTGGCGAGTGGCGGCATTGGTGGGAGACCTGGCGACGGATAATGATGCCATGCGATTAGCCAGAAGCGGAGCGCCGGTGAAGCAGATCGTGACAGGAACGGTCTGCCACCTCGATGCCCAAATGGTGGACGATGCGCTCAAAGAATGGAAGCTCGAAGACATCGACATACTCTTCATCGAGAACGTCGGCAATCTGGTTTGTCCGGCAAGTTACGACCTGGGGGAAGATTTGCGACTGGTGCTGTTTTCGGTCACGGAAGGCGAAGACAAACCGCGGAAATATCCGACGATTTTCAACACGGCAGATGTGGCGATCATTACGAAGGTCGACCTGGCGGAAGCGGTGGAGTTCGACCGCGTGGCGGCGGAGGCGAGCGTGCATGCGGTACGCCCGGGAATGGAAATCAAGGAGGTCTCGGCGAAGACAGGGCGGGGGATGGAAGAGTGGATGGGGTTTTTGGGAAGAATAAAAGGCTTGAAGAGTAAAAGTTAAAAGGAAGTTAAAAGTTATAAAGTTAAAAGTTAAAAATGAGTAGCGACCCGCTTTGCAGGGCGTGGATGGTCCACCAAGGATGAACGCACACTCACCCTTCTTTTAACTTCTATCTTTTAACTTCCTTTTAACTTTTAACTTTATAACTTTTTTTCTTCTTCGGTCATGGGGCACGTTCGAGGGTGAGTGATTTCATCGTGGGTTTGGTCGGGCAAACAATTTTCCATGTGTCGGCAGGTGCAAATGAAATGTGCGTATTGGATTTCTCCTGACCGCTTTCGACCCATGTATAAGTGGCGAGAATGGGCGTAAAACCGGAGGGAAGAGCATAGTCGGCGTCGATGCGATGGTGGAAAAGAATGAGATTACCCTCACCACTTCCTACTGCGGTGAAGCGAACTTGGGCGGCGGTGGTGTTCGCGGGAATTTTATCGTAGGTAATCCACGCGAAGTCGCTACGGTTGTGATCGACAGTTTGGTGCATGGTGGTGAAGGTTTTGCCTTGGTCGAAGGAGACTTGATAAAGCCAGTGGGTTTGGCCCCTGGCGCGGTATTGGCTGCCCAGACGCAGACGGGTAACGGGCGTGGGCGTGGTGATGGTGTAGGTGATGGAAGCGTCGCTCCCACTGGGGCTGAAATTCCCGACATCGTTTTCGGTCATGTTGTTCAGGACGGCGTGATAGTCGGCGGCGATGAGAGCTTTGTCTTTGTACTTGGTTGGGGCGGGTTCGATGGTGAGGGTGGATTCATTCACACTGGCCGAACCCCCGGCAGAGCCGGGGGCTAATAGACCGGCGGAGAAGGTGAGCGTGTTCTCGCCCTGGCCGAGGGCAGGGAGGGCGCGCTGGGAGCATTGGAAATCGTGGATGAATTGGAGGGAGGTCAGATAAGCATTGTGCCAGCCTTGGATGTCGAACTTGAGGCGGTAGTCATAGCGGCGAAAGACCAGGGACGTAAGGTCGATTTTTTGTTCGCCGCTCTGCGAGAGGGTGGCGAGGGGTTTCCAGTCGAGGCCGTTGTTGTCGGAATAGCTGATGACAATGGCGCCGCCGTCTTGTATGCGAGCATCACAGACGAGTTGGCCGGAGAGATAGACGTAGCTTGTGGGCATGCGGACCACGAAGGAGGCGGGCAATTGTGGTTTGTAGGCGGTGATGCCGCACTGTTTGTCTGTTGCGTTTGTGATGGGGAGTTTCTCGCAGATGATGTTCGTTTCGGAAAAGGTGGCGGAGTGGAAGGTTCCGAAATCGATGGGGACGTTGTATTCGAGCGTACCGTTGCCGATGCGTTGGTTGGCAAGGTCGCCGTAGGTAGTCATGTAGGCGAGGGATTTTTCGCCGGAGGGGGCGGTGAGGGAGGCGGGGTCTTGGCGTGGGGTGTCGAGCATGCCGACGTGGAGGCCTTTGTTGGACCAGTTGAACGTGAGCCTTTCGCCCGGGCGGAGTTGGTTGTTGACCTGGTATCCTTGGGAGTAGGGTTCTTCGTAGACGAAGGGGGGTTTGTCGGGCTGAGTGTCGTAGATGACCATCGCGGAGTACCAGCCGAAGGAACTGAAGGGGTAACTGCCGTTGGATTGGAGGGTGGGGCAGGCGGCGATCAGCGCTGGGCCGGTTTTCCAGCCGGGATCCTTCATGAAGGCTTGGAGTTTTTTGCCGTTGTCGTGGTAGCCGGGGTTGGCTTTGTGCCAGGCGTGGACGGCTTGGACGAGTTCATCCACCGACGCAATGGAACCGTCGGTTTTTGGAAAGTAACTGATCATCGCGGGGTCGTACATGTGCCAGGCGTTGTTGTAGAAGACTTCGGGGACGCCGAAGCGGTAGATGGAGAGGTGGCGGGCCTGGAAGCCTGCGGCGCGGGCGAGGGAGAGGAAGGCGGGCTGGGCGGATTTGCCGGTGCAGTAGCCGTAGACGTTGAAAAGCTTGATGGCGTCGTAGACGTCGGGGTCGTTGAAGAGGTATTCGCGTGGAGCGGGAGAATCGTGGTGGCGGAACTTGACGACGGTCTGCCAGATGGCGAGAGCTTTCTCGGCGTCGGTCATCGTCGGCTTGATGACGGATTTCTGCCAGGCGTCGAGAGAGGAAACGTCTTCGACTTTGTCGGAAAGTATTTTGATGTGAGAAATGACGGGAGGAGCAGGGTCGGTAGCGAGGGCGAGGGGGGCGGACGAGGAGAGCCACAGACAGCCCCCCCATACACAGACAGGCACGGACAGAAGCTTGGGAAGATGGTTCATGTGAGGCTCCGGAGAAGGGGAACGCAATGCAGTGGGTATTGTGAGGGCTGATGGCGCAACATGCCAGTGGTGACGGGAATGATGAATGACGAAATTCGAATGACGAATTTTGTTTTTTCTTTTACTGCTGAGACGCATGGAGCAGGCATATACTGAACGGTAGTGGGTAACTCAGCAAGAACTCTGAACGGTCTCGATTTCTCTGAGGTGGAAGGATGCGTATCACTTTTATATTGCCGGCGGTCAGTATGGCGGGCGGGATTCGAGTGGTGGCGAATCATGCCAAGGAGTTGGCGAAACGCGGACATCGTGTCGTTGTGGTGTCGATGCCACCGCGACAGTTGACGTGGCAAAGGAAAGTCAAGTCGCTGCTGCGAGGGCGCGGTTGGCCGAGCGTGGAGAGAGAAGAGTCGTATTTGGACGGCATGGATGTGGAGCAGCGGGAGTTGGAGAGTTGGCGGTTCGTTGAGGATGCGGATTTGCCGGAGGCGGATGTGGTGGTGGCGACCTGGTGGGAAACTGCCGCTGGGGTAGCGGCGCTGTCCAGAAGCCGAGGGGCCAAGGCGATTTTGATACAAGGGTATGAGGTATTTCGCGACTTCGAGCCTTCGGGGCGAGATGCGGTGTGGAAGTTGCCGCTGCATAAGATTGTTGTTTCGCGGTGGCTCGAGAGTATTAGCCGCGATCGGTTCGATGATGATCAGGCGTCGTTGGTGCCCAATGCGGTGGACGCGGCGCAGTTCCATGCGGCGGTGCGTGGCAAGCAACGTCGGCCGACTGTGGGGCTGGTGTATAACCCGGAACATTGCAAGGGGGCGGATATTGCGTTGGAGGCGTTTCGTTTGGCGTTGCGGCAGATGCCTGAATTGAAGCTGGTGGCGTTTGGGCGGACTTCTCCTGTGCCGGAGATGCCGTTGCCTTCGCAAGCTCGTTATGTGCGAGACCCGGCACAGGCAATGCTTTGCGAGCTTTATGGAAGCTGCGATGCGTGGCTTTTCAGTAGTCGGTCGGAGGGATTCGGGCTGCCGATTCTGGAGGCGATGGCCTGCCGCACGCCGGTCATCGGCACACGGGCGGGAGCGGCACCGGAACTGCTCTCCGACGGCGGCGGCATCCTGATCAATACGGAAGACCCGAATGCGATGGCACAAGCTATCGTGCAAATCAGTCGCATGTCTGAAACAACATGGCAAGTCATGTCAGACGCCGCATATGCCACGGCCACACATTACACCTGGGCAGATGCCACCACGCTGTTTGAGCAGGCGCTCCAGACAGCTATCGAGCGAGACCATCGAAGCGAGTCCGCACACGAATCCGCGGCCGAAACCATGGTGGCTACGTAGCCTTGCGCGAAAGTGCAAGCGTAAAATTCGTTCAATTCGTGGACAACCGCTCGCCTGTCGGCTCGCGGCTAAACTTGTCGGACGCCATGCACTCCTCTACGAATTTTACGAATTGAACAAATTTTACGAATTTTACGAGTTGACGTCTGTTTACTTCCAGGCGCAGAGGGTTTCGAGGTGTGCGGCTCCTCCTTCGCGGTACCAGCCGTCGAGTTGGGCGGCGTCTTTGAGTTGTTGGCCGCGTTGGCGAGGCACGACGAAAAAACGGGAATCCACTTCCGGCAGAGCGGTCATGTCGCCCCAGAGTTTTTCGAACTGGGCGACGGGGAAGACGTCTTCCTGGCCCTGGCCCCAGCGTTTTTTGACGTCCTTGAGCGTGATGTAGGTGGGCATGCGGGCGGCGAGTTTGCGAACGGCGGCGGCGACTTTTTCGGTGTCGGACAGATCAGGGCGTGCAAGGCCAAACGCGGCCAGCAGTTTGTCGATGTCGATCCAGGTGGTGGCGGAGTTGTAGTAGGAGAGGTGGAATTCGTCCTGTTCGCGTGGCATAGCCATGCCTTCGAGGAGGCGTGTGCGGCCGTCGATGCGGGCGAGGCCGCCGCCGCGGTCCTCGAGGCGGCGGCTGATGACTTCAAAGGACAGACAGCCGCCGGTTTCGAGGTGCAGGCCGAGGATGCGGGGGTCCACGTCGGCGCCGAGCGTGTCGATGTTGTGGAGCATGAGCGTGGTGAGATTGGGGCGGCGGGAGAGCAGGTCGCGAAGTACGCCGTTGCGGAGCAGATTGGGGATTTCGAACCAGTGGCCAACGGGATGAAGGCACTGGGCGGGGAGATTGTCGGTGTAATCGGAGCCTTCGCCCATCGACTGAGCCCAGTTCATGAGTGCGGCGTGCAGGGAATCACGCATTTTTTGTTTTTGCTCGTCGAGCTGCTGGTGAGACATTTCTTCCCAGGCGAAGCGTAAGTCGCGCACCATCGGGATCAGGCGCAATCCTACGGCCCGGCCCGGCGAGAGAATCACGTCAAGGTCGGTGTACTTGCCCGCAGTGGCGGCAGCGATGGGATCGTGCGTGAGCCAACTGGTTGTGACGATGTGCGGGATCACTGTGCCAGCAGAGCGGCTGACTTTGCGGGTCTTGGCTAAGTGGACTTCCAGGAAGCTGCGGTGACGGCCGCCCCTCCCCCCGAACTTGCAGAAGGGATGCAGCGCTTTGACGACGCCGGCGCCCTGGGTCCAGCGAGAGCCTACGCCTGCGGCCAATGAGACGACGGCGACTTGTCCGTTTTTGAGCGCGGCGTTGCCACGAGCCAAATACTTATCAGAAATACCGGCGCGAACGTCGATCACATCGCTCGCTCGCACATCCTCGATCGTTGTGGCTTGAGGCAGGCGGTTTTGTGACAGGCCGATGCGGCCGGCAATCAGCGAGGAGCGAATCGTCTCGTGCTGCTCACGATCGAAACCCAGATCGGATAATATCTGAGCCAAACTCTGCTGGCGACTGGCGGCACGATCGCTCTGCGGAATCAGGCGGTGGAAGACGGTGTCCACGGTTTTGGTCATAGCCGGTTCGCTCTGGCAGGCTTGACCGAAACGCTCGAGATCGGCGCGAATGGCTGGTGTGAGAGATCGCACGTCCTGGCGAAGCCAGCCGGGGACCATCAGTTCGTAGTAGGATGGGGGCATCATGCTTAGCCCCGCATTACCATGCGGGGCTCCACCACCCCGCAAAGCGGGGTCGCTACCTGTATTGCCGGTGAGGAGTTCGGCCCATGTGCCGCGCTCGTTGATGGCGAAGTCGTAGACCACCGGCTCCATGGCGAAGGGGAGAGCGCTGGCGAGTTCTTTTTTTGCCTGGGTCATGGTTTTTTGGAGGAGTTCCTGAGCCATGGTTTTGCGATGCGGCGCGACGATGAAGCCCATACCGCCGCCGCTCATGCCGCCGAGCATCCAGAAGCCCCAGAAGTCGTCGCCGAGGGACGCCTTGATGCGTTCGATGAGGAGTTCGGTGTAGAAGGTGCTGGCCCAGGGAATGATGGTTTGGATGGGGCCGAAGAAATTTTGGGTGGTAGCGTTGGCGAGGGCGCGGATGTTGCCGGTCTTGAGGGCGGAGAGTACGGAGTCGAGTACGCCGAGGGCTTTCTGGCGGGCGTGCCATTCTTTTTCGCTGCGGAGCAGGTATTTTTCGGAGACCATTTCGAGGATGGGTCCGACGTTCTGGGCCATGCCGCCGTGGACGAGGACCAGCGAATCCTGCAGGGCCTGGCGTGTGGCGTCGGAAACTCCCCCCCCTTCGTCACGGCCGAGGATCGTGTGGTTCGGCAACAAGCGTCCGCGTGAGACGTTGAACTCGACATCGCCTTCCTGAGCGAGAGCACCTTGGATGAGTTTCATTCCGGGCCAGACGCCGCCGGAGTCCTGCCACCCGCCGCCGGAGCCGCCGAGCCATTCGCCGAGGATCGCCCGAGCCGCCACGACGCGGCGTTCCGATTCGTCCAACGGGCCGACAAGATTGCGAGTCTGCCCCGTCGCACGCATGCAGACGCTGATCAAACAGGCCAGCAGATTCGTGGAGACCGCCAATCGCGAGCCCTTAGGAATATCGTTTACCTTGCTGACCAGTTCGATCCCGCGTCCCGGCCCCCCCACCACCATTTGCGAAAGAAGATCGGATAATTTTTGCTCGGATCCTTCCAATCCCGGCGGCGTCAGGCCCGCGGCGATAACCGCGGCCTTCAACAAACCAAGGTAATCCCTCGCAAAGTCGAACACTTCGTCCAGCGAACTGATCTCCGCTGCGCATCCGAGGTCGACGCTGACCAGCCGCAGCACCGGCTGATCGATCACCCGCAAATAAGCCTCCACCGGCGGCCGCGTTGCCGGATCCCCCCCCCCCCCCCATGCCCACCCATATCAATCGCCACATTACAAACCTTCG
>WQYP01000173.1 GCA_009781185.1 Phycisphaerales bacterium | reverse complement strand
TTACTACAAATGGATGATCAACACCGGCTACTCCACAAGGCTACTCCACAAGGCTACTCCACAAGGCTACTCCACAAATTGTTGTATCAATAAAAATCCGGAGGGCCCATTGTGGAAGTCAGGAGAAGGTTTGGGACGACTCAAATACTTTTGGCCTTACTGGGTATCCCCTTAACTCCTGTTCCTTCGGCGTTTTGCACGGACCGCAAATCGGGCCCGTAGGGACTCAAAAATGAGCGGTCGTCATTTCGTCTTTGCCGCCAGCTCAGAGAGCCTTTTTTCCGCCGCCTGGCGCACGTTTTCGTTTCTGGTGTAGCGGGCGACATCGGCGAGCAATGTTTGATCGGTCAGTTTCTCAATCGCTGCTTGGCCTACTTTTTCGTCTCTGGCGTAGCGGGCGACATCGGCGAGCTGTGTTTGATCGGTCAGTTTCGCCATCGCCGCCTGGCGAACTTTTTCGTCTTTGGCGTAGCGGGCGACATCGGCGAGCTGTGTTTGATCGGTCAGTTTCGCCATCGCCGCCTGACCCACTTTTTCGTCTTTGGCGTAGCGGGCGATATCCGAGAGCCGTCTTTGATCCGTCAGTTTCTCAATCACTGCTCGGCCCACTTTTTCGTTGCTGGTGTACTTGGCGATACCTGCGAGCTGTGATTGATCGGTCAGTTTTTCTATCACCGCTTTGCACACTTTTTCGTCGCTGGTGCTGTAGGTGATACCTACGAGCTGTGCTTGATCGGTCAATTTTTTAATCACGGCCAGGTACACTTTTTCGTCTTTGGCGACGATGGCGATACTTGAGAGCTCTGTTTGATCGGTCAATTTTTCAATCACGGCCAGGTACACTTTTTCGTCTCTGGCGACAATGGCGATACTTGAGAGCTGTGCCTGGTCGGTCAGTTGTTCAATCACGGCCTGGTACACTTTTTCGTCTCTGGCGATGATGGCGATACTTGTGAGCTGTACTTGATCAGTCAATTTTCGAATGGCTCTTTCTCGCAGGTTCCAGTCTTGAGCGCGTCGTGCCACATCGGCGAAGACTGTTTGGGCCAGGGGCTGATGTTGCGGGTCCAGTTTTTCCGCCGCCATTTGCCGGAGGCGAAGTTGCTGCTGGCTCCTGTCTTTGTTGTTTTCCGCGATTTCGACGAAGGCGCTTTGGGCCAGGGGCTGATGTTGCGTGTCGAGTTTCATGGCGGCGGCCAGGCGTATGTACACATTTTCACTGTGTGTTGCGATATCTGCGAGCAGGGGCTGATCGGTCAGTTTATCGTTTTCAATTGCCGCCTGGCGTACGTCCTCGTTTCCATCGTTTTTTGCGATATCGGCGAGCAATGCCGGATCGGCCAGCTTCCCGGCAGCCACGCGGCGCAGGTCTGAAATTTGAGCGTGTTGTGCGATGTCGGTGAAGACTCCTTGAGCGATGGTCTGATGTTGCACATCGAGTTTGAGAGCGGCGGCGAGGCGTACGCGGCCGTCTTCGTCGTTCTTCGCCACAGAGGCAAGTTCCGTCTGATCGGTCAGTTCTTTCACGGCTGCCAGGCGAGCGTCCAAAGTCGCCTGGGGGTCTTTGGCAATGCGGTAGGCTGGGGATTCCGAAGGTGCCAAAGCAGGAGCATTGGGGATATGGCGGGCTTGGGATTCGAAAGATTTCGGGCAGCCGGCGAACATTCCGACCGCGGCCAGTGCCAGAGGCGCTATGACGAAAAACATGAAAAATCGTTGGGGTCGCACCGTTCATCCTCCCGTAAAGAGCTGTTTTCAAACTGGTTCCTTAGAGCCTATCCGAATAACTGAGCTGCAATCGTAAGATTGCGGTGGAGGGGGGGGACGCACTGCGCGATCTTACGATCACGACTCAGTTAGCTCAGTTATTCGGATAGGCTCTTAGACGACTTCGCCAAGATTAAGTTTCCATCGATGCTTGTTCGTTCAAAAATAGACGACAAAATCCACAGATGCCCTGCTCTGTCTCAACCCTCCACGATTTGATAATCAGAGCCGCGACCGTAAGGGAGCGACTGGCGGTATTTTCGCATGGTCACACGGGTCGCTCCCTTACGGTCGCGGCTCTGATCATCGCTTGCGGAGGGTTGAGACAGAGCACAGATGACCCAGATTTTCACAGATGGAACCTCCGATTATACCATTTGTTGGCGAAGGAACGTCCCTCCCCGAATAAAGTGAGCCCTTTTGCTCCTTGACGGTCGCGGTACCAATAATGCCTGTGAAAAAAATCATCAAACCACTGGGAAGCGCGGGCCGGAGCGATTACACTACCCGGCTATTCGGATATTTTCGCGTCAAGCCAAAGTAGAAAGGATCCACTCATGGCAGGTGTTTTCTCCCCCCCTCCTGCATTGCGCAAGTTCGTTCGAACGCACGGACGGATGTTGCTGTTGTGCGCCTTGTTTGTCTTTTTCACGGCCGCGACCATTCATTGCTTCGCACAAGAGGCGCCGGCCGTTCCTGAGGGGGCGGGTGGGGCGGTGGCTGGCGCCGTTAACAGCGTCGCGACCGAAGGGCCGGTGTTCCATTATTTCAGCTTCCTCACGGACCCCAAGTTCAATGCGGGCGAACGCGTGGCGTTGTTTGGTTCGCTGGTGGTGGCGCTGATGGCGTTGGCTTATGCGGGCATGCTGGTGAAGCAGGTCGTCAATGCGGACCGAGGCACCAAGAAGATGCAGGATATCGCCGCCGCGGTGCGAGAAGGCGCTAACGCTTACTTGGCGAGGCAGCTCAAGGTCGTCGGCGGCCTGATCCTCGTGCTGGTGGTCGTGTTGTTCTTCAGCAAGTACGCTGCGGGCGGTGAAAACGCCTGGCACTATGCGATCGGCCGGGCGGGGGCGTTCTTCGTCGGCGCTATTTTCTCTGCTCTCGTCGGGTTCGTCGGCATGCGGATGGCCACCACCGGCAACCTCCGCGTCGCCGCAGCAGCACCCGTCGGATTCGGAAAAGCTCTCATGTACGGCTATCGCTCCGGCACCATCACCGGCATGATGACCGACGGACTCGGCCTCCTCGGCGGCACCATCATCTTCATGGCTTACGGCGATCACGCTTATGAAGCGTTGCTCGGCTTCGGATTCGGCGGCACGTTGCTGGCACTGTTCATGCGTGTCGGCGGCGGCATCTACACCAAAGCCGCGGACGTCGGGGCGGACCTTGTGGGCAAAATCGAAAAAGATATTCCGGAAGACGATCCCCGTAACGCGGCGACCATCGCGGACAACGTCGGCGACAACGTCGGCGATTGTGCGGGCATGGCGGCGGATATCTTCGAATCGTATGAAGTCACGATCGTGGCGGCGATGATCCTGGGTTACGCGTCGTTCGGACACAAAGGCGTGATGTTCCCGATCCTCGTGCGTGCCATCGGCGTGATCGGCTCGATCATCTCCACCTACACCGTTCGCGCGAAAGCCAAGGGCAACGTTGCCGAGGCCATGAAACAGATCAATAAGGGCTTCCTCATCGGCTCTGCGATCTCGGTCATCGGCTTCATCGTCCTGGGATGGTTCTATCTGCGTTTCACCGCGGAAATGGTGACGAATAAAGCGCTCAGCGCGACGGCGTGGGCGAACATCTCATCGGACATGCCGTTCTGGGCCAACTTCGGACAAAAGGGTCTGGATATGCGACCCGCCTGGACCTGCTTCATCGGCATCATCTTGTGCGTGGTGCTCAATAAGGTCACGGAATACTTCACCGGGACCGAGTACAGCCCGGTCAAAAACATCAAGAAATCGACGGAAACCGGACACGGCACCACGATCATCGAAGGTTTTGCGGTGGGTTATGAATCCGCCGTCTGGACCGGCATCGTGCTTTGCGCCGCGATCTTCGGTTCCGTGCTGATTTACAAATCGACCATGCCCGAGATCAACCCGATCTTCATCGCCTACGGCGTGGCCATGTGCGGCATCGGCATGCTCACCCTCACCGGCAACACCGTCTCGATGGATGTCTTCGGCCCCATCGCCGACAACGCCAACGGCATCGCCGAAATGGGCTTCGAACGCCCGCAGTTCAAGTCGGATGCGGAAATGAAGGAATCCAGGCAGATTCTCGCGGACCTTGACGCCGTTGGAAACACCACCAAGGCGGTGACCAAGGGCGTGGCGATCGGCTCGGCGGTCATCGCGGCCGTGTCGCTGTATGCTTCGTTCATCACGGTCATCGGTTCCGGCGGCGGCGGCGAAGAAAACGCCCTCCCGCTCGAAGCGTTCAAAGGCACCGCGGGTTTGCTGACGGTTTCCTCGCCCAACCTGCTCATCGGCATGATTTTGGGCGGATGCGTGCCGTTCCTGTTCTCCTCGATGTTGATTCGCGCGGTCGGACGCGCCGCGTTCCTGATCGTCAAGGAGTGTCGTATTCAGTTCCACGACAAGGCGATCTGGGCCGGTACCAAGAAGCCGGATTATGCTCGTGTGGTCGACATCTGCACCGGTGCCGCTCAGAAAGAACTCATCGGACCGGCCATTCTCGGCGTGTTCACACCGATCCTCGTGGGCTTCATGCTCGGCCCCATCGGCCTGGCGGGGTTCCTCGCGGGTTCCATCGTCGCGGGTCAGCTCCTGGCGAGCTTCATGTGCAATGCCGGCGGCGCCTGGGACAACGCCAAGAAAATGGTCGAAGACGAACCGCGCAATCTGGATGACAACACCGGCAAGGGTTCCGAAAAGCACAAGGCTTCCGTTACCGGCGACACCGTCGGCGATCCGCTCAAGGACACCGCGGGTCCGGCCATCAATCCGCTGCTGAAGGTGATGAACATGGTCGCGGTGCTCTCGGTGCCACTGGCGCTGGCTTTCGACCATGAAGTCGTTGCCCTGGTCAACAGTTTCGCGGCGAAGTATCCCAATGCCGTGAAATTGCTTCCGACCAACGGCGGCAACGTCGCCTTCCGCGTGATTACCGTCGTCGTGACGCTCGTGCTCATCGGCTGGGCGATCTGGCAGTCGAAACGCGAAACCTCGACCGATCCGAATATTTCGTCTAACAATGAAAAGCAGCTTGAAGAGACGGCAAGCAAATAATCAGCGAGTTCGCTCGGTCGCAAACCGCAGGGCCCGTCGCAAGACGGGCTCTTTTTTTTGTTCAACATCCATGAGCCCCCGGCTCTGCTGGGGGATCAGGGCGGTGTGAACGTTGGTACGCAAGATTCGAACCCCCGGCAGAGCTGGGGGCTAACGGTCAAATGCGATTGCTGCTAGGATGGGAGATGGATGTGATTCATGAGGGCACCAATCATGCAGTTTGATCGCATTGTTCGAGACCCGGCAATCGTTAACGGGCAGCCATGCATCAAGGGCACGAGACTTACCGTCAGCCGTGTGCTGAGCGCCTTGGCCGCGTATCCGGACCACAAAGAACTGCTGCGGAATTATCCTTCCTTGGATGATGAGGCCATCCAGCAGGCTCTCGCCTATGCGGCGGCAGCGGTGGAAGATCGCGTCATTGAACTGGTGCGTTTGCCCTGCGTCAGCCGCGTGCTTTCGATAACTTGACTATACCACCACCGCCACGTAGCTTCCCGTTAGTTTAAGGACTGTCTGAACCTCCACCAACTAGGGTTGGGACAGGTTCCAACTTGAGACACTTCAAACGAGAGAAAACAACCATGCCAACCATCCGTCAAATGATACTCCCAAGCGTCTTGATTTTGCTGGTTGTCAGCGGGCGAGGGTACCCACAGGAGTACGAGTTCCCTCCCCTAAGCGAACTTCTGAAAGATCGAGACGATCAATCTCCTTTTCGGAACATTTTCACCGCTGCAATGAAGGGAACCGTCCAAGACGTGAAATACCACCTCGACAACGGGGCAAGTGTTCGTGCGAAAGGTACCATCGGCACGACTCCACTCCACGAGGCGGCAGGTAATAAGGACATAGAAGTTGCCAAATTCCTCGTTGACAAAGGTGCTGAGGTTAATGCCAAAGACAATCTTGGCAATACCCCACTCCACGACGCGGCAGAACGCAATAACGTTAAAGTTGCCAGATTTCTTGTTTCCCGAAAGGCAAATATTGATAGCCGAAACAACGATGGCTGGACTCCGCGCGATTCAGCAGCACAAGATTCTCCTGATGTGTACAAATACTTTTCCTCCATATCTGCCCCAGCTGGCTCACGCCAAGCACAAGAACAACGCGAGGAAAATCGACGTCGGTTTGAGGAAGAGCGGAAGAAGCAACAGGAGAAATGGGATAGAGAGGCTGCGGATGCGAAGAAAAAGATTGCGGAGCTCGAAGCTGAACAAGATCGGATCCATCAGTTTAAGCTGGATCAGATAAAGAGGAATGAGCCCAATTTGGGAGGGTTCGTACAGCCGAAGGAGATAACCGTAAGCAATGGTGGCGGGGCGTATGAAAGACGGACAGATGACGTGTACAGACCAACCGGGAGCGGAACGCGGCATGAGTACATAGAAGTAGAAGGCGATACATACAAATGGAATGGGTATGAGTATAGAAGGATACTGCAGAAATAGAGAGTTATCAAAGTCGATTTGACGGAGAACGGATTTGGCCGGAGTTCACGCTTCAGCGTATTCCTCTACGAAGCACGCTGAAGCGTGAACTCAGTATTCGGCTCAATCGAACTCGTCGCCGCGGAAGGTGTGGCCGAGGTAGGTTTGGCGGACGAGGGGATTGTTGATCAGTTCTCGCGGGGTTCCGGCGGCGAGGACTTTGCCGTTGTCGATGATGATGCCGCGGTCGCAGACTTCCAGCGTCCGTTGGACGTTGTGGTCGGTGATGAGGATGGCTTTGCCGAGGGAGTCTTTGAGTTGGCGGATTTCGCGCTGGAGGTCTTCGACGGCGATGGGGTCGACGCCGGAGAAGGGTTCGTCGAGCAGAATCAGCGAGGGGTTGGTGACGAGGGCGCGAGCGATTTCGAGTTTGCGCCGTTCGCCGCCGGAGAGGGTGAGCGCTTTTTGGCGACGGGTCTTGGTCAGGCCGAACTGCTCCATGAGGCGGTTGGCTTCTTCCTGGCGTTGGCGTTTGTTGCGGCGAGTGGTTTCAAGGATGGCTAACAGATTCTGTTCGACGGTGAGCCGTTGGAAAATGCTCGGCTCCTGGGAGAGATAGCCCATGCCTTTACGGGCCCGCTGGTACATGGCGAGCCTGGTGATGTCGAAGCCGTCGAACATGACTTGTCCACCGTTGGGGACGACCATGCCCATGATCATGCGGAAGGTAGTGGTTTTGCCGGCGCCATTGCGGCCGAGCAGGCCGATGACTTCGCGATGCCCGACTTCAAAAGAGACTTTGTCGACGACGGTCCGCGGACCGTAAATTTTGACCAGATTGGTGGCTTTGAGAAGAATCATTCGGCCATTCTCGCCGTCCCGCTCAGGCTTGGCAAGGCGGCGGAAGAAAGAATAAAAGTTACAAGGAAGAAAGGAGTAAAAGAAAGTTAAAAGGTAAAAGTTAAAAGGCCAAAAGTGTTTGAGTAGCCCCAGGGGGAGATGCCTTGTCTCCCCCTCTCTCCTTGTCTCCCTATCTCCTTATCTGTTTCGGCGGAACGGGATCGTGTCCGCCCGGCCCCCACGGATGGCATCGGCCGATGCGACGAAGAGTCATCCAACCGCCACGCCATGGCCCCCACTGACGAATGGCGTCCAGACCGTAAGCACTGCAGGTCGGTTGATAGCGGCACTGTCTGCCGATCAAGGGACTCAGCGTCCAGCGGTAGAGGTGGATCACGCCGAGGAAGAGAAATTGGAAGAAACGGTGGAACATGTGCCGCCGGAGGATTTTAATTTTAATGATAGACCTTATTTTCGTGCGCTGCACCAGAGTGCCAGGGCCACATTCACGCCGTGAACGAAAAGAATGAAAGGCTTGAGGGACGTGAGGTGCTCAAGGAAATAGAGGAAGGAGGGGTCCTCGTGGAAACGAGCGATGCATTTCCATTCGACGAAGAGTCCGACGGCGACCGCGACGAGCCCGGCGATCAGAGCCACGATCCAACCACCTTTGCGGGAGAAAATCGCGGCGGCCCAACCGGCAAACAGACCGACCACGGGAAGCGCATAGTACCCGGAGCGAGCAGCCCAGCAGACAATCAATGCCCCCAGCGCTCCACCAACAAGAGCCCCCAGCGTCGCAAGCGGATAGACAAAAGCATCGGCCCAGCCAGGCTCAGGTTTGCCGGTATCATTCTGGGGGGTGGATGGAGTAGCTGTCATGAAGCCCTCTGGGAAAAAGTGATTTGATAATCAACGAGGTCGAGGCCGGGGATGTCGTTGAAGGAGACTGCGAACATGCGGTGGGGGAAATCGCGTTTGAGCTTGGCGGTCCAGATTTCTTGCAAGGTTCGGCCAATGTATCGCATCTGCGCTTCCGTGGCGGTTTGCTTGGACTCCGAAAAGAGATCAAGAATGTGATGATGGTTCATCACGGCTTCGACAGCGGCGCGGTCGCCGTTGGTGTGTCTAAAAAAGTCTTCGTAGGTTTTGCTCGAAAAAGGCGCAACGAGTACGCAATTGTCGTGTTCCACGAAATCCGGCCAGAAGAGTTGGCGGTAGGCGATGGTGAGTTGGAAATTACCATACACTTCGAGCCAAGTGTCAATGGATATACCTTTGCCGTCGTTCCACTCCTTGAGTTCGGGAATGAGTTCGTCAAAGTTCGGCGTGCTGGGAGACATGGAGGCATCTTAGCAAGAAAGGCGAGGAATGAGGAAATTGGAAGCACCTGCTCTGTCTCAACCCTCTATCGGGTGCAGGACATTTTTTGCGCGTCCGTCTGGTGGTATAGTGAGGCTGTTCTGTGAATGAGTAGTTCAAGGAGGAACGACTATGCCAGCTATCA
>WQYP01000172.1 GCA_009781185.1 Phycisphaerales bacterium | reverse complement strand
ATTGTTGTGTCTCATGGAGTTCCATACCCGCAGTATGCCAGAAATGCGCATGTCGCGCAAGTTAGGATTGCGTTAAGGCTGGCGGGCGTGATGGAAAAATACCGGACAGTATTGGGGAGCGACCCGTGTGACCATGCGAAAATACCGCCTGTCGCTCCCTTACGGTCGCGGCTCGGATCATCGTCCTGTGAAGGATTGAGACAGAGCACGCTCAACCAATTGACAATATACCTGAGCTATACATGAGCCCGTTCGATGCGGACGACTCCCATTGCATCAATCTTGCACTGGCGACACGATCGCAACTGGTGGTGAGCCGCGACAAACATCTGCTCAATCTGATGGATCAGACTCACGAAGAAGCTCGTGACTTCGTGAAAAGATTCCCTGGGCTCTGGATCATCGAGCCGCAAATTCTGCTGCAGATGCTTAGAACGAAAAGCTGACCTACTTCGTCTTCTCCAAATCGTACCGCGACAAAAACAGCCGCCGCACCCGAATCATCGGCCGAGCGACGAGCCGATGCACCTGATGCAAAAAACCCCGGCGTTTCGCCTTCTCGAAATCCTCCACCGTGCAAACCGCCGGCAGCAATCGCGTCTTGTGTTTGTAATAGTGGTACCAATCCGCCGTTACAAACTTCCGCAAAATCATCTTCGCCAGGAAGTTATCGCGGTTGCCTTTCTTGCACTCGAAGGCAATCTGAAAATCGATCAGCCACGGCTTCCCGTCGTCGCCGTACAAAATGTTTTCACGCTTATTGGAATCGACATACGCAATGTGCCGTTGGTGCAACTCACGAAACAGCGTCTCAAGTTCCGCGAAGAACTCCGCCGTCAGCGGCAGTTGGGCATGCAAATCCACCCCCGGCACAAACACATGCAAAAACCCCGTCTCCCCCACCCTCCCCAAAAACGCCGGCACCCCCCGCACCCCCATCCTGATTTTCGTACAACCCGGTCGCCGCGAAGAAATCATGCTTAAACAATTTCACAAACCGCCACCTTACCCCCATCACCTCGACCTCCCGCGGCAGTTCCTCCCGCCCCATCGCAAACAACGCCGCCGGCGGTCGCCTCTTCTTGTTCACCTCATCGCTCATCCCAGCAGTATACCCCAATAGCCTTGCGTGGAAACGCAAGGCTTCACTCATCCCACGCGGCTGGGCTTGCCCGGAAAAACGGGCACACCCGCGCGGCTCACTCATGCATACCATGCGGGACTCAAACGTTATGAAAGTCTCCGGCGTTACGAGCCTTGCGGTTCCTCGCAAGACTATTTCCTATTCCTTAATGCAACCAACTTGCATCTTCACTTCGCTCTCGTTAAGCTCACAGGTGCTCCATTTGCGAGGTACACAAACATGCATCTCATCCGTCGTTCCATTTTCCTGTCGCTGATTCTCTTTGGCTCACTGTTTTTCACCTTCTGCAGCAAACCGCCCGCCGCCCAATCGCCAAAGCCTCTCGTCGTCGCCACCATCTTCAACTATTACGACGCGCTGCGAGCCATTGCCGGCGACGACGCCGATGCCGTCATCCTGCTGACTCCCGCCACCAGTCCGCACGAATATTCTCCCACCGCCAAGGACAAGGCCACCGTCTCACGCGCCCAGCTTCTCATCCGCAACGGCCTGGGCATCGACGACTGGGCCAGGACTCTCGCCACCGACAATCCCAAGCTCGTGCAGCTCGTCATCGGCGAATCCATCCAGGCCATCGAAACCAAAGAGGAATCGCTCACCGACCAGCCCGGCCACGAAGCCCACGACCACGGCGTCAAGAATCCGCACATCTGGCTGGACCCGAAGAACCAAGAGAAAATCGCCGAGCAAATCCTGCAAGCCTTGAGCGAGATCGATCCTGCCCACAAGGAGAGCTACGCCAATCGCACCGCCAAATACATCGCCGATCTCGAAGAGCTCGACGGCCAATTCCTGGCCGCCGCCAAAACCTTCAAATACAAAGAATTCGTCGGCTTCCATTCCGCCTACGACTACCTCGCCCACCGCTACGGCCTCAAACAGGTCGCCGCTCTGCAGGAAGTCGGCAGCGATGGCATGGCGCCCGCCCAAATCAATCGCGTCATTGCCATCATCAAGGAGCGTCATGTCCCGGTGGTCTTCTCCGAGACCGCCCTCAATTCCGGCCAGGCCGAGGCCGTCGTCAGCGCCACAGGCGTCAAGCTCGGCATCCTCCAGCCCCTGGAAACCTACGACGACCTCAACGACACGTATCTCTCGCTGATGCGGAAGAATCTTGAGGAACTCAAGAAAAATATGCAGTAATGCCACGCAAATGAATAAAAGGTTTAAGGAATAAAGGAATAAAAGGAAGAGTAAAAGGCTTAAAGAATAAAAGAATAAAAGTGTGAGGTTGGGAGCCACATGTGGTGCCAGAGCCCACTTTTACCTTTTACCCTTATAACTTTTAACTTCCTTTTACTCCTTTATTCCTTAAACCTTTTATTCTTTGTTATGTTCTTCGTTACGTCTAAAATAAAGCGATATGACTTTCCTCCCGCTCAACGCCCCTCACACCCACGTCGACACGACCTCTGATCTCGGCCGCCACCAGGTCCGCGACGTCGTCTGCGTGCACAACGTCTCTTACGCTTACGACCACAAGCTCGCACTCGCCAACATCACGCTGCACGTCAAGCAGGGCTCGACGCTCGGCATCATCGGCCCCAACGGCGGCGGAAAATCCACCCTCCTCAAACTCATGCTCGGCCTCCTCAAACCCGACTCCGGCTCCATCACCATCATGGACAAATCGCCACGCATCGCCTGCTCCACCGGCGGACTCGTTGGCTATGTCCCACAACGACATGCCATCGACTGGGCCTTCCCCATCACCGTCAAGCAGGTCGTGCAGCTCGGCCTCATCGGCAAAAAACGCCGCTTCGGATGGTTCAACCATACCCACCACCTCTCCGCCACCGAAGCCCTCGCCGCCGTCGGCATGGCTCACTTCACCGACCAGCCCATCGGCAACCTCTCCGGCGGCCAGCAACAACGCGTCTTCATCGCCCGTGCCCTCGTCGCCAAACCGCAAATCCTCTTCCTCGACGAGCCCACCACCGGCATCGACCAGGCCGGACAAACACAATTCCTCGAACTCCTCAACTCCCTCAAAACCCAATTCAACCTCACCCTGATCATGGTCTCACACGATCTCCGCAGCGTCGTCGCCTCCTGCGATTACGTCGCCTGTCTCAACAAAACCCTCCACTACCACGACCGTCCGCAGGGCCTTTCCAACGACATTCTTTTCAACGTTTTCCAATGCGACATGGACGCCGTACTCGACACGCACTCCGGCCTCCATGATCACTCTTGTCATTCACACGAACACACCCACGCCGGCCCGTGCTGCGACCACGATCACCCCGCCACCAATCCCCTCGCCCCGCCGAAGAGATAAGGACGCCTCTAAAAACGGAGTTCACGCTTTAGCGTGTTCTCTCGTGAAACGCGCTAAAGCGTGAACTCCGCTCTCGAACGTAATGGGGTGCAACCATCTCCAGACTTACCCTCAAACACGCCCTCTGGCTCGCCGCCCCTCACTCCTGGGCCGCCTCCATTTTCCCCGTGCTGTTGGGATCGGCGCTCGCCTTCGCCTTCACTGATCGGTTCTCCTGGCCGCTCTTTGCCCTGCTCCTGCCCGCCTCCATCCTGATGCAATCCGCCGTCAACACCCTCAACGACTACTACGATTTCATCAAAGGCACCGATCGCCTGGAAAACTCCAACGATCCCAACGACGCCATCCTCGTCTATAACACGCTCAATCCAAAACATGTCCAACAATTAGGTTTTACCTTCATGATGCTCGCCGTCTTGCTGGGGCTATACCCTGTCTATCGCGGCGGCCCCGTCACGCTCCTGATCGGAATCGTCGGCTGCGCCGTCATCCTCGCTTATTCCGCAGGCCCAAAACCCATCTCCCACCTGCCCCTTGGCGAACTCGTCTCCGGCACCGTCATGGGCGGCCTGATCCCCCTCGCCGTCTTCTCCGTCTTCACAGGCAAACTCGCCTGGGAAATCTTTCTCCTCTCCGCCCCCCTGATCGTCGGCATCGCCCTGATCATGATGACCAACAACCTCTGCGACATCGAACGCGACACCCCCATCGGCCGCCGCACCCTCCCCATCCTGCTCGGCCGTCCTCTCGCTAAAAAAGTATTCTATTGCTGCGTCGTCATATGGATACTCTCGATTCTCACCTGTACCCTCATCCGCTTCCGCAACGGCCTGCCCGCTACCGCCCTCCTCCTGCTCCCCACTCTTTACCTCTGCACAAAACTCCTCCGCCTCCCTTTCACTCCCGACCGCCGCGAATCCTGCATGCGTACCATCTTCCTGACCAATCTCTTCGCCCACTCCGCCTACCTCGCCGCCGTCCTGACGCACGCGATCAGTTGACCCCCTAATCTGTTTTGCCCACCGCTTGGGAGACGCGGGGCAGATCGGCATTTTCACTAAATCTGTCGCACATATCTTTTCACTTGCTCGAATTCCTTATCGAGGTTAGGGTTCGCGTATTTGAAGAAGGTCATGCAGTTGGATGAAGGGCATGTCTATGAAGATTAAGTCTCCGATGTGCCTGAAGCCTACCGCCAGCATTTGGGACTACCTTGCGTTACCGGATCAAGAGCTTGAACGCATGGATGTCGTGGCTTTGAACCTCGCCGTCCTTCGTGGCCTTGAGCAATACAAAGACCTCGACGTGGAACGCTACATCAAAACGGTGGATGAATGGACAAACGAATTCGCGCGGCGGCTTCCCGCCAGCGAGGCGTTTTTCTGGGAAACAGGACCAGCGCTCTGGAAAAATGACATTCGGTTCTACCGCATGGGGATGCTGCAGGTTTTTCTTGGCCAGGTGATTGGCATCCGATACATCGAGGAGAAACGACACGTGCATTGTGTGCAATACACCAATGCGGGCGATCTGTTTTTGAATGGTGTGATCGACACCAAGCGCGGCACTTGCGGCAACTTGGCGACCATTCATGTGGCGATGGCTCGCCGCATGGGATGGCCGGTCTCTCTCGCGTGCATTCGACACCACTTCTTGAGCCGATTCGATGACGGCGAAGTGGTGTACAACATTGAATGTACCGATAACGAGCGCGAGGGATTTGCCGAAGGATCAGACGCCGACTATATGAAGCGGGTCCATCTGCCAAAAAAGGCGGTGGAGTGTGGCTCCGACCTGCGCAAGTTGACTGCCCGCGAAATGATCGCCGTTTTCATCAACCACCGCGCGAGACATCATCAAGATTGTATGCGTTATGATCTCTGCGATGCGGATTGTTCCCTCGCGCGGGCACTCTGCCCGAACCAGCGATCCCTTTATGAGATGTCCATGATGCCCTTCCTGCACAAGGGCGAAAAGCTTTTCGATCCTGAGGAACTCGGCCACCCGCGGGAGCGTTGCCGCCACATTTATGCCCAGGATTATTTGAATCCCCACTTGGGCGCCATGAAGATTACCTATGTTGCTGCTCCAAAAGCTGCTCCCAAGAAGGAGCCGGTGATTCACACCATAAAAACCGCACCGAGCTTGAAAACCGCACCGAACCTGGGCGCTATGAAGTTCACATATGTATCCGCTCCCCAAAAGAAGCCTCCCAAAAAAGAGCCGGTGATTCGTACCATCAAAGCCACACGGATCATCATGAACGGCGTCAAGAACGTTTAGAACGAAAGGAAGAATAATGAAGACAACTGAATATCATTCAACTGTTGCCACGGTTGGCGCTGATCGTATGACGCATATGAGTTTGATGGAGGAACCGATGGGTTACGTCGATGGAATGAATCTGTATCAAGCAATGCGCGATAATCCGATCAATCGGGTGGACCCGGCGGGAACGGTCACACTTGAGCAAATTAATGCAATTGCAGTTCAAATGGGATTTACCCAACTTCCAAATGCACAAGGAGATGCAACAGGTTTGATTAAAAGTATTCAACAACGGCTCGGGGTTGCCGCCGACGGTGATTTTGGGGCGGGGACGGTAGCCGCTTATGAGGCGTGGGCCGTAAAGAACGGAAAGCAGCCTGTTCGGTTGCGTGATGAAAAAACCGCATTGCAGGTTCTGCAATGGATTTATAAATATTGGCCGGATAAAAATGCCCTTGCGGGCTCGTGCCCCATCCAACTTGGCGGCATCCTCGTCATGATCCATCTGGAGAGTATGGACACATCCACGAAAGTTGGAGGGCGACCGACGTATTTTAATGCAATTGGCGGACCTTATGGCACCAAGAACCTTAGGACGTCGGCAGTAGGACTTGGCCAATTCACCGAAGCTACCGCATCTCGCGCGATTGCGTATGACGGAGAGAAAAGCATCCAAGCGGTAATAGAGTTACTCTTTAAGGATGCCCAGGGCCAGAGGGCGAAAGGAAATTTTGATTTCCCAAATTTAGCATTAAACCGTTGGCAAGCGTGGACTAACCCTAAAACTCAGGCGATCATCAAAACACAGGGCGCACAGATTGACGCTCTCATTCAAAAGGCCGGTGGAGATGTGACAAGGGTAAGCAACGCCGATCTTAACCGTATTTTAGGTATTCCTACATCGCCAACGGCAAACTGGGGAGACTTCCCCAGATATCCTGGAAATTACGCGTAACGAAGTGATTGTGTGGAAGCAATCATGCACAAAGAAAATCTGATTCTAGACTACGACTCGTCACCGCCGACTGCGACTAAAATTCCAACAATCATTCAGCTGATCGTGCTCCTATTTATCTTGCCTGCGTTGGCGCAGCCATTTGTGGCATATGTGGGCACACGGTCGCCCTTGAATAACGTGATAGAATTTTTCCGTCTGATGAATTATGACTGGTATGCCTTTTCCTCTCTGGCTTTGTTTGGCCTGATGTTTTGCATGGGGATTCCACTCGTGCATTGCCACTTGCGAGCGCTGATCTTTGGCGAGCTTTCCAAAATTGAAATCTGGGCCGGATACATCGTGGCTACTTTTGGGATGGTTTTTGCCGTAGAGGGCCTGAGATATTCCGCAATCACCCTCTATCTTTACGAACGCGAATGGGTTCTTGAACAGAAGCTGGACCTCTTGGCACTTATTGTGCCCACCGTTGTGCTCGCCTTCGGCGTTTTCATCGTCTGGCTTTTGGGTAAACGTATTTCACACGACACACGCGTTTGTGCCTGCTTGTGCATTCCGTATGTAGTGAGTCTACTTCATTGGGTGATATACGATGTAAATTCCTGGCTCATTGACGAAATTGGACGCTGGAGCTTTAGTCTCGGCCTTGCGATCTCATTATCGGTAATTGTGGGGACGTTGATTGAGATCACAACGCTCACCGTGATGGCGTTTCAGCAGCAGCATCCTGCGATCTCCGATTCGAAAACGAGGTGATTGTATGATCGTGAAATGCAGAATCGCATGGTTAGCGGTATTGGCGGGTGGCCAGGGTTTCGGGTGCCACGCAACGCCTAAAATGTTACGCCCTCCCCATCTCCCTGTCCCCCCGTCCCCTTGTCACTTACAATAGCAATCCCATGCAAGACTTTCTCAGCAACCTCTTCCTTTTCCGCCACACGATCATCGTCGGCCTCGCCCTCGCCGCCGCTTGCTCGCTCATCTCCGTCTTCATCGTCCTCCGCAAAATGTCCCTCATCTCCGACGCCATCGCCCACTCCGGCATCGGCGGCATCGCTCTGACCATCCTCGCCGCAGGCTATCTCCCCACCTTATTCGCGCCCGGCTCCGGCCTCGGCCCCGCGCTCAACCAAATCATCATCGGAACCTTCTGCCTCGCCACCGCCCTCCTCATCGGCTATTTCACCAAGGGAAAACACGTCTCCGAAGACTCCGCCATCGGCATCTTCCTCGTCGCCTCCATGGCACTTGGCATCCTCCTCATCTCCGCCAACAACCACATCTGGCGTTTCAAAAACCCCTTCCAAAACACCGACTTCGAAAAAATCCTCTTCGGCGACCTTATCACCGTCTCCATCACCGAAGTCTACATCGCCCTCGCCGCCCTCGCCGCCGTCGCCATCCTCATCGCACTCTTCTATAACGAACTCGTCTACACCACGCTCGACGAAGACATGGCCCGCATCAACGGCGTCAACATCACCTTCATCAACATCCTGCAAATTTTCCTCAATTCGCTGGTGATCGTCGTGGGCGTCAAAATGATCGGCGCCATGATGATCACCGCCCTGACCATCCTCCCCGGCGCCACCGCCAACATGCTCTCCCGAAAATTCAACGGCGTACTCCTCGCCTCCTTCCTCACCGGCTTCCTCGGCATCGCCGCCGGACTCTTCCTCGCCATCACCCCCCCTCTCAACAACGTCAGTTCCGGCCCAGTCCTCGTCCTCACGCTCTTCGTGATCTTCCTCGCCACCTGGCTCTTCCGCCGCTTCACCAAACCCAAAATCGCCCAAGATGCCTCCTCCCCAACAACGCATTCCCACTGAGCCCCGCGACTACGGAGCCCCGCATGACAATGCGAGACTTGACGTCGATCTCGTGAAAGGTCCCCGAAAACGCTTGCGGCGTCGCGGATCGCACCTACACGACTTGGCATTGCCCGCAACGTGGAGGTAAAATAAATACATTCGTGCCATGGATCGCAAACGCTCCATGGCCGATTCTGATTGCCCTTATGGAGGAAAACACCGCCGTAGTAGACAAAACTAAAACGCCACCGCATAGCAGTACAACGCGGGTTGCGCTTTCAGGTGGATATCCGAGCCGCGACCGTAAGGGAGCGACAGGCGGTATTTTCGCATGGTCACACGGGTCGCTCCCCAATACTGTCCGGTATTTTTCCATCACGCCCGCCAGCCTTAACGCAATCCT
>WQYP01000171.1 GCA_009781185.1 Phycisphaerales bacterium | reverse complement strand
CGAATGACGAATCAAATCCGAAATCCGAATGACCAAAACAGTTGTAGCTCCCGTGGTTTCGGGCACGCTCCCTAACGATCGCGGTACCAAGTGGAGGGGCACGACAGAAAAATTGGCACACCCTGTTACGGGTGCATGTTGTCGTGCGTTTGACTCGGGGGAGAGGGGCGTCTACATTGACTGATTCGCGTGAGAGGTGTCCACCACTCCCCGTACAGATGCCCCCATCGTCTAGCGGCCCAGGACACCGCCCTCTCACGGCGGCGACACGGGTTCGAATCCCGTTGGGGGTACTCTCAACGAAAAACCCTTCAGCTTCCACTGGAGGGTTTTTTGCTTTTTGTCTGTTTCTGTCTACTTTTGTCTGTTTTAGTCTGTGTTTGTCTGGGAAATTAGTCGCGAACCGTCGGCACAGAGGGGGTCGAGGGAGAGGTAAGGGTGTATTGCGAAGAAGGAACGCCGGCGATGTCGCTGAGTTTGCTGACGATCGATTGGAGAGTGGGTTGGATTTTTTCGGAGACGCCGGGGTTGGCTAAGGCGGTGTTCATGTGAGCGACGAGAGAATCGAGATTGGAAGTGGCATACTCAGAAATGGAGGACTTGGCGCTCTGCGGAAGTTTGTCGGTCCAGTCCTTGACGGTGTCGAGCTTGCTGTCGAGTTCGCGGAGCTTGGGGAGGGCGGAATCGGCGGAGGTGGAGTCTTTGATGCTGGAGAGGGAGTCGTTGAGGGAGGAGAGTGTGCCGGAGATGTTACTGCGAACTTGCGCGACGTCGGGGACGCTGATGTTGGGGAGACTGACTTGTGGGACCATGGGGCGCGGGGTGCCGGAACGGAAGGCGAAGTAGAGGATGCCGGCGAGGATGACGAGACCGACGATGGCGGGAGCGAGCCATCGGCCGGTGGCGGCGGCTTGATGGCCGGTGGTTTGAGCGACACGGTAGGAGGATTCCGCGGCGGAGGCGGCGGGGGCGAGGCCGGGGATTTCGGAGAGGGAGAATCCGGAGGGCAGGGCGCTGGCGATGTTGGATTTTTGAGAGGAGAAGAAGTTGGAGAGGGAAGAGGCGTTGATGGATTGTCCGACGAAGTGTTTTGCGATGCCGCCCATGACCATCGGAGCGAGGAAGGGGAGGAGTCTTGTAGCGCTGCCGCTGCCGATGCCGGAGAAGCGGGAGATCATGCTTGCGAGTCCTGAGGAGGTGGTGCTGCCGAAGAGTGATTTGAGGAGGGAGTTTCCTTGTTCGGCGATGGCGCCGGTCTGGCCGCCGAGGAGTCCGGTAACGGGGGCGGTGGTATTGGCGCCGAATTGGTCCATGGCGGAGACGAGGCGTTGGGCGCCATTGGGGGTGGAGGCGACGTGAGAGAGACCGGACAAAAGGGCGGGAACGGCTGTGCTCACGGCAGATTGCGTGTTGGCTTCGTTTTCACCAATGAGAGAACTCAGCTTGCTCATGACGTTGCCGGAGAGCATGCCCATGATTGTTTGAATGATATCCATGCGTATTCCTTTTTTAAGTAGTTTGAAATGAGTATTTATGAGGATGTCAAGACTGTCTCAAAGCCTATCCGAATGGCTCGGGGAGCGTGGATCTTCGATCAACGGCTAAACGCTCAAGGATACGATCCTCCCCAAAAAGCCCCGCATTGCCATGCGGGGCTCCACCCCGCAAAGCGAGGTCGCTACTGGTGGGCAGCTGAAGCCACGGTTTTTAGCGTTTGCGCGGGAGGGTCCAGATGCTTACCATGTTGTCGTTGTTGTCCACTGCGGCAAAACGAATGGCGCTGTTGTCCGAAGTAATGGCAATGCCGAACGGAGCGCTGGGCGACGCATCAATGGAGAACTGCGAAATAAATCGGCCTGAGGTGGTGTACTCGACGAGCGTGCTGGGCTGATTGGTGTCGGGGTTGATGGCGTCGCCGTTGGCGATGATGAGGTGTCCGTCGGGCGTGAGTGTCATGCCGAGCGGGCCGTGGAGGTGATCGTTGTCCTGGATGGCCACTTTGCCGATGCCGTCGTCGGTCTGGCGGCGTGCGGCGTTCTTGATGACGTAGACGGCGTTGTCGTCGGTGGAGGCGACGTAGAGTTTGTTGTTGTGGAAGACCAGGCCGGTGGGGCCAAGCAACAGGGCGGAGGGATCGGTGCGATGGGCATACCCTGAAGCGATCTCGGTGATGCTTTTGAGCGAAACGCTGGTGTCGGAGATTTTGAGATCGAGTCGGCTGATCGCGCCGGTGAGCGCGTTGGAGACGAAGAGGTTGGCGGAGGAGCCTTTGTCGTTGATGGCCATGTCCCAGGGGCCCTGGATCAGCGAGGAGGCGGCGAAGGTGGTGACAATGTTTCCGTTTTTGTCGAGGATCATCAGGGAGCCGGGCTGTGCGGTGGTGCCGGTACCGTCGAGCGTGGGGAGGTTGCCGACGATGACGTAGCCTTTTTTGAGGACGCCCAGGACGGTGGTGAGGCCGAGGTCTGCGGAGCCCTGGAAGAAGGTGGAGGTCTGTCCGTCTGGCGTGACGCGAACGATTGTCGTACCGGTGCCCTGGAGATTGTTGGCGTTGTTGAAATTGGAGACGAGCAGGTCGCCGGGGTTAAGCGAGCCGCCGGTGGGGAAGCCTTTTGGGACGAAGGCTGTGCCGTAGGGGTTGAGATCGCCGTTGGCGGGGATGGTTGAGGTGGTGATGGGAGTGAGCGAACTGAGGGAACCGACGAGGGATTTTGCGGCTTTTTTGGCTTGCTGCTGGACGAGAGCCGCCTCCAGGGCCTCTGTCTCTGTTGGGGCGAGGGCCGAGGTGATGCTGGCGTCCACGTCGGTCGTGGCTGCGGACAGAAGAGCACGCGTTTCCAACGGCTCAAGCATGAAACTCGACCCACGATGCAGATGACTCTTACGCATCATTTTTCCTCCAAAATGCGGTGACCTCTGCGGTATGCAGATAGGTTTTCTTGGGAGAGTGGACTTACAAAAGATGTGCCTTTCGCGGAAGCCAGAAGCTAGAGCATTTTTCATGTGGTCGTGGCGTGATGACATGCGCAGGAAGCGAGAGCCAAAGCCCCGCATTGCCATGCGGGGCTCCAAAACGCTACGGGCGAGTGAAAAATGCTCTAGAAGCCAGAAGAAATTCGAAATTCGAATGACGAAATTCGAAGCAAATCCAAATGATCAAATGTTCAAATGATCGAAACGGGGGCGTCTAATACTACAACGCTACGATCGTTATGGTTGGTGTCTTCCACCCCCCGTATCACCACGCAATAGCCGCCGCACTGCCTCAGCCTTCTCCGCATCCGTCAACGGCAGTGTCGCAATCATCTTCAGAGCGTCGGCGAAGCCCGGAACTGCGATGCTGGTTGCTTCAGTAGGCGGCAACGATGAGCTTTTCGCTCCTTTTCCCAATCGATATCTCCCCACCGCAGTCCCAAATGTTCAGAGGGGCATCGCAACCCACCGTACACGCTCACGGCGCCAAATAACCGCATTTGACAACCGGAACCTCTGAAACTCGAAATCTGTGACTACTGCGGCAACTCAAAGAGCTTGAACTCCGGCTTGTCGCCCGGATCGTATTGGAACGTGCGATCGTCCCGCTTGATCGCATCTTCCAACATATCAAGATTTTTTGCCCATGTGGCAAGTTTGCTCTCACGCAAAGACTGCATGTCGGCTTTGGCCCCCCCCTCTCCCGCGACGTCGCCTTTGCCGAGCTTGGCGGCAGCGGACAATGCGAGGTAGCTGTTTTCGACACGCCGGAAGTCTTCCGGCAATTGGCTCCAGGCCTCCGCGAGCTTGAGAACCAGGTTCCACTGCTTGTGTTGGAGTGCGAATCGCGACATGTCCCAGAGATAAAATGCGGTGATTTCGAAATCGTTGGGGGTCGCGGCGGCCGGCAGGTTCGAGGCGGCGACGACGGCCGCAAGAGCTTCGCTGTCGAGACCTGCCCAACGATACGCCTGAGACAAATAATACCAATGCGTGAAAGTTGGATCGGCTTTGACCCAGGCGGCGAAATCGGCAAACGAAGGGGGCAACGACGTGTAAAGCGACACGCCTTGCGTGCCGGCTGGGACGCCTCCCCCCCAGCCAGTTTGCTGCTGCAAATCAAGCTTTACCGTCGCCAGCCGCGGCCAGAAGTGATGCGTATTCAAACGCTGCGTTTCGGCAAGCCGGCTCCGCGCTTCGGCCTCACGCCCCTCAGATAACAGCAACGAAATCTGTTGACGTCTATATTCCATCACGATCTGGCCCGACGAACGCCTGATCCGACGGTCCAGCTCGGCGAACTGGTTGGACACTAGCTGATCGTGCGGCAGAGGGGGAAAAGAGGGAGGCGACATAATTTGCAGCAGCCGTTTCTCTTCATCGCCGAAGACGATCCATGAAGGTTTTTCCGGCTCGAAATCGTAGCCTACGTGCGTGCGGTGCATCTCCCTGATCCGGCGGCTCAGACCGGGACGTCCATCCCGTTGCACCAACGTATATTCCCATTCCTGCTTCTCCACCTGTTTGAACTGTTCCGGCGACAGATAATCGGGGACCAGTTCGTCGAGATACTCCGGCCATAAACCTCGCTCGGCTTTGAAGTGATAGATCGCCTGTGCCACCGGCTGGCCTTCCTTGATCCATTGAGCGTAAGTCGGCAGATGCCCGAAGAGTTTCGCCCAGTTGGTGGAGCCGAACAGGTACAGGCCCAGCAAAATAAAGGCGACCGTCAGCACGCCGAACCGGAAGAACTTCCAAAATCGATTCATGTACATGGCGTTGCACCCTTTGCCAATGATGTTTTTCTTTTCCGTCCCGATACTGCTGTGCTTTGGGTGTCCGTGAAACGCAGCAGTGCGTCCTTCCATTTTCCGGCGTAATCGACACCGATTCGTCTGGAAATGTCTATTTTTGTCTGTTTTTGTCTCCCCCCCCCCTTATTTTTTTCGAAGAAAATGTCGTTGTTTTCCACCAAATCGGTGCCGTTGTCGGCGGTTGTGATGTATAAAGCTTTGGTGAGGTTGCCAGGGCCGGTCAGATTGGCTTGGAAGTTGATCGGTTCGGCGGCTCGGATCAGGACGGCCTGGGCGTCGCCGATTTGGCCGGAGACGACGTTGAGCAGGTGGTGCATGCCGTAACAGAAGTAGACGTATGCATGTCCGGCTTCGCCGAACATGACTTCCGTTCGCTTGGTTCTGCCCTTCGAGGCGTGGCAGGCCAGGTCGTGCGGGCCGACGTAGGCTTCCGTCTCCACGACACGAACTCGCAGCTCTTCCCCACCCACCTGCCTTACCAGCACTGCTCCCACCAATTCCCGCGCCACCTCTGCCGCCTCCCGTGCAAAGAACTTCCGCCCCAATCGCTGTCCCTTTTCTGTTTGTCTATTATTTATTTTCAATTCTCCATCTCTCAAATTTTACAAATGGGACGCGTAGGATGCGTTAAGCCTTGCGATTCCTCGCAAGGCTACGTTGCCACGCAAGGCTATTGATGGGGGATTAACTTTCCGCTTTTGAGCGATTCAATGAGCGGCTCAATGACGTCCGCGGGCAATGCATAGGTTTCCGTCCGGCCTGCACGTGCGATGTTCACGCCGACCACTTTTCCGTTCAGGTCCACCAGTGGGCCGCCGCAGTCGATAGGGCGAATGACGGTGTCGTGCTGAAATACTGCGGGGAAATCGCTTGCTCGTCTGCTAAGCGGGCCGCCCATCAGGTTCATCATTGTAAAGCGCGATGCGTTTGCGGACGGAGTGACGTTCGAGCCCAGCGTTGCTTTCAATTCCAAGGTTTTCTCACCGCGTTTGACGGTCAGGGCGACCACGTCTCCTGGGCGGTAGGCGTGCACGGCTTCTAGCAAATCGGCGGCTTTCTTGATCGGTTTGCCGTTGACGGCGGTGACGACGTCGTCGATTTTCAGGCCGGCCTGCTCGGCTGCTGATTTGGAAATGACCTGTTCGATTTTTGCTCCTCCCCCGCCGCCCTTGTCGTCGGTTTCGCCCATGGCGACGCCGAGGAAACCGTTTCGGCCTAGGATTTTTCGGCGTTCCAGACTGACGACCCCGACTGCCACCGGGACATCGTTTCCACCCTCCCCGCCCGATCCTGCCGGTCCCGCGGATACCACCCATTGGCCGACCACGGGTTTTTCTGTTTTTGTCGGTGCCCAAGTGACGGTGGTGAGGTCTTTGGCTTCTATTTTCAGCATGGCCAGATCGTGTCGCTCGTTGACGCCTATCACTTTGGCGTCGAGATTTTTGCCGTCCACTAAGACCGTTAATTTTTCCCGGCCCATCACTTCGCTGGCTTTCGTCAGGATATATCCGTCGGCGGCCACGACAGTTCCCAGTGACACCTGCACGGCTTTTTCTTTTTCCACGGCCTGCACGATCAGCGTTGCCTTCTCCGCGGCCAGTGCGACATCTTTGAAGAGGGCTCGGAAATTTTCGCTGTTCTTGGTCTTTGCCGGGTCGAGCCGCGTTACCTGGGCCCAGGCTGTGGCGGCCCAGGTTGCCATCACGGCGGCGATCATGAAACTCAAGACAAGCTTACGCATGGGAAGGATCTCCAATGCCATGTTAATCAGAGGGGGCGTTTGTCGTTTGGCTGGTGCGGCCCATGATGACCAAGCCTGGCGCTTCGTAACGGGCGGGTGTTGTTGTGGGTTTGGGTTGGCCGCCGATTCCCAGGAGGCCGCCACGCTTTTCCTCCGACGCTTTTTTGGCGAACATTATAAGCTCCGCGTCTGGATCGGTCTTCCTGGCCAGCGGTGGAGATTTTGGCTTGTGCGAGCAGCCAGCATGCATTGCCGCTACGGCTACCATGCATGCCAGTGCCACGATTCCTGTACGCGTTTTCATCATCGCACCATACCGAACTCCACGCGGGGTTTCAAATAGCCTGGCGTGGAAACGCAAAGCACGGATCGTGACGCCGCAAGCGGTTTCGGGTATCTTTGGCAAGATCAACGCAAAGCCCCGCATTGCCATGCGGGGCTCCACTTGACGCCCAGGGCTATTTTTTGCGGATTGCATGTGCTTTGCACGCGTTTATCAATGACGCGTTGTTTTTTGAGGTCATGATGTTCGCTGTCTCGGAGTCGCTTGTTCTGCCACGTCATAAGTCTCGTTCGTTGCCGCCGTTCAGGATTCCACGCGGCGTCAGGCGTTTTTTTCGGCAACTGATGGATTATGGCGATCTTCGGGTGCGGTTTTCGTCGCTTTGGATACGCCGGGGGCTGGGGCTGGTGCAACCGCGTACGCTGGACCCGGCGCTGCTGGAGGAGGGGCTGACGCTGGTGCTGCCGGGGATTGAGGCGGAATCGATTTTTACTTATGGGATGTGCGACGGGCTTGCGGATGGTGGCGTTCCGGGGCAAATACGCGTTTTTAACTGGGGGTTGCCATTTCCGGGCGGATATCTTGCGAATCTGGCGCTCATTGATCGCAACCGTCGGCGGGCCAGGGATATCGCGGGGGAAATATTGGCTTATCAGGATGCGTTTCCGGGGAGACCGGTGCATCTTGTGGCACAGTCTGGGGGAGCGGGGGTGGCGGTGTTTGCGGCGGAATGTTTGCCGATGGAGAGGGCCATCGACGGGATCGTGCTTCTCGGCGGAGCCCTGTCGCCGACCTACAACCTCGCTCGTGCGCTCGCTCGCACCAGGAAAGGCATTCTGAACTCACACTCCGTGAAAGATCAACTGGTCCTCCGCTGGGGGACCCGTATCTTCGGGACCACCGATCGGCAATTCACGCCGGCTTGCGGATATGTTGGATTCCAAATGCCTGAGAATCTTTCGGATGAGCATCGACGTGTTTACGATGAAAAGCTGCATCAGCTTCCGTGGACGCCGGAGATTGCGGACCGATGCCAACATTGGGGGGGGCATTTTTCCAGCGGGTGCGAAGTCTTTCTGGCAGAGCAGATAGCGCCGTGGATCAAGGAAAAGTTAAAAGTATAAAAGTTAAAAGGAAGTTAACTTTTAACTTTTAACTTTATAACTTTTATTCTTGCGCAATGGCTTCCCAGACTTTCAGGTTGCGATAGTCGCCCCAGAGGAGATTGTTTTGCTGTCGGAAGGCGAGTTTTCCGCCGGCGAGACGGGGGCCGAATTGTTTGCCGTCGTCCTGCCAGGCGAAGCTGATTTCGCCGTTGAGGCGAAGTTCTATCAGGCCGGAACATTTGGTGATGCGTATTTTGTGCCATGTGAGTGGGGGGAATTTGCTGGAGATATCCCAGCCGGTGGCGGGGAGGTGGAAGCCTTTGTTTTTTCGCAGGTTGGCTGTGCCGCGGCCGATGGCGAGGTAGGAGGTGTGGAAGCAGTTGATGTCGCCGTCGTAGTAGCGTTCGAAGATGCCGTTGCGTCGCATGAGTTTGGGGTCGAGAGCGTCTTCGCCTTTGAGGCCTTTGGCAGCGAAGAAGAGGATGGCCAAGCCGTCGTCGTTTTGATCCTTCGGCGGGAATCGGAACTCCCATTCGACGACCTGGTCTGACGGGAATTCGCGGTTGAGCCAGATGGTGAAGTGATCGGTCTCGACCCGTGAACGCTCGGCGCTGAACCAGCGTGAGCGGAGTTTTAAGCAGTCGGGTTCCCATGTTGCGGCTCCGCCGCCTTCCATGAACCACTCCTCGCGGCCAATGCCGTGGGTTAAGGGACTGTCGTATAGCAATTTTCCGAGCGTGACTTCGGGCATGGGGGGCTCCTTATTTGTTGGTATCTTCGACACCTCGCCAATCCGCGTCAACTGGGCAGCGAGCGTTGATCTTCGATGGGTGTGGCCATTTTTTATGGCAAATCAGGGCGATCAGAGCCGCGACCGTAAGGGAGCGATCCGTGCGACAATGCGGAAATAACGCCTGTCGCTCCCTGACGGTCGCGGCTCTGATTTT
>WQYP01000170.1 GCA_009781185.1 Phycisphaerales bacterium | reverse complement strand
CCCCGGAAAATCAGAGCCGCGACCGTCAGGGAGCGACAGGCGTTATTTCCGCATTGTCGCACGGATCGCTCCCTGACGGTTGCGGCTCTGATCGCCCTGATTTGCCATAAAAAATGGCCACACTCGTGCATTGCGGGCGGGCGCCGGGGGGGAGTGGGGGGGTTGGAGCGATGCCGGCTTTGGGGAGGGTACCGGTGAGTTCTTGTTTCCAGTGGGCGACGTCGCCGGCGGGGCCGTAAATGTAGATCATCTTGGCGGGGGTGGCGCCGATGTTGGTGAGTTGGTGGAAGACGGTTGGGGGGATTTGGGCGGCCATACCGGCGGTGAGGGTTTTACGCTCGGAGCCCAGGCACATTTCGCAGGTGCCTTCGACGATGAAGTAGACTTCTTCCTGGTCTTGGTTGTGCCAGGGGACTTGGCCGCCGTTGGGGTCGAGAGTGACGAAGCCGACGGCGAAATTTTTGCTTTGGATCGGCGAGGCACCGCCGACGACGTTTTGCGTGAGGCGACGGGCGGGATAAGTACGGCCTGCGATTTGAGCGAGATCGGCGATGATCATGACGTGTCCTTTAGTAATTAGTTAGTAGTTAGTAGTTATTAGGAGGGAAATTCATCGAGCCGTCAAGTGGATGTTCCAGATGCGGGCGGTGTGGTCGGTGGAGGCGGTGATGAGGTGTTTGGCGTCGGGGCTGAAGGCGATTCGAATGATCGTGTCGGTGTGGCCTCGCAGGACGGCGAGTTCCTTGCCGGTGGCGACGTTCCAGAGGCGGACAATGTTGTGCTTTTCGCCAATGATGTCGTTTTCGTTATGCGTTGTGACGCAGAGTTTGCCGTCGGGACTGAAGCCGTGGAATACGCCGCGAAGGGCGGCCACTTCTTTGCCGTCGGCGGTGGCTTTGATGCGAATCCCTTCTGAATCCCTTGTGGCGAAGTGCGTGGAGTCGGGACTGAACGTGATAAAGATTTCCTTTTCGGGCAACAACACCGCGAGTGTCTTTCCGGTGGCGACGTCCCAGAGTCGGGAGTCGCCGGCGTGGGGGGGGGCCGAGGATTGCGTGATGATCCGTGCAGAGTCGGGACTGAACTGGGCGGACCAAATTTTTTTGTCATGTCCTCGCAGCGTGGCGATTTCTTTGCCGGTGGCGACGTCCCAGACGTGGATGGTTTTGACATCCTCGGAGGCCGTGATGACGAGCTTGCCGTCGGGACTGAACAATTGTTCCCATCCGAATCCAAGCTGACCGCGCCAAACGCCGGAGCCGGTGAGGACGGCGAGTTCTTTCCCGGTCGCGGCATCCCAGAGCCGAGGAGCGTTGTCCTTCGCTCTCGTAAGAATGATCTTGCCGTCAGGACTGAAAACCGCATCGGTGACACCGGCGGTGTGGCCACGAAGTTCGAACAGCTCTTTCCCATCGGCGGCGTTGTAGACTCGGGCAACGTTCTCGTATTTTCCAGTGGCCCTGACCCATTCGCCCTCAACGTAGACGGGGAGAACTTTCTCGCTGTTGTCAGCGGTCGTGACGAACCGCGTGGAATCGGGGCTGAACTCTGCGGTACGGATGGCGTCCAGATGGCTGCCCAACGTCGCCAGCACCTTACCGCTGGTGGCGTCCCAGAGTTGTGAGATTCTGTTGTTCGTGAGCGGTTTTTTGCCGTTGGAGCTGTACTTGTCGCTGAATGACGTGATGACGATGCGGTTGCCGTCGGGGCTGAAGGCGGTGAGTGTGTCGCGGGCTTCACGGTGCCAGCCGGTGGTCATTTCATCGTAACTATGCATACGCATGGCGGCCAATTCCTTGCCGTTGTTGGCGTTCCAGACGCGGATGACGCCTTCGTCGCTCGTGAAGATTCGCTGGCCGTCGGGGCTGAGCATGATGACGTGGGGGCGATCGTCCTTACCTCGCAGACGAACCAATTCCTTCCCGGTGGCAGCGTCCCAGATGCGGGTGGTGTTATCGACGGCCTCGGTGATGACACGTTCATTGCTGATGAACTGGACTCTTTGAAGTATGCGTGTATGCCCTCGCAGCACCACCACGTCCTCGGCCTCGGGCTGCGATAAGGCTTGTTTAAACAGTATCTGGCAGGCGATCAATACCACAATGGCAACGGCGATGAGGAACAGCCGTCGTTTCGGAGAATACGTCAGAAAGCGTTTTTGCATGGATCACCTCAGGGGCATTTCTAAATGGGCACGCCGATCCCGGCTACGGATATTTAGCTAGAGCATTTTTCACTCGCCCGTAGCGTTTTGGAGCCCCGCATGGCAATGCGGGGCTTTGGCTCTCGCTTCTTGCGCATGTCATCACGCCACGACCACGTGAAAAATGCTCTAGATAAAGCGCGATAAAAGAAACCACGGAGGGCACGGAGAACACGGAGGGGCTTGAATTTTGAATTTAATCTCTCCGTGTCCTCCGTGCTCTCCGTGGTTTCATTCATCGTGCTTACGGAGTTTGGCTTTGCGGGCGTCGAGGAGTTGGCGGAGTTGGCGGAGGGCTCTCGCTTCGAGCTGGCGGACGCGGACTTTGGTGATGCCCATTTTGTCGCCGATTTCGGAGAGCGAGAGGGCGGGGCGGTTCTGATCGAGGCCGTAGTGGTGGGTGAGCAGTTCGCGTTCCCGCTGCGGCAGCTCTTCGATGACGCTCAAAAGATCGGCGCAGAGCTTGGCGGAATCGAGCTCGTCGGCGATCACGGGGGTGTCGCGGGAACTGGCGGCATTGATCCGCTCCTCCTGCCCGGTGACGAGACGCACATCGCGGCGAGTCAGGGCGTCGGCACGATCGCGTGCAAAATTCTTCATGATGGCATAACTGGCATAAGTCGAGAAACGGGTGTGAGAATTGCGAGCGAAGTCGAAGCTTTCGACGGCCCGCATCAGCCAGACGCTTGCGTCCGAGACAAGTTCCGGAAGCTGTTTGCCGGGACGCTGGTGCTTGCGGGCAACGTGCACGGCAACACGAAGATTGCTTTGCACAAGATGGTTCTTGATGTCGTTGGCCTGTACGAGCAGCGTTTCGATCTCGGCGAGGTCGGTGGGGGTGACTTGTTTGGTGTTGAGGCGAGACTGTAGTTTGGCGGCCTTGAAACGCAAATAATGGAAGCGGCGAAATGCGTCCATTTCCAGTTCGTGCGGCATGATTGGCTGACGGAAGACATCCTGCAGATAACTGGGCAAATCACGTGGAACACGGTTCATATAAGGATCGCGTGTGGCGGTGTTGACGCCGGCGGCGACGGTCCGCTGCGCATGGGCCATCGCTTCGGCGGGCAGGACGTTGAAAATAATGTTGTCCGCGTCGGGATGGTCGAAGAGCGGATTGGGGATGTATTCGATCTTGAGCGCTTTGAGTCGAGTGGCTCGTTCGTGAGTGACGAGGCGAAAGACGCTGGTGTGCAGGACGGATTCGGCGGGAGCGACGGGCACCGCGGGAGAAGCGGTGAAAACGGCGGTGTCGGGATGCTCGTGGTCGTGGCGGCGAAGGGTGTAGCGGACGGTCTCGGCGGCGCGGCCGACTTTGGCGGCGATGCGATTACATATTTCCTTGAATGCAAAGAGCGGATGGAGCGAACGGGCCATTTCGACGATGCGTTTTTTTTCGTCCGCGGAGAGCTGGCTGAAGGCGGCGGAGCGTTCGATCCGCTGCTTGTTGGCGGCGACGAAATGTGCGACGGCGGATTCGAGGAAGGCAAGTCGGCGGCGGCCGTCGGGGTAGATGTAACGCATGCCGATGAGGCCGTCCTTACGCCAGCGCTGCACGGTTTTGGAGGAGACGGAGAACTTGGCGGAGAGTTCTTCGAAGGTCAGGAGAACGTCGCCGGTGGAGGTGGCCTGCTCAGGGGGGGGGGTGAGCGAAAGCGTGTCGGAGAGGAACTCGATGAGGGAAGAGAGATCGGCGCGGAGGATTTTGCCGGGGATGGTGTGCTGGGAGTGGGAGACGGGCTGGAAGCCGGTGATGCGGAAGTGGATGAAGTCCCAGGGATAAGGCTTGGTTGGATCGATGTCCCGCAGAAGAGCGCAGGCGGCGTCGAGTTGCTCGTGTCGCTTCTCGGCGGGCGAATAGGTGAGCTGGTTGGCAAGCTCGAGGATTTTGTCGTCGCGCCATTTGGCCATCCGTTACCTCATCGGCTATTGTAGCATAGTAGAGAAGCCAGAAGCCAACTAGTCAGAAGAAAGCAATGGGCGTTAGCGTCCGTCAACCGCGGGGGGAGGCTTTTTCAGATCACGCAGGCAGACAGGTAAAGTGCCGACGGAACGATGATACTCTACGCAGGCACAACAACAACCATGACGCGGGCAACCCTTATTTGGACAGGAGCAGCCCTTACGGTTCGTTTCCAGATTGGGGCACAGCTGACGTTCAAACATAGACATAAAAGATCTCCCGAAGTTCACGCTTTAGCGCGTTTGACAGGGCACGCTCAAGCGTGAAGTGAAAAGGTCAAAGTGAAAAGTTAAAAGAGCTTCCACCTGCGGATAAAGGGATTGCCGTTGCGCTCGCGGCCGATGGTGCTGCCCGGCCCATGACCAGAAAGTATCTGCGTATCGTCGGGAAATTGCATCACGCGATGGAGTGCTTTTTTGAGCAGATTGATATCGCCGTCTTCGAAGTCATAGCGTCCGACGGCGCCGGCCATGATCAGATCGCCGGTGAAGAGGACCTTGTGCTCGTCGCAGTGGAAAACAAGGTGTCCTTGAGCGTGACCGGGAGTGTGCATGACGGTGAGGGCAAGGCGGCCGATCTGAATTGTGTCGCCGTCGGCAAGATAGCCGTCGGCTTTGCGCGCTTCGATTGTGTAAGGCAGCGCGAATCGCATGCTGCCGGGATGTTCGAGCCTGGGTTCTTCCAGTTTGTGCATGAGGAGTTTGGTGTTCGGCAACGCATCGGTGACGACTTTATGGTCGGAGAGGTGGTCCCAATGGCCGTGGGTGAGAAGGAGATATTGAATGTCCCAACCGTTTTGCTTGGCGGCGTCGAGGTGAGGAGCGACAGTGTCACCCGGCGCATCGACGATGGCGGCGATTTTTGTGGGTTCATCGACGATGAGGTAACTGTTGGTTTCAGCGAGTCCGCCAGTGTTGAGGAGGATTTTCATGGGCGGGATTCCTTTAGAGTCGGCCATCCTCAATGGTTTCGCGAATTTCTTTTTGAGTGATACGAACGCCTTTGTTGGCAAGCCGCTCTCGAATGCGTTGAATATTGGCGAAAACCTGTTCCTGTCGTTGCGGGTCGAACGGTTTGGAGGCTTCATCAAGAGATGCGAGATAGCTCGCCGCTGACTGCAACTGCTTTTCAGGCAGATGATCGATGCGTTTCTTGAGTTCCCGACGCATTTGTGTAGCGGTCATACGCGGCTCCTTTCGACTATTTATTATAGCGGTTTCGATAACCATGAAAAACATCACGACTATCCGAGCCGCGACCGTCAGGGAGCGACCGTGCGATCATACGTCAGAAAAACAGGTCGCTCACTTATCCTGTGATTCGAACTTAAGCACCGTGTTGTCATTTAAGATCAGGGCATCTTCCGTCACCGTCACGGAGAACTTCTGGATCGCATTCGAGTAAAGCGGAGACTTCACTCGCCGCATGCGCCCCGTGCGCATGTCAATGAGCGCGAGGTCTTCGCCGGATGGACAAACGAGCAGTTGATGCTTCCACAGCAATAATTTGTCGGCCCATCCGTACATGTCGTTCGGGAAGAAAACGAGAACGCTCTCATCGCGTTTTTGATCGTACGCCCATACGCCGCCCTTGAAATAGCTGGTATACGTGACATCGCCGTCCTTGATGACCGACGGGACGGAACCATTATCCGGATGCTTGCCAGGATAGTGTTGCCACTTGAGGATGCCGTCGGTGACGTTGGCATTGTGCTGACGCCAGAAATAGGCGGCGTACTGGATGTCCGTCTCATGACCGATCAGCATGTGCTCGCTCTGGTAACCGTAATCGTCCTTAATTCGCTCAAGAAGCTCACGCTCTCGGGCAAAGCGATTGTCGTGAAAATTGTCGCTGACCTCGATACGACTCAGCGGCGTGCTTTCATCGGAGAAGTTCGTCACCGAAAGCATCACGAATTCTCCTTCGCGCGGATTGAGAATACGCAATTCATCGCTGTCATAACCCGTTCCCTGATCGTGCTGCACCAGGAGCAGAACGTCCATGTCGGGATAGAGCGGGACGATGGCGGCGGAGACTTTGGTTGTGACACAGATGGGGTTCGGAATCGTCAGCGTTGTACCGTCGGTGCGTTTGAGTGAGATGCTGTCTTTGTCGTCAGGGAAGAATTGCGTGATGACCGTAGCCCGACCGGTGGGCGTGCGAAGCGAGAATTGCTGGGGACTGTCGGGGTCGATCTGGCAGACGTCGATGTGGCGGGGGATGGGTGCATTGCATCCGGCCAGCAGCAAGGCTGCAAGTAAGAACAATAGGCCAACCACTCGTGTTTTCATGATCCTCGCTTTCGAGTCACGCATTGCTGGCGGCGAGGGTTTCCACGCGTTCGATGAGCCTGAGGGCGATCACGTCGTAGTTACCGATTGCGAGGGTGTTTGCCCGGAGGCGATGCATGATAAGGAGGGTGTTCTGGCGTACAAACGCTGAGCTTGGATACTCGATATCCATGACCTTGCCGCTGGACAAATGCAGGCGTAAGGGAATGAAAGGTTCGCGTTCGAGTTCTTGCAGCATATCTTCAGAGGTCATGATGAATCCTTTCGGTATTTGTTGACACATGCATTATACACGGGTGGAGGCGGGCAAGATGCCCGCGTTACCTTTTTCGCATCGCGGCGACTTTCATCGGCAGCCCGAAGAGCTTGATGAAGCCGATCGCGTCTTTGCCGTCGTATTCCGCCCCCATCGTGAAGCTCGCCAGCTTGGGCTGATAAAGAGAGTTCGGCGATGTCGTGCTCGCAACGGTAGCGCGGCCTTTGTTCAGGCGGACCTTCACAACGCCCGTGGTCGCTTCATGGATTTTGTTCATGAACACGTCGAGCGCTTCGCGGAGCGGGTGGAACCATTGGCCGTAGTAAACCATGTCGGCATACTTGAGAGCGAGCTGCTGCTTGAAATGCAGCGTATCGCGTTCGAGGGTGAGGTGTTCGAGGGCTTGGAGGGCGGTGTAGAGAATGGTACCGCCGGGGGTTTCGTAAGCGCCGCGGGACTTCATGCCCACGAGACGATTCTCGACGAGGTCGACTTGTCCGACCGCATGGCGTCCGCCGGCCATGTTCAAATACGCCACCAGTTCATGCCCTTTCATCCGTTTACCGTTGACGGCCACCGGAACGCCGGACTCAAACTTAATCTCCACAAACTCCGGCTTATTCGGAGCCTTGCTCACCGGAACGCTCATCACCCAGAGATTATCCTGCGGTTCATTGGCAGGGTCCTCAAGATCAGCGCCTTCGTGCGAAATGTGCCAGAGGTTGCGATCCCGCGAGTAAATCTTCTTCAAGGACTGCTCAATCGGGACGCCCTTCATCTTGGCATACTCAACGGCCGCCTCGCGGCTACGCAGCTCAAAACGATCATCCTTCCACGGAGCAATAATCTTCAACTCCGGCCCCAGAGCCATGTAAGTCAGCTCGAAACGAACCTGATCGTTCCCCTTGCCGGTGGCCCCGTGAGCAACCGCATCCGCCCCCTCCGCATGCGCCACATCCACCTGATACTTCGCGATCAGCGGACGAGCAATGGAAGTCCCCAAAAGATACTGTCCCTCATAAATCGCCCCGCTCTTGAGCATCGGAAAACAGTATCGCTCCGCAAACTCCTGTCGAAGATCCTTCACAACGCACTTGTCCGCCCCACTGGCCAGAGCCTTCTTCTGAATGCCCGCCAGTTCATCGCCCTGCCCAAGTTCGGCCGCGAAAGCGATCACCTTACAGCCGGGATAATTATCCTTCAGCCAGGGAAGAATCACGGAGGTATCCAGTCCTCCAGAGTAAGCCAGAACGATTTTCTTAACATCATGGACGGGGGTGGCGGGAGGAGGGGCAACGGTCATGGGCATCTCCAAAAATCAAAGTCAATCCTCCATCATGCGTCACGCAGAGCATTTCCGCAACTGAGATTTGACGGGGTTTGACTCGCATGGCGAGGGATTGTACAGTACGTAGCTTGATTGAACGGAAAATCTTAGAGGAATTTGCAGATGCCCAAGCCCCGTCGACGTCGGAAGATCGGATCGAAGAAACGCGCCCAGAAGTGGAAAGCTCGGCATCACATTCAGTAAATGTCCGTGTTTGTCCGTATCTGTCCGTGGCCAATTTACACCGCGGGCCGTTTCAGCATGTCCAAATACGCCCCGGGAGTCGACCCTTCGATCGGAGTCGCTCCGATCGATTTCGCATAAAACTCTGACGTCGACACCGATCCCACCACGGCATACGCATACCCCAGCGCCTTGAGTTCCCACATCGACGCAATCAACAGTGCCTTCCCGATCCCCTTTTTTCGGTACGCCTCTTCCACCCCCGTCGGCCCAAAGAACCCATTGAACGTGCAGTCGTACCCCGCAAACCCCACGATCTTTCCCTCCTTAATCGCAATAAGCACGCTCGGCGGCATGTGCCGAAAACCCATCTCCACTTCATCCGCCCATCCCCCTCTGAAATGCCTCTCCACAAAATCCCGCAGCAAGGACAGCTCAAACGCATACACGTGCCGCACCTTGATCCCATGCGCCAGCTCCAGACCCCCCACCGCCTCCTCACGCGCCATCGGCAACCGATACAACGGAACCAACATGTCCATAAGCGACTCCTTTAGAATCTATCTCGAAAGAATATTCTAAACTGCAGATGAAGAAGCCAGAAGCTAGAGCATTTTTCACTCGCCCGTAGCGTTTTGGAGCCCCGCATGGCAATGCGGGGCTTTTGGCTCTCGCTTCCTGCGCATGTCATCACGCCACGACCACATGAAAAATGCTCTAGAAGCCAGTAGCCAGAAAAT
>WQYP01000169.1 GCA_009781185.1 Phycisphaerales bacterium | reverse complement strand
TCTACTCCCCAACCGCTGGCAATCCGCCACCCGGTAAACTTCTCCTCACATCTGATTCCTCCAGAGCCGCAATCGCTACGCCACACCGTCGATTCTACACAACGTGGTTCACCGGACGCTTACTTAAGATGTGAGGAGAGTGTCACAAGACACGGACCGCGACGCCGCAAGCGTTTTCGGTGCCCTTCCGCAAGATCAACGTCAGACCAACGGGGGCTCAATTTAGTGCCATTGGATCTGGGGAAGGGGGGTGATGTCGTTATTTGCTGACTTTGACTTTGGCGTGGCGGAGGATGCGGTCGGCGATTTTGTAGCCGGGTTGGAAGGTCTGCGTGACGGTCATGGGATCGTGTTGGTCGGAGGGTTCGTGCAGGACGGCTTCGTGCTGGTGGGGGTCGAAGGGTTGGTTGGTGGGGTCGAAGGACTCGATGCCGCGGTTGGCGAGGACTTTGCGGAGTTCGTCGTAGGTGATCTTGACGCCGTCGAGGACGCTTTTGGCGTCGACTTTGGCGGGGTCGACGGAAAGGGCCATGTCGAAGTGGTCGAGCACGGTCAGGAGGCTTTTGGCGAAGTCGGCGTTGGCGTTTTGCCTGGCGTCGAGGATTTCGCGGGCGGCGGTTCGCTGGAGGTTCTGGAAATCGGCCTGCCAGCGGATCAGCCTGGCTTTGAGCTCGGCGTTCTCCTGGCGGAGGGCGGCATCGATCTGCGACTCGGCGGTTTCCGACGCGAGTTCCTCGTCGTCGATGGGGGGTTGTTGGTCTTGATCTTCCTGTGCCATGATGCACCTCGCTGGTTTGTTTAGAATTTAATTGTATGCCTGTTCCGTGACGAGCGGCAGGCAAGCCTGCCGGCTAAATAAAGAGAACCTTTTAACTTTTACCTTTTAACTTTTAACTTTTTTTGTCTTTTTCCTGCTGCTGGGTTTCGCGTTCCTGCTGTTTTTCTTTTTGTTCTTCCTGTGTGCCAACGACGTAATCCTTGAGCTTTTCGAAGAAGCTTTTTTGCTGCGGGAGGACGTGCTTTTCCTCGATGGCGGCGTATTCGCGGAGCAGTTCTTCCTGGCGTTTGGTCAGACGTTTGGGGACTTCGATCATGATTTGGATGAGCTGGTGTCCCTGGATGCCGGAGCGGTGGTTGGGGAGGCCAAGGCCGCGGAGGTGAAGGACTTCGCCGTGTTGGGTGCCGGGGGGGATGCGGAGGTTGGATTTGCCAAAGAGGGTGGGGACTTCGACATCGGCGCCGAGGGCGGCCTGTGCGAAGGAAATGGGGAGTTGCATGATGAGGTTATCTTCATCGCGGAGGAAGAAGGGGTGTTCTTTGACGCGGACGTGGATGTGGAGGTTGCCACGTGGTCCGTTGTGGTCGCCGGGCTCGCCTTCGCCGCGGACGACGAGGGATTGACCGTCGTGGATGCCGGCGGGGACGGTGACTTTGAGGACGCGTTTTTGCGGGGTGCGGCCTGAGCCGTCGCAGGCGTCGCAGGGGGTTTCGACGGTGGAGCCTTGTCCCATGCAGTGCGGGCAGGTGGAGACCATCTGGAACATGCCGCCGAAGCCGCGTTGGGCGACTTGTCCGCGACCGCCGCAGGTGCGGCAGGCGACTCGCTTGGTGCCGGGCTTGGCGCCGGTGCCGGTGCAGGTGGCGCAGATGTCCTGGCGGGTGAAATCGATGTCCCGTTGAGCGCCGGCGGCGACTTCCTGCAGCGTAATGACAATCTGCGTTTCGAGATCGTATCCACGGGCCTGGCGCCCACTTCCGCCTCTTCCTCTGCCGCGGCCGAAGATGTCGCCGCCGAAGAAGCTGCTGAAGAGGTCTTCGATGCTGTTGACGTCCATGTGCGAGTAGTCGTGCATGGTGGTACCGCGGAGGCCTTCGTGGCCGAATTGGTCGTAGCGGGCTCGCTTGTCGGCGTCGGAGAGGACTTCGTAAGCCTCGGCGGCGTCCTTGAATTTTTGCTCGGCGTCCTTGTCGGCGGAGTTTTTGTCGGGATGGTATTTGTGAGCGGCCTTGCGATAGGCACGCTTGATCTCGTCCTCCGACGCGCCTTTGGCGACTTCGAGCACTTCGTAATAATCACGTTTGGCGGCGGGCATTTTGGCGTTTGTTCCTGAAACGATGAAGCCTTGTAAAATATCAGAAGTGCGGGAAGATTCCTACTGCCCAAATCGCATCTTGCCCAAATCGCATCAGGGATTGGGCTTCCACTCCAGCGGCTTGAGGTTTTCAATAATCCCACTGCCATTGTGACTATCGCCTGTATAAAAAATCCCGCTGTCTTCGCGGCTAAGAGGTTGTATCGCGAGAACGCTTTCGGCTGGTACATGTGGAGGCCCTACAACGAGTATCCATCCTCCTCTTGCCCAGAAAAGAGTGCCTATCACCACCTTGCCACGTTTGGGACCGTTTTCGATATCGGCGAAAACGATAAAGCCGCCCGGGGTAGCACCTCCGCCATACATTTCGATATAAGAAACTCGCAAAATGCTACCTCGCTCCACCAGTTTCAGAGGATAGGGAGATGGAGGCTCAATGGCCATAAAACAGTGAGGGCCTCCTTTTTGCAGGTAGACGTCATCTGTCAGGATGCAACGATGTCCGATGAACTTTTGCTTTGGCGGGTCATTGCTGACATTGCGGTACGTACAGCATCCTTGTGTTGCAACCACTACTAATACGATCAAAGCGATGCGAGCCGCGGTTTTCCAGAACGGGCGCGAATAGTCAGCGTGATTCATGATCGTTCCCTCGTTTGTTTCAGCATATTCTCGGAAGTTATACTCGCCGCAATTCTTCACAGCCAGCAGTTTCGACTTGTTTGGGCGCGGTTTGTATAATGAGGCGAAGAGTCGTATCCGCAATAGAGGTACTTGTGATGCTCGTTACGCTGAGTCCCCAGACGAACCGATTGCTTCAACAGAAGCTGAGCACAGGGAGTTATCGCTCGGCGGATGACGTGCTGCTCGCGGCGCTGGAAGCGCTGGATGCGGCGGATCATCTGGATCGGTCTGCGCTCGATGCGATCGATCGCGCAGAAGACCAGATTGAGCGGGGACAAGTCCGGGAATGGAAGGACATTCGTGAGCAGGTTCGTGCGAAGTTTCTTGGGAAATAAAAGCCGATGTCTGTGATTTACCGAGTTATCATCACGGACGAGGCGATTGGGAATCTGGAGGAGATTGCGGGCTACGTTTTTCAGGATTCGCCGCGGACAGCGGGGGCGATTGCTGAGACGATCTTGAATGCGATTGATTCACTCGCGGAAATGCCGGAACAGTTTCGTCGGGCTGGGGGGAGTCGGCGACGAAAGTCGCCGATCCATGCCATGGTGGTTTATCCATTCATCGTCTACTACCGTGTCGATGAGAGTCCCGCAACGGTGCACATTCTTCACGTCATACACGGAGCACGTAAGCAGCCACGGCGTTTCAAAGCGGAGTGACTCGATACGGTAAATAAAAAGCCCGGAGCGGTTTGTGGCTCCGGGCGTTTGTGCGTGATGATCCCGGGCGAGCCCGGGGGTATGTGTTACTTCGAGGCGCCGTGGATGAGTTCTTTTTCGTCCTTGAGTTCGGTGACGAGTACGTCAGTGGTGAGCAGGAGTCCTGCGACGGAGGCGGCGTTTTGGAGGGCGGAACGGGCGACCTTGGCGGGGTCGACGATGCCGAGCTTGAACATGTCGCCGTATTCGCGGGTGGCGGCGTTGTAGCCGTAGGCGCCGGAATTTTCGAGGATCTGGTCGACGATGACGGAGCCGTCTTCGCCGGCATTTTCGACGATCTGGCGTGTCGGGGCGCGAAGGGCGGAGAGGATGATGTCGAAGCCGACTTTTTCGTCGCCACGGGCTTTGGATTTGGCTGCTTCGACGGGGGCGATGGCACGGAGGAAAGCGACGCCGCCGCCGGGGACGATGCCTTCTTCGGCCGCGGCGCGGGTGGCGTGGAGGGCGTCATCGACGCGGAATTTGGCTTCTTTCATGGCGGTTTCGGTGGCGCCGCCGACTTTGACGACGGCTACGCCGCCGGTGAGTTTGGCGAGGCGTTCCTGGAGTTTTTCGCGGTCGTAGTCGCTGGTGGTTTTTTCGATTTGGTTGCGGATCTGTTGGCCGCGGGCGTCGATGTCCTTCTTTTTGCCGGCGCCTTCGACGATGGTGGTGTTGTCTTTGTCGATGGTGACGCGTTTGGCGGTGCCCAGGTCGGAGAGTTCGACGGCGTCGAGCTTGGTGCCCAGGTCCTCGCTGATGAATTTACCGGCGGTGACGGTGGCGATGTCGCCCAGGAGAGCTTTGCGGCGGTCGCCGAAGCCGGGGGCTTTGACGGCGCAGATGTTGAGGATGCCGCGGAGGCGATTGACGACCAGCGTGGCGAGTGCTTCGTTTTCGACGTCCTCGGCGATGATGAGCAGGGGCTTGCCGGCGGTGACGACTTTGTTGAGCAGCGGGAGCAGCTCGGAAATGGTGCTGATTTTTTTCTCGTAAATGAGGATCTGTGGATTTTCGAGCGTGCATTCCATCGTGCTGGGGTTGGTCATGAAGTAGGGGGAGAGGTAGCCTTTGTCGAAGGCCATGCCTTCGACGAGGGTGAGTTCGGTTTTGAGGGCTTTGCCTTCTTCGACGGTGACGACGCCTTCCTTGCCGACCTTGTCGAGGGCGTCGGCGATGAGTTCGCCGATTTCGCGGTCGGTGTTGGCGGAAATGGTGGCGACCTTCTTGAGGTCGTCTTTGCCAGCGACTTTCTTCGACTGCCCCTTGATCGCTTCGACAGCCGCTTCGACGGCCTTATCAATGCCACGTTTCACAACCGCCGGATTCGTACCGGTAGTCACAACGCGAAGCCCCGCGGCATAAATCGCCTCAGCAAGCACCGTGGCAGTCGTGGTACCGTCGCCCGCCTGATCGTTGGTCTTCGAAGCAACTTCGTTCACGAGCTTAGCGCCCATGTTCTCGAAAGCGTCTTCAAGCTCGACTTCCTTGGCAACGGTGACGCCATCACGGGTGATCTGCGGGGAGCCCCAGGATTTTTGCAGGACCACGTTCCGGCCGGAGGGGCCGAGCGTTACCTTGACGGCCTTGGCCAATTTTTCGAGACCGGCAAAGACTTTTTGCCGAGCAGCTTGATCGAACATTAATTGTTTAGCAGCCATTACTTTTACCTCAAATATTTATTAGCCACAGAGGACACAGAGAGCACAGAGGACGACGGGAATTAGCCACAGACAGACACGGACAGACACAGACAGTTTTTGATTTTTTGAATTTAAGCTCTCTGTGTTCTCTGTGTCCTCTGTGGCTCCATTATTTTTCGACGACGCCGAGGAGGTCGGATTCGCGGAGGATGACGAATTTTTCGTCGTTGACTTTGACTTCGGTGCCGGCGTATTTGCCGTAGTAGACTTCGTCGCCGACGTTGACGGCGATGGGGGCGCGATTGCCGGAGTCGAGCATTTTGCCGGGGCCGACGGAGATGACTTTGCCGCGAGTGGGTTTTTCCTTGGCTCCTTCGGGGAGGAAGATGCCGCTGGCGGTTTTGGTTTCCGCTTCGGCTTGTTTGACGACGAGACGGTCATCGAGGGGACGGATGTTCATGTTTTATGCTCCTGGATTAAAGCAATTCTTTCAATTCTTCGACGGACATTTCGCACTGCCTCAAAATGGCCTTGAGTAAACTGTTTCCGATAGCATCACCCGCATGTACGGGCACGTTTGTAGTTCTTCCATCAGGGTGGCGAAGATAATGATGACTTCCTCGCACACGTATCAGCACAAACCCGGTACGTTGGAGGGCACGAATCAGTTCACGCCCTCGTGGATGAGGAAGGTAGCTCATACCGCGACCTTCTGGATGCCGACAAATTCACTTCGGCCCTCCTCTTCATCCATTTGTTCTACCTCAAGACAAAGTTCAATCGCCTCTTTGATTCGAACGAGTAGTTTATCCATTGACTTAGCCTGGGTTTGGCAGGCTCGGAGTTCGGGGACGTAAGCGAAGAAATAGCCGTCGTCGCCTTTTTCGATGACAACGGTGAATTCGCGTTTGGGCTCTCGACGCTGTTTGGATTGTGATGGCATGTTGCGCTCCTGAGTTTATCCCGGGCAAGCCCGGGGCTATATGGTGCTCCGGTTACATCATACCACCCATGCCGCCCATGCCGCCCATACCACCCATACCGCCCATACCGCCGTCCATGCCGCCGCCTGAGGGGCCGCCGGCACCGGCGGGTTTGGGCTTTTCGACGATGATCGCGTCGGTGGTCAGTAGCAGGGTTGAGACACTGGCGGCGTTCTGGAGGGCGCTGCGTTCGACTTTGGTCGGGGTGATGATGCCGGCTTTGACCATGTCGGCTTCGAAATCGAGGGTCAGGGCGTTGAAGCCGAAATTGGCTTTGCCCCCCCCCCCATTGAGGACTTTCTTCACGATGACGGCTCCTTCTTCTCCTGCATTTTCAGAGATGCACCGCAATGGTTCCTGTAATGCCCGGCGAACGATTTCTACGCCGGTCTGTTCGTCGCTGCTGTCGGTTTTGACGTTATCCAATACGTTGAGGCTGCGGAGGAGAGCGACGCCGCCGCCGGGGAGGATGCCTTCTTCGACGGCTGCGCGGGTGGCGTGGAGGGCGTCTTCGACGCGTGCTTTCTTTTCTTTCATTTCGGATTCTGTGGCGGCGCCGACGTTGATCTGGGCTACGCCGCCGGCGAGTTTGGCGAGACGCTCCTGGAGCTTTTCGCGGTCGTAGTCGCTGGTGGTGGTGGAGATTTCGCGGCGGATTTGCTCGATGCGTCCCTTGATCGCGTCGGATTTGCCGGCACCTTCGATGATGGTGGTGTTGTCGTTGTCGATTTCGATTTTCTTAGCTTGGCCGAGGTCTTGGAGGGTGACTTTGTCGAGGTCGATGCCGAGGTCTTTCATGATGGGTCGGCCACCGGTGAGGATGGCGATGTCTTCGAGCATGGCTTTTCGGCGGTCGCCGTAGCCGGGGGCTTTGACGGCGGCGACCTGGAGGACGCCGCGGAGCTTGTTGACGACGAGCGTGGCGAGGGCTTCGGCTTCGATGTCCTCGGCGATAATCAGCAGCGGACGCTTGGCTTGCTGGGCTTTTTCGAGGATCGGGACGAGTTTGCTGGCGGCGGAGATTTTGTCTTCGAAGATCAGCACGTAAGCTTTTTCGAGAACGACGGTCATGGCGTCCTGGTTGGTGATGAAGTTGGGGGAGATGTAGCCACGGTCGAACTGCATGCCTTCGACGACGTTGACGTAGGTTTCGAGGGATTTTCCTTCTTCGACGGTGATGACGCCGTCCTTGCCGACTTTTTGGAACGCGTCGGCCATGATGTTTCCGATTTCGCGGTCGTTGTTGGCGGAGACGGCTGCGACGTTGGCGATTTCGTTTTTGTCGCCGACGTTGAGGGGCTTGGAGAGTTTTTTGAGGTTTTCGACGACAGCGGCGACGGAGCGATTGATGCCGCGGGCGAGGGCCATGGCGTCGGCGCCGGCGGCGAGGTTGCGGTACCCTTCCTTAAAAATCGCTTCAGCGAGTACGGTGGCGGTGGTGGTGCCGTCGCCGGCGATGTCGGAGGTCTTGGAGGCGGCTTCCTTGACGAGCTGAGCGCCGACGTTTTCGAATTTATTGGAGAGTTCGATTTCTTCCGCGACGGTAACGCCGTCCTTGGTGACGGTGGGTGCGCCCCAGCCTTTATCGAGGACGGCATTGCGGCCGCGGGGGCCGAGGGTGCTTTTGACGGCGGAGGCGAGCTTGGTGACGCCTTCCAAAAGGGATTTGCGAGCGGATTCATCGAACGAGACTTGTTTAACGGCCATGAAAGCTCCTTGATTTTTGCTAACGCCCATTAGCCCCCGGCTCTGCCGGGGGGTCGACGGAGTGAGCGCTGGGCGACGCCTGAGCAAGTGCAAGAACAATGCCAAGGCAGGGCGGCGGCGGATGGCGGCGATGTAACATGTTTATTATCAGATCGTTACGATCGTCGGCTGTGAGCAGGAAGAGGGCGGGGGAGAGCTGCTGCAATGGCAGTCGCAAGGGGGAGAGGAGGCGTTTTTTGTCAAAACGGCAGTTACTCCAAGTCGAGAGCGTTGTTCGAAGAGAGGAGGTTTGTGTTACGGAAAGGGGTGAGGAAGGAGAAGTAGGAACTTGGCGTCACAATAGAGGGGCGGGGGAGTCTGATGGAGAGATTGAAGTTTAAGTTCAATGGAGCGTTGGAGAGCGTGGGAGGATGAATCAGGAAGGGTGTGGGAAGAGAGGTGGAAGTCCCGGTGCCGGACAAGGCGACATGGGTGGCGTAGGCCAAGGAGACAGGGCCGAGGAGGGCCTGCGAGAGAACGGGTGAGGAAACGACTTGGGATTCCGGAGGTGTAACTGGGGCGGTCTGCACTTGGATGGCGGGGACGGAGAGTTGCCAATAGCCCGTTTGGATGGAGAGGTCGTTGATATCGATGTAGCCGCTGCCATCGAAGTCGGTTCGAATGGTGCTTCCGGTGGTGGTGGGTTGCTGCCAGTTTCCGGTGAGCATGGAGAGGTCGGTGATATCGACGAATCCGCTGCCGTCGCTGTCGCCGGGGAGGACGCGGAAGGAGTATTGGAAGTTTTGGCCGGGTGTGCCATTGCCGGAGACGGAGCTGGTGCCGTTGAACCATTGGCCGTCGAGGGCGTTGTTGGCGAGGTTGGTGACGGTGCCGCTGAGGTTCAGGAGCAGGGTATCCAGCGCCACGAAGCCATCGACGGTCCAGGTCGCGGTGGTGCCGTCGGTGCTGAGGCTGAAGTCGCTGAAATTGTAGTTGGCGACGTTGGTTCCGGTGAGCGTCAGTTGCGCCTGCGACACGTTCACCGGCTCGGAGAAGACGAGGGTGATCTGGTTGATGTTGCACCAGGGCAGGGCCTTGAGCTGGTCGAGACCCGTGGGCATTCTGTAACCGAACGTTGCGTCGCCTTGTCCCGCGGTAACGAGGCAGTTCAGGAAGTTCGGCGTCCACT
>WQYP01000168.1 GCA_009781185.1 Phycisphaerales bacterium | reverse complement strand
TGCGTGAAGCGGGCATGGACCGCGAAGTGCTTACGATCCTCAACCTGCATGACCGCGTGAACCAGAAGCAGGAAGACCAGGCCCGGCGGAAATGGGTGAAGTTCGTCGACGACCTGCTGGCCCCCAAGGAAAAATCCGTCACCATTGGCGTCACCGGCAAATACACCACCATCCGCGACGCCTACGCCTCCATCGACAAAGCACTCGAACACTGCTCCGCCCACGCCAACTGCAAAGTGAACATCGAATGGATCGATACCGGCGAACTCTGGCCGAAGGAAGAAACCGACCCCGAACGCCGCAAGCACTACGTCGCCGAACGCCTCAAGGGCCTCCACGGCATCATCGTCCCCGGCGGCTTTGGCAATCGCGGCTCGGAAGGCAAAATCGAATGCGTCCGCTTCGCCCGTGAAAACAAAGTCCCGTTCCTGGGCATTTGCCTGGGCTTCCAGATGGCTGTCGTCGAATTCGCCAGGGACGTCTGCAACCTCACCGACGCTGACTCCACCGAATTCAATCCCAAAACAAAGCACCCCGTGATCGATATTCTCCCGGAGCAGAAAAAAATCGAAGGCCTCGGCGGCAATATGCGGCTGGGCGCCAAAGACATCAATCTCACCCCCAACTCCCTTATTTCGCGTCTTTACAATAACGCCACGACCCATCGCCTGCGTTTCCGCCACCGCTACGAAGTCGATCCCCAATACATCGACACATTAACAAATTGCGGCCTGATCTTCTCCGGCCACCATCCCACCCAACCCATCATGCAAATGCTCGAACTCCCGCAATCGACGCACCCTTACTTCGTCGGCACCCAATCCCACCCCTGCCTGACCAGTCGTCCGCTAAACCCCGACGGCATGTTCCTAGGCCTCGTCAAAGCCGCCCTAATCCGAGCCTACCCGCAGGGAACGCTGAACGTTTCCTAGCCCCCGGGCAAACGCATTTGGAGTTCAGAGCCGCGACCGTAAGGGAGCGACCTCGCGGCAATGCGTGAATAACGCAGGTCGCTCCCTTACGATCGCGGCTCTGATGCTCATATGCGTTAGCCCTGTTCCCAGCCCCCGGCTCTGCCGGGGGTCCGTTATTGGTCCCGTTGGGACCGTTGATAATAGCCCACCCATTTATGGGTGGGTGAACTATCGGGCGAGTGGTATCGCCACGCCTGCCACCTGGCGGCAAATCGAACTAAACTGCTCAATCGTTCGCCCCATCGAATGATTTTCTCGCACATATTGCTGGCCTCGGCGGGCGATGGCCGTCGCTTTGGGACGATCACGGGTCAAATCCAATAGCGCATCTCGCCAAGCTTCCGCGGTTTGCGGGCCGACGACGCGGCAGGTTTGGCCGTCGTTGAGATAATCGGCGCCGTGGTTGGGACATGTGACGACCGCCAACCCGTGGCCCATCGCTTCCAGCGTACGATACTGCACCCGTGTCATCGGCAGAATGTGAATGTACAAATCTCCATGCAACATTAACGGCTCAGCGTCCTGCTGAAACGGAACGAAACTCACGCGATCCAAAACGCCGAGGTTTTCCGCCAGTTGCCAGATCGGGTATTCCTCGCGGCCGGTGTCGTAGGCGAAGAGCAAATAATCCTGCGCCTGCTCCGCCATCATGCGACAGGAGCGCAGCAGCGCTTCGTATGGCGGCCGAGCCGACAGCGGGTCCAACGACACCAAGCACGGCAACTGTCCCGGCACGTCGTAACACGCCAGTAAATCATCGCAATACACGCCGGGATGCACCACCGTCACCGGCACCCCCCCACCCCTTCCCCCCCCTTTTTCCCCCCTCTCCCAATTCGCCGGTACTCGCGTCCTGATCGCCTGTGAACTGGCGATCACGTGCCGCACCGATTTCATCCGCACCACCGGTGTAAAGAGCTCCGACGCATCCCAACACCACACCACCACCGGCAATCCCGGCACCATCTGCGAAAGCATTCTGACCCCTCCCCCGCCAACTAACTCCGCGGAACCCCAGACGATCATCACGTCCGGCGGCGTGTCGTTGAGTTCGCGTGCCACGGCATAGAGACGCCGTCTCTGCAACACCGGCAATCGTTCCCAGCGATGCCAGCGGTAGGTCAGCACGCGTGAGCCGAGGGTCGGCAGCATGCTGATATCGAGTCCGTGCGGCGAGATGAAGGTGACTTTTTGCCCCTCGGCTTTCAGTCCCATAACCAGGTGGCGCACGAAGGCTGCTTCCGAAGCGAGCATTTGCGGATCAATCCAGAACGCCACATCCATGAAACGGCCACCCTTTTACGATTCTGTTTCCGGTCCTGTATCTACTTATTCTTACGATTTGTTCCGCGACCAGGCCAGAAATTCTGCCGATTTGTACGAAAATTGTATCGCGAAAGGCTTTCCTTGTCCTACTGAAACATGCGAGAATAGTGAGCGTTAAGCCGTTAGCCCCCGGCTTTGCCGGGGGTTCATCGGCGAGGCGCCGATGCCACGGTTGAGGAGCTGCCATGACGACATTGCAGGTACCATCGGCTGATATGCCGCGGAGAGGGGGGTGGGATGATGATTTTTCCGTCATTCGTCGGCGTCTGGATGCTTTGGGTAGCCGGTTTCGCACGGCACAGGTGCTTCGCGGTAGTGCGAAGTTCGTGGCGATCGTCGCGCCGCTGACGACGGCGATGGTGTTGGTAGCCGGGGGTTTTTCGCTGCCGCACTGGCTCAATATCACCTTGCTCGTGATGCTCGCTTGCATGTGGGTGGCGGCCTATTTCCAATTGCTGCACGGAGCTATTGCCCATCGCCCGACCTATGCGGAGATTGCAAGGCTCGTCGAAGAGCACGCGAAGGGGGGGGGCAACGCCGATCTGCAACTTCATAATGAACTGATCAATGCGGTGCTGCTGGCTGACGATCTGCGGGCAGACCGCAGCCGGACCGTCAACACGGAGACCCCTCGCGCAAACACTGCGTGGATTCCGCATCTGCTGCGAGAAGTGGCGGCAAATACCGGCCGCCTTAACTTGGAAAAAACCGTCCCTTGGAAACAACCGCAAAAAGCTGGAATCATCGCGGCAGCCTTGCTCCTGCTCTGCGGAGCATGTGTCGCAGCATTCCCTGCAAACTTCACGCACGGACTCGCCGTTTTCTCTCGACCCACCACCTTCGTCCCCATGCAGGGCAAAGTCCGTTTCATCAGCGTTGAGCCCGGCAACGAAACCGTCCTCGCGGGACAATCGGTCAACTTCCTCGCCGCGATCGAATCGCCCAAGGAGGGGGGGGGCAATAAAATAGTACCGACGCACTTGACGCTGACCTTCGCCTCCGGCAAATCGGTCACTTATGCGATGAGCGTCTTCGGCTCCGAAAACGCCCAGTACCGCTACCAGCTCGCGACCGTCGCCGAGGACATCGATTACATCATCACAGCCGGCGACAGCCAGTCGGAGCGGTTCCATATCACGGTTCTGCCGAAGGTTCATTTGTTGGGGTTGAAGATTGAATCGGTGCCGCCGGTGTATACAAAGGGGGGGGGGCGAGAGAAGCTGATGCTGGCGCTGCCGGGCCAAGAGGCGACGGCGGCGAAGGGCTCCGTCGAAGTGCCGCTGGGCTCAACCGTCACCGTGTCGGTAGCGGTGAATCTGCCGGCGAAAGAGGTGCTGTTGGATATCGGCGGGGGAATGCCATTGGTAATGACTCCCGCCGCCGACGGCAAAACTTTCAGCACAACATTGACGGTGAAGGAGTCCATCAAATATCTCGTGCGGGTGAACGATTCCGCGAACCGCACGTTACGGACCTTCCCCAGCAGCGAAAGCGATGATGCCGTCACCGGCAGCGTTTCCAGCGACGCATCGACATCGCAATACGCGATCACCGCCATACCGGACAATCCGCCGACCGTCTCCGTGATCGAACCCGGCCGGGACATTGACGCCAAGCCCGGCGACAAAATCGCACTAACTGCAAACGTCACCGACGATTACGGTGTCACGCAGGTCTCTCTGGCCATCGCCAAAAACGATGAAAAAGATTTCCGCGTCATCGTAAGCTGGCCGGTGAAAATGCGAACCGCCACCGTGAAACACCAGCTCGATCTCCTGGCCGCGGATTATCATCTCGGCGACACCTTGCGTTACCGCTTTGTCGCCACCGACAATCGCGACCTGACATCGCTCGACGCCGCTCTGGGAGGAAAACTGGGGGGAGGTGGCCCGCAATCGACCGCGAGCCAGGTCTTCACGATCAACTTCAACGACACCGCCGCCGCCGCCGCGAAGACCTCGAAACTCTGGGACGAACTGCGGAAGCAACTGAACGTCCTGCTGGACCGCCAGGTCGCGTTGCGTAAGCAGACGGACTCGCTCACGGCCAAGACCACGCTCGACGAGATGCGGAAGATCGCTGCGCCGATTGCCGCGGGCCAGAAAAGCCTGCGGAGCGACATGGCCGCGCTGGCCAAGGATTTCCCGTTTGAGCCGCCGATGAAGTTGGTGCAAAAGTCGCTGCAGGTGCTGGTAACGGAAGACGCAACGTCGGCGATCGATCGCGGCGGCGACCTGCTCCTGCTCTCGGAGACCAAACCGCTGCCCTCGCTGGCGACGAAACTGCGGCAGCACCAGAATCGGATTATCGACGTGCTCCAGGCGCTGCTGGCAATCTCCTCCGCCGACGAACGCCGTTCGGAAAAAGCCGTCGACAAGTCCGGCGAAGATCTGCCCAGTGAAGCCCGGGACGCATGGAAGAAAGTTGCCGAGGAACTCAAGAAATTCGAGAAGGATCAAAAGGCGGTCATCGACGCGACGGCAGAACTGGCCAAGAAACCCAAGGACCAATACGACGCCAAGGACAACCAGAAAATCGCCGACCTCGCGGCAGTCGAGGACAAGTGGGAGAAATTCCTGAACAATCGCCTGGCCGACATGAGCAAGATCGCCGAGCAGGACCAGGCCAACGCGTCTCTGCTCGACGAGATGGTGCAAATGAAGATCGAGCTGGCCGCCGCGAAGAACGCCTTGGAGCAGAAGGCCACGGAGATCGCCACGCCTCTCGAAGAAAACAGCCTGGAAAGTGCCAAAGGTCTCGACACGCACATCGAACGCTGGCTGATGCAGACCCCCGATCCCATCGCCTGGCTGATGGACGACCCTGTCTCGCAGACCGACCAGCACATGGCCGAACTGCCCAAACAGTTGCAGGACATGATCGGCGACCTGATGGCCAATGAAGAAGACCTGACCGATGAGATGGAATCGCAGGGCAGCAAATGGTCCGATTCGCTGAACAAGGGCTCCGGCTGGGACGCGGCTGACGGTCCGATCTCGAACCAGTCGGCACAGGGTGTCACCGGCAACCAGATGCCCAAGAACGAGGAAATTGGGGGGCGCGCGGGCGACGGGCGAACAGGGCAAGCATCGGGCGAATTTGTCGGCGCGGAAGCCGAGGACAAAGGCGGCCGGAAAACACCCACTCGCATGACACAAGACCCCTTCTCCTCCGGCCAGGTAAACGACAAATCGAAGGAACCCCCCGGCGGCGCCACCGGCGGCGGCAAGAAGGGCGGCTTCGGCAGCGAAGGACTCGAAGGTCCGTTACCACCAGCCGAATTGCAAAACACGATCAAACGCCTCAACGGAGCCCAGGCCGCCCTGCGAAACCAGGCCGAGCGGATCAACAACCAAATGCGCGCCGCGGGCTTCAACAACTTCAAACTTCTGGAAGCAAACGTACAGCTTAAGCGAGCCGAGGATGCATTGCGGAAGTATCAATACCGCAATGCCCTGTATTACCAGGAGCAGGCCGTGCAATCGATCAACACCGCCAAAGTGCTCGCCACCGGCCAGGTGCACGTGACCATGGACACCACCCCGCAAGTCAGCGAAAGAACGCAAAAAGAAATCGAATCCGCCATCAACGGCGAAATGCCCAAAGGATACGCCGACCCGGTAAAGGCGTATTTTCAAAAGCTTGCGACGCAACAGGAATAGTTAATAACTCCCCTTACGTCGCATCCGCCGCTGGCGCAGCAGCTTCAGCTCGCGTATTAATCGCCTCAAATTTCAATTTCTCCCCGTCGCGATGAATTCGCACGAGGTCCACGCCCTTGAAATCACCACGCAGGATGCTTTCGGAAAGAGCGTCCTCCACATTCTGCTCGATCGCACGGCGTAACGGCCGGGCGCCGAAGTCCGGGTTGTACCCTTTGTCGATCAGGAAATCGCGAGCGTCCTGCGTCAGTTCGAGACGGATGCCCTGTTCGTCGAGGCGTTTGCTCATTTTCTTCACTTCGATGTCGATGATGCTGTAGAGGTTTTCCTTGGTGAGCGGACGGAAGATGATCGTGTCATCAAGGCGGTTGATGAACTCCGGGCGGAAACATTTTTCGACTTCGCGCAGCAGGGCTTTTTTCATGTTGTCAAAGCTGAACTCTTCGCCTTTGGGTCGGAGGCCGAAGCCGCCGATGCCGCCGGACTTGATCTGTTCCGCGCCGATGTTGCTGGTCATGATGAGGATGGTGTTTTTGAAGTCCACCGTGCGTCCGACGTTGTCGGTCAGCCGGCCTTCCTCCATCACCTGCAGCAACGTGTTGAACACGTCGGGATGCGCTTTCTCGATTTCATCGAGCAGCACAACCGCGTAGGGCCGCCGCCGAATGCGTTCCGTAAGTTGTCCGCCTTCTTCATAGCCGACATATCCCGGTGGCGCGCCGATCAGCCGGCTGACGTTGTGCTTTTCCATGTATTCGGACATGTCGATCTGAACGAGGGCTTCTTCGGAGCCGAACATGAACTCCGCGATGGCTTTGGAGAGCAGCGTTTTGCCGACGCCGGAGGGGCCCAGGAACAGGAACGTTCCGATTGGCCGATTCGGATCTTTCAAACCCGAGCGTGCCCGGCGAATCGAACGGGCGATGGCGGCAATCGCGTCGTCCTGCGAAACCACTCGTTTGTGCAGTTCGTTTTCCAGTTCCAGCAGGCGCTGAGCCTCTTTTTTTTCCAGGCGAGTCAGCGGTACGCCGGTCATTTTGCTGACGACCTCCGCGATCACTTCCTCATCGACCACGCCGTCGACTTCCTTCGCCTGCTCTCGCCACTGCCGCTGCATTTCTTCTTTCTTTTTGCGAAGAGCTTCCGCCTGATCGCGCAGCTCCGCCGCCCGCTCGTAATCCGCATTTTTGACCGCTTCGTCCTTCTCGATGCTCAGCCGTTCGACCTGCTCTTCAATCTCCGCCAAATTCGGCGGCTTGGTCATACTCTTCAAACGCACCCGAGCACCGGATTCGTCGATCACATCAATCGCCTTATCCGGCAGACATCGCCCGGTGATGTAACGCGTCGACAACTCCACCGCCGCCTTGAGCGCCTCTTCCGTGATCTGAACGCGATGATGTGCCTCGTAGCGGTCGCGCAGACCTTTGAGGATTTCGATTGCCTCTTCCTTACTCGGCGGCTCGACGATAATCGTCTGGAACCGCCGTTCCAACGCCCCATCCTTCTCAATGTACTTGCGATACTCATCCAGCGTGGTCGCGCCGATGCACTGAATCTCACCGCGAGCCAACGACGGCTTGAGCACGTTCGACGCATCAATTGCCCCCTCCGCCCCGCCAGCCCCGACCAACGTGTGCAGTTCATCAATAAACAGCATCACATTTTTCGCCCGGCGTACCTCGTTCATCACCGCCTTGATGCGTTCTTCAAACTGCCCGCGATACTTCGTTCCGGCGACCATCATCGCCAGATCGAGCACGACAATCCGCTTGTCTGACAGAATTTCCGGCACATCATTGGCGACAATCTTCTGCGCCAGCCCTTCCACGATCGCCGTCTTTCCAACCCCCGCCTCGCCCAGCAGCACCGGATTATTCTTCGTCCGTCGGCACAAAATCTGAACCACACGCTCAATCTCATTCGCCCGTCCAATCACCGGATCCAACGTCCCCTCTCTCGCCAACTCCGTCAGATCGCGTCCAAACGAGTCCAGCGCCGGGGTCTTGCTCTTGCCCTTGGCTTCGCTCTTGCCTTCCGTCGGACTGGTACCTTCTGATTCCACGCCCGCTCCAAGCAGATTAAGGACCTCTTCGCGAACTTCCTCCAACTTCAGCCCGAGGTTCATCAGCACCTGGGCCGCCACGCCATCCTTCTCTCGCAGCAATCCCAGCAACAGGTGTTCCGTCCCGACATAGTTATGCCCAAGATTCCTCGCCTCCTCGATCGCGTATTCGATGACCTTCTTCGCCCGCGGCGTCTGCGGCAACTTCCCCATCGTCACCATGTCCGGCCCACTCTTCACCAGCTTCTCAACTTCGAGACGCACCTTCCGCAAATCAATATCCAAATTCTTGAGCACCGTCGCCCCGACCCCCGAGCCTTCCTTGACCAGTCCGAGCAGAATATGTTCCGTGCCGATATATTCATGATTAAACCGCTGAGCTTCCTGGTTGGCCAGAGCCATGACCTTCCGCGCGCGGTCCGTAAAACGTTCAAACATCTAATCGTTCTCCAAAATCGACTGACCTGATTGTACGAGTCGCCCATCGCAATTATCAAGCCACGTAAGGAGATTATCGGCACAATCGACGGAAGAAGTCAGTAGCCAGAAGCCAGAAGCCAGAAGTTTTTGAATAAGCCGCAAGTTTGAAACCTTCTGGCTACTGGCTTCTGGCTTCTGGCTTCTTCTCACCCAGTATCTCCCTCGCCCCCAACGCCACAAGTTTCTCAACAACCTCGCCCGCAACCTGCAAGCTCAGGGATTGCAATCCTTGGGCTTTCGCTCTCACCAACGGCAACTCTCCCCCACGCCGCGCCACCACCGCCTCCACCTTCATCATCCCTCCCTCCACCTCCGCATATACCCCAATTGGCGAGTAACAATCACCACCCAACCCCCGTACCACCGCTCGCTCCACCTCGACCGCCATCGCACTTTCCGCATCATTCAATTTCCCCAATGTCTCCCGCAACCACCGATCCTCTCGCCGGCACTGAATCGCCAACGCCCCCTGACCCGCCCCCGGCAACATCTCATCCATCCCCATCGGCGTCATATACGACTCATCAAATAACCCCGCCCGCTTCAACCCCGCCATCGCCAAAAGC
>WQYP01000167.1 GCA_009781185.1 Phycisphaerales bacterium | reverse complement strand
TGGCGGCCCCCCCAAAACCTCCTGGTTGGGAGTCGACGAAGGCCAGGGTCTGGGCTTTTTAAAGGAAATGGGCCCCCGCCCGGCAAAAAATTTCCGGGCCCGGTGGCCCCCCCCCCCCTCTCCGCAAACCACGGCACAACCGGACGCGAACAAGTAATATGGCTTCTGGCTTCTTGAGAAATAAATGCGAGTAGTTGTACAAAACACGTTGACCAATCGGCAGTGGATCGGCTTTGATGGCCCGGCAGGCTTCACTATCGGACGAGATGCCGCCTGCGAAATCAAGCTCGATTCCCGCTTCGTCTCCTCGCAGCACGTGAAGATCGAACGCTCGGAAGTCGGCTGGGAGATCGAACTGTTTCCCGGCGTCAATCCCATCGAGGTCAACGGCACCGAGATCGCCGCCGGACAGAAGGTCCAATTCAAAAACCAGGCCCAGCTCAAAATCATGGAGTTTGTCCTCACGATTGAGGACGCCGTCGAGATCAGCGAGACAGGCAAAGGCGACGAACAGCTCACCGACCTGCTCAACGTCCTGCACGCCAACGTCCTCCGCCGGCTCGATCTGCGGCTGGGAGCACTCTCCTCCACATCGATCTCCCAGGTCATCGCCGATCAGCTCAACAAGATCATCGACGACCTGCTGCTCAACGATTTTCGGCGGGAGGTTTTTGAGTCCGATCTGACTCAGACGATTGCTCGCACCGCCCTGCGCAGCCGCGCCAACGAGTGGGTGATTCGGAAAATGACGCAGGAAACGCTGATCACCGCGGAATGGCACGGCTTGGGCGAGAACACCGAACTCGAAGGCCCGCTCGAACAGGCGATCCTAAAAGTCGTCAACAAAGCAGGCATTTACACCGGCAAACCGATTCCGCCCAACGCGGAGGAACTCGTCGAAACGAGTTTCAAAACCGCCGCCGACGGCGTGCTGAGCGAACTGCTCGAAACCGTTCGTACCTATCTGATTATCTCTTACATTAAAAAAACGCTTTACGATATTATCTTCGGACTCGGGCCGCTGGAGGATTTGCTCCGTTCGCCGTCGATCACCGAAATCATGGTGGTCCATCCGCGTCTGATCTACATCGAGCGGAACGGACGCGTCTCACGCATCCCGCAGGTGTTTCCTTCCGAGGAAGCGTGCCTGTCGGTGATCGAGCGGATCGTTTCGCCGCTGGGACGCCGGATCGACCGGAGTCAGCCGCTGGTGGACGCTCGGCTGCGTGACGGTTCCCGTGTTAATGCCATTATCGAACCGCTCGCCCTCAGCGGCCCGTGCATCACGATCCGCAAATTCCCGCAGTACCGCGTCGGCGTCGACGACCTGATGCGTTGGCGATCCATCACCGCCCCGGCCGTGGCTCTGCTGAAAGCATGCGTCCAGTTCCGCGCCAACATCCTCGTCTCCGGCGGCACCGGCTCGGGCAAAACCACCCTCCTCAATGTCCTCTCCGGTTTCATTCCCCACCACGAACGCCTCGTCACGATCGAAGATTCCGCGGAATTGAAATTGCAGCAGGAGCACGTCGTCTCGCTGGAGACCAAGCCCGCCAACGCCGAGGGCGCCGGCCGATACACCACCCGCGATCTCGTCCGAAACGCCTTGCGTATGCGACCCGACCGCATCATCGTCGGCGAATGCCGCGGCGACGAAGCCGTCGACATGCTCCAGGCCATGAACACCGGCCACTCCGGCTCCATGACCACCATCCACGCCAATTCCACCGCCGACTCCATCGCCCGACTCGAAACCATGGTCCTCATGGGCGCCGAAATCCCCCTCCCCGCCGTCCGACGACAGATCTCTTCCGCCATCCACCTCATCGCCCAACTCGATCGCCAGCCCAGCGGCCTACGACTGGTCTCCCAAATCTCCGAAGTCATCGGCCTTCACCCCACCAGCGGCGAAGTCGAAACCCGCGATATCATGAAACTCGTCAACCTCCCCAACAACCAACTCGCCCTCAAAGCCACCGGCTACATGCCCCGATTCCTCGGCGAAATGGTCGAAAAAGGACACCTCAAACTCGAAAGCTGGTTCGAACAGGTGAAAACCGCGTGAAGTTATTTTCGATTTTTGATTTTCGATTGTCGATTCGGAGTTCACGCTTTAGCGTGTCATGGGGTGATACCGGTCGCCATTTGCGACATTATTTAGCCGGCATGCTTGCATGCCGGCTAAATAGCCGGGGAGATTTATGAACATCCTTCTCATTCTTTCAGCACTTCTGGCCGGCGGGGCGATTGCATGCCTGATCTGGGCCGCGAAGGGCATGGCGCTGCGCCGCTACAACAAAGACGTGCAGTGGATGCGAGAAACTTATCACCGGTTCCATCCGGAAGAAATCAACGCGGAGCTTTACACGGTGCTGTATTACCTGGGCTGCGTGCTTTTGCTGCTGATCTTGTTATGGCTGATTCCCAGTTGGGTGCTCGCGGTGATATTCTGGATCGTGTTCATGTTCCTGCCGGCGTTCCTGATCGAATGGGCCTGGCGTCGTCGTGTGCAGGAAGTCGACCAACAAATCTCGCAATGCGTCACCAGCATGGCCAACTCCATGCGTGCCGGCCTCACGCTCGTGCAGGCCATGACTCGCCTTTCCGAACAGGCGCCCGACCCGATCAAAATGGAATTCAAAATCATGGCGAACCAGTACGGCCTGGGCGCCGACATGAAAACCGTCCTGAAAAACGCCAAAGAACGCCTGAAACTCGCCAACTTCAATCTCTTCGCCTCCGCGCTGCTGCTCAATCGCGAAATGGGCGGCGACGTCGCCGAAACGCTGACGAGAATCTCCAAGAGCCTCGACAAGCTCCGCGAAATGCGTAAAACCGTCGAAGCCCACACGTCCGAGGGCCGCACCAACATCAAGATTCTTCTGCTGGGCCCGGTCGCCATGCTGCTGCTGATGGCCATCGTGGACCGCAAAGGCGTGATCATGCTTTTCACGACGCCCCAGGGCATCGCGATGCTGATGGTCGCCGGCCTGCTCTCAGGCACCGGCGTCTTCTTTGCCCGCAAAATTACAAGATCGGACGTGTAGAAAAAAATGCCTCCGGCACTGATGACAATCGCGATGATCCTGGCGGCCTGCCTCTTCGGGGCGGCGGTCTCCCTCCTTGCGCTGGCGATCTGGAACCTGGTGCGAAAACGCTCCCGGCGTTCCGCCGAATACCTCACCTCCATCCGCCGCGCCGAAATGCGGCAGGCTGCCCTGCAAAGCAGTCCCTCCTTCCGCTACGCACTGCCGCTGATCATGACCCTTGCGGCAACGATCGAGCGCCTGGGTCTCGAACCGCTCCGCCAATACGTGCACGAGCCCTATGTGCGGGCCGGATATCCCGGCGGACTCGACGACGACGAACTGGTCGCCGCCGGAACACTCATCTCGCTGGTACTCATGGCAATGATCGGATTCATGGCGGTGGCGTTCTTCGGACCGGCGATGGTCTGGATCGCGCTCGTCGGATTGCCTCTGGGCTTCTTCGGAATGGTCGTGCAGCTCAAGACGCGCGCGGAGGAACGCGAGGTCGAAATTCTGCGAGCGATGCCGTACGTGATCGATCTGCTCGTCCTGATGCTCCGTTCCGGCACCTCGATGCGGATCGCCATGGCACGGGTCATCGACGATTACCAGCGCCATCCCTTCGGCGTCGAACTGGGCCAGGTGCTCGCGGAAATCGACGTCGGCTCGTCCCGGGAAGAAGCGTTCAAAAAAATGGCCGATCGCCTCAAGATCCCGGACATCACCTCGCTGGTGGACGCGATCGTACAGTCCGAGGAGCTAGGCTGGCCGTTGGCCGACACGCTGGAACGCCAGGCCGACCGGATTCACTCCGAGCGTGTCTTACGGGCGCAAGCCACCGCCGGCGCCGCCGGCGTTCTGGTGATGCTGCCCGCGGCCCTGGTGCTCGCCTCCGCCGTACTCCTGCTCTTTTCGCCCTTTATCGTAAGGTACATGGTGACAGGATCGTTGATGTAGGGAAGATTGGCCCTTGATGTCACACATTAGGTGTGTATGATATTGCGTGTGAGGCATTACGTATTCCGTTGGGTGGAGTGGAACCTGGACCATGCCACCAGGCACGGCGTACGTGTGGAGGAATGCGAACAGGTGATCCGTGAAAACGGACACCGAAAGGTTGGCGACAAAAAACTCCGTGCTGTGGGCAGAGGCTCCGGAGGCCGATGGCTGCAGGTGATTTTTGTGATCCAACCCGACCGCGAGGTTTTTGTCATCCACGCACGCCCGCTGACCGATGCCGAAAAACGCCGAGAACGGAGGTTACTATGATTAAGACAGTCGATATCGACAAAATGACCAAGGAAGAACTCGACCAACTCTACGCGGAAGCCGAGAAAATAACGTTCGAAGACACCCGCCCCCTCAATGCGGCAGAACGCCGACAATTAGCCCGTGCGGCTCGCAAGGGCCGACCACGCATCGGTGCCGGTGCCCGGCGCATCAACATCACCGTCGAGCAATCCTTACTCGGAAAAGCCGACTCCTACGCCAAAAAGCACGGCCTCACCCGCGCCGCGCTCGTAGCCGAAGGACTTAAACGAATACTCGCCGCATAACTTGAAACTCGAAACTGGAAACTAAAGTGGACTGCATTCTCAAAATTACCAAGGGGCCCGAGGAAGGCCAGGAATTCCGTTGTTCCGTCAACGAGACCATCGTCGGCCGTTCTCCGCGGTCGCAGGTACGCCTCAGCAGTCAGACCATCTCCTACGAGCACGCGATCATCTCCCGATTGGCTGACGAATTCGTCATCGAAAACCTCTCCGCCAACGGCACCTTCGTCAACGACGAACGCATCACCGGCAAAATCAAACTGCGAGCCCGCGATCAACTTCGCTTCGGCCAGGAAACCCTCTGCCGTGTCGAAGCCGTCCCCGGCGCCGCCATGACCTCGCAGCGGCGAGTGCTGATGATCGTCGCCGCCGTCTCGGTCACGCTGACCATCATCCTGCTGATCGCCGCGACGCTCTCGTCTTCCCAGGCCGGCGTGAATCTCAAACTGGCATATTCCAAACTCGATGCGTACATGGGTGAGCAGGTGGAGCAGAAGCATCTTCCGCCGCAGAGCCGCGAGATGATGCGCCAGGCATGGCGGCTGGAAATGTCACGCGACCGCGCCAGCAGCGTGCAGATCTGGCGGGATTTGAATATCCTCCTCGCCTCCCGGGAAGTGGAAGCCCAGATGGGTTTCCTGCAGGCCCTGCATGCCAATCCAAAGGCACTCTCGCAGATCGCATCGGAGGACAAACGCATTGCCGCCCTCCCCTCGACCGATGAGGAAATGAAAGCAGCGCTGATACAATTTGTCGCACGAATGGCAGCAGGAAAATAATCCGGCGCCCCCATATAGCCCCGGCTTTAGCCGGGATTGACTTCCGACTTCTTCCTAACGGGCAGGTCTAGCGTGAAGAAACTTGAACGGTTCATCTTGCGGGAAATTATTTCGGACGGCGCCGCGGGCACGGTCTACAAGGCCGAGGAGGTTTTGCCCGGCGACAATCGTCGTGTGGTGGCGATCAAGGTACTGCCGCCGATTGCTGAGGGGGACCAACTCGGACAGGAGCGGTTTTTCAACGAAGTCAAAGTATTAGCGCAACTGGCGGTTCAGCCGCACGTGGTCACGATTTACGCGATGGGCCAGACCGAAGGTTATCCCTGGCTGGCGATGGAATACGCCGAGACAACCGCCCAGAACAAGATCACCGAGGAACCCGCTCCGCCCGCCGAGGTCCTGAAATTGCTCGAGCAGGTAGGCCGCGGCCTCAAAGCCATCCACACCCTCGAACCGCCACTGATACACCAGGACATCAAGCCAGCGAACATCCTGATCGACGCTGGGGGGGGGGGCGGCAACTACAAAATCACCGACTTTTCCCTGGCAACAATCGTCGCCGCCAACCGCACCCACGGCCTTGCCACCGTCCGCTACGCCGCCCCCGAAATGCTCTCCTCCGAATTCGGCACCGTCGGCCCGGCCACCGACCTCTACTCCCTCGGCCACGTCGCCTACGAACTGGCCCTGGGCGGCCGACTCCATCGCGCCCAGTTCCCTGCCGTCTTCGAAGGCAACTCCAATCGCGAACCCCCACCCAACAAATGGATGATGTGGCACGCCTCCGGCGGCACTCGCGCCGCAGCAATCGCCGACATACGCAAAGAGTTTCCCCCGGACCTCTCCGACATCGTCGCACGCCTGATGGCCAAATCCCCGCACCTCCGCTACGCCTCCGCGGCAGAACTGCTCAGCGACCTGGCACGAGCGAACATCGCAACATTGCCGGAAAACATCGCAGTTCGCGCGGCACCGCCTTCGCTGCCCGTCACCCCGTCAGTCCCCCCTCCGCTGCCGGTTCCAACCCAGCCACCTCCAGCATCCGCGGCCACCCCGGTCACTCCTCCGAAAGCCACCGCCGCCCCGGCGCCCCAGGTGAGATACTATGTGCGCCTGCGTGGCCGCGTCACCGGCCCGTTCGACTTGCCAACCTTGCAGCGCCAAGTCCGCCAGGGCCAACTTTCTCGCCTGCACCAGGTCAGCTCCGACCAAGTCACCTGGCGATCCGCGGCGGAAATCGAAGGACTCTACGGCCCAACAGTGCTGTGAAACGCCCGTCATGAATTATCACGCCTTCGTTCGCATTCATCGCTGCAACTTCGTAAAATACTCACGACGATACGGAGACATTCCAGGTGAGCGATACAGTGACGAACGATACGGACGTGGAATCGAGGCTTGTAGAGATTATCGCGTCGGACGCGGAAAATGCTGGCGGGGGTGTGCCATTAGTCAAGCGCGTGACCTGTCCACACTGTTGGCACGTCTTCAAGCCCGAGCAGATCCTCTGGGTTGCGCAGCACGAAGACCTGATGGGCGATCCTGTCCTCAAGGAAGAATCGCTGCGATTCCTGCCGACCCGTTTCACGTTGGAGGGCCAGGCGATCGATCCGCGTGGCATGGTCTGCAGTGCCCTCGCCTGCCCAGCCTGCCATCTCACTCTCCCACGCGTCCTGATCGAAAACGAAATCACCTTCATCAGCATCATCGGCTCCGCCGGCTCGGGCAAATCCAATTACCTCGCCGCGATGACCTGGGAACTCCGCCAGCGCCTCGCCAAGGATTTCTCCATCATCTTCGCCGACGGCGACAAGGAAGCGAACTGGATTCTCAATCGCTATGAAGAGACGATGTTCCTGCCCGAAGACCCCGACAAGCCGATCGTGCTCGACAAGACCCGCACGCAAGGCGACCTGTATCGCTCCGTCACCATCAAGGGCCAGGAAACCCAGCTCCCCAAGCCGTTCCTCTTCTCGTTGCATCCCGCCGCCGGCCATCCTCGCGTCTCCCTCCGCGCCCGCCTCGGCCGCATCGTCTGCCTCTACGACAACGCCGGCGAACATTACAACGTCGGCCAGGATACCGCCCTGTCGCCGGTGACACGCCACCTCTCCCGCGCCAAGGTCCTGATGTTCCTGCTCGATCCCACGCAGGACCCTCGTTTCCGCGCACGGTGCAAATCGATTTCGCAGGACCCGCAGATTCTCGAACCGCTGCAGACCGTCCGCCAGGAGACGATTCTTTCCGAGGCGGCGATCCGTTTCCGCAAGCACGCCGGCCTGAGCGCCCATCAAAAATGCGACCGCCCGCTTTTGGTGCTGGTGGCCAAGAGCGACATCTGGTCGCCGCTGATCGACGGCGAAGACCTCGTTACCGAACCCATCGAGCGTGACCCTCTCGGTCAGGAACACCTTGCCGTGCTGGACATGGACCGCATCGAGCGTGTCAGCGTCAAAGTGCGTCGGTTGCTCATGGACCTGACGCCCGAAGTGGTCAGCATCGCGGAAGATTTTTCCGAGGACGTCGTCTACATCCCGGTGAGTGCCTTTGGCCATTCACCGGAAAAATATCCCGACAAGGCCGGCCTTTTGATTAAGCCAAAGGACATTCATCCGCGGTGGGTGACGATTCCGCTTTTATATAGTTATGCTCGCTGGGCCACGGGACTGATTGCCGGTATCCGACAGTAGCTTCCATATGAGCCATGAAATTTACTATACATCTGCGCCGGAGGGTCTCAAGCGAGGCTCGAGTGGCTTTTCGACTGTTGGCGCCAGCGACAACATTCCGCGGGCCCTCTGGGAACGACTCGAAGCGCTCTCCGCGTACCGCCATGAATTTCCAGTGAGCGGCGGCAGCGGCAACAACCCCGTCAGTCACGCGCACTGGCTCCTCAACGTCACCGGTACAACCCACCACGTCCTCTCTCGCATCTGCGATTCCGGCGTCGATCACACCCAGCGGACCAACGCCTTCGCCCATCACATCGCACTGGACACGGGCGAACTGGCCTCCGCCGGTCCGGCGTGGATGCTCCAATCGGGCATGATGCAGGAAAGCTGGGACGGCCAAGTCGGACCGATCAGTCCCCGCACCCTGCCTCGGGGCGAGCGTGGCGCCGCGATCTGCCGCGCCTGGGAGCAAGCCACCGGCGATCCCGGCTGGGGCGGTCACCTCGCCGACCTGTTCGTCAAGACTCCGACCCGTCCCGTCTGCATCCTCTTCAGTCCCGGCCAGGAAATCCTGCCGTTGATCGCCGAGATCCTCGCCCTGCTCCCCCCGATGCTGCGATGGAACGTTACGTTCAACACCTATTTCACCAGCATGCCGACCAGCGCCACCTGCGTCTGGCGATGTTGCCTTGCCCAGACCGCCGCCGCGGAGGTAGCTCTGCGTTACGCAGCAGGCGGATGCGTCATCGATCTAACCGATCGCTCGCGTCTTGGCCAAATCTCTACCGGCCCCTACGTCACCATCGCCCGCACCGGCCAGTTGCCCACAGGCGTCGCCAAAACCGTCGCCGCCTCACGTCCCGCGCCCACCGCCAAGCCCATCTCCGCCCGCCCCACAAAAAACATCGCCGCCACGCCAAACGATCCGGAACTCCCGCCAACCCCCGCCCCCGAAGACCCCCCCCCTTCCCCCCCCCCCCCCCCCCCCCCCCCCCCCCCCCCCCCCCCCCCCCCCCCCTTCCCCCACCCCCCCCCCCCCCC
>WQYP01000166.1 GCA_009781185.1 Phycisphaerales bacterium | reverse complement strand
GGTCTGGCGGCTGACAAGTTCGACGTCCGGTACGGATTCCCATGCGGGCAGCAATGGCAATTGGAACGCCAATGGGCGGTTGATCCGCTTCAGTGGCGGGAACATGTTGATGGATCAGGAGAGTTGTGCTCTGGAAGTCCCGACGCAGACGGTGGGGTTGTGGAGTCCTTCCGAGCCTTACATCATGTTTTATAACGGCGTTTCCGACGGCGTTCGCGGCGTGTGGGTGTGCGACGTTCTGCAACAGAAGGTGCTGCGCGGCATTGGGCCGCTGGTGAAAGGGGCGGGCGCTATCACGTCGGTCTCCGAGGATGGGCAGTGGGTGAGTTGGCTGGAAGGCCAGCAGGATCTGGCTCGGCGTTTTGGCATCGCGAAAACAGATGGGAGCCTGTATCGGAGTATTCGCTGGGACGGCGGAGTCGTTGCGGAGCAGAGTCCCGCGACGACGACCCTGCCGCCTCCCACCACGGCGGGCGACTCGAATGTCCGTGGCGGCATGCACGGCATTCGCTTTACTCGCTCACCCAACAACATCCTGAAGACGTCCCTCATCAGCGACCTTGTCACGGACAAGGCGACGCAGACGCATTTTTTCAATACCGATGGCAAGGTGATCGAAATGACGCGGTTGCTTTCGCATGCGGCTGACGGCCCGGACGGGAAGAGTCATATTTATGAGGACGGCGATGGGATCTCCGGCCGCGACCTGACGACCGGACGCACGTGGCGGGTCTTTCAATCGAAAGGCCGCACCGAAGGACATATGCATTGGACCAATGATCCGAATTGGGCGGAATGCAGTTGGATGGGGCCGATCGGATGGGAGATTCTGCGATTGAGCATGCGTGAGGACGCCAGCGTGATCCGGTTGTGCGGCGTGTGTCCGCAGGATCCCAAGGCGTTGACATATCAAAGCATGCCGTTCGGGATACTCAGTCCCGATGGGACGAAGGTGATGTTCATGTCGTCGGTGCTCAAGAGTGTGAATGAGTATTTGGTGGTGGCGGCGAATCCGCGTGTGCCGCGGGATTTGAGCGGGCAGTGGACGTCGGAAGGGTTTAAGTTGACGTGGGCGCCCGGCGTGCCCAGCCGGGAGACGAAAGGGTATCGCATCTATCGAACGGATCGCAGCGGGCAGAATTATCGTCAGATCGCATGGGTGCCGATGCCGGAGGCGGCGAAGCTGCCTTACACGGAGCCGATCAGCTTTGTTGTGCCCGATGTGAAAAAGGATGAGAAGGTATTCTTTGCGGTGCGGGCACAGGAATGGTCGGGCTTGCTGAGCCGCTATTCGAACGATATCGCCAGCGATGCAAGTATGCCGGTGGCAACCTATATCGAACCGGAACTCGGTGCGTTCACCGGTTTCAAGCAGGGGTTCGATCCGGTCAATGCAAGCGATATGTACTACCTATTTGTGCCGATCGAAGGGACGGAATGCTCGGTCAGCTTCACGAATCCCAATAAGGATTCACAAGTGTGGGCTCGTATATGTGGCGATCTTCCGCAGGTCACGTTCACGGTCAGTGGTCCAGAACCTTGGCCACGGATACCGAAGGCCTCCATGCCGGCCAATCCCGCCGATTGGAGATGGATCAACCTGGGTAAAATTCCCGGTAAAATCACGCTGAGCTCCAAATCAAAAGGATTCAAACTGGACCGAATATTCATGACATCCGACGGTAGCGTGCCCACCGGTCGTGGGTTGGATTATCCAACGGAAGCGTCGCCTGCGCCACAGATGCCGACGGTTGTGCAAAGTAAGCCGCTGACGCCATTCGCGGCGGAGGTGATCTGGGCGGCGATTCCCGGCGTGCGATACTACAACGTGTACGCCGCGGACAAGGCCGATTTTATTCCGGCACAAGCGAACCTGCTGTATTCACCGCCGGTGGGGACGGAACGCATCGTCGATTGGGGCCTCAAGCCGGGGACGCAGTATTACTATAAGGTTACGGCGGTGGATTACGACGGCGTTGCTTCGCAGGCCAGTGCGGCGGTCGCGATGACGACACCGGCGATCACGGTGCAGACGGTGCAGGTGGATTACGCCTCGGGCAGCGGCGGCATCATCCAAGCGGATCCGGCGGCTTCCAACGGGAAAAAGGTGGTGCTCAAGCCGGGCGAGAGTTATACGTTGAAGTTCCATGTGCCGGCGGAGGGCGATTACGTGATCTGGCATCAGTGGCGAATGGATAACTCCGATTGGCTCACGGTGCCGATCGAACTCAATGAGAGGAAGGAATCGCTTCGCGAACAGTATCATCTGGGCAGTTTGTACGGGAAAGTCATCAGCAATGAATTCGTGTGGTCGCGGTATTGCGTGGGCTCGCAAAAAGGGCAGGAGAGCATCTATCACCTGAAAGCCGGCGAGCAGACTTTGAAGATCACGCTGAACGCCACGGGGCCGATCGGGCGGGTGAAAGAGTTTCATTTGAATAAGCTGATCATCACGAACGACCAGAGTTTCGTGCCGGAAGGTAAACTATCTATTTATTAAATCCATTGGAAGGTTGTTTTATGCTCAAAATGTCTCTCCTTGTCATGTTCATTTGTCTGGCTTTTGCGATTGTCGGGTGCATGGCCAACGCCACCGCGGAATACAAGGCCCTCCCTCCTCCGCCTTGGCCGGCCAATGTTCCGCATGGGCATCCGCTGGTTGCTACCGGTGCGTGGAAGTCCGTTCTCGACGGGCCGCACCCACGTGTCTATGGGCCCGCGGAATTTCTCAAGCAACTCGCCAAGGATAAGCCTGAGCTTTACCAAAAAATCCAGAACGGTGTGAAGAGCGGCAATGGCGATATCTGGGGCAGCCCCATCGTCAAGGCGGTGGAAGGCAGCTTGCCCAAGGAAGTGGAAGATAAATTCATTGCCATGGCGTTGAAGATCGTCAGTAAGCCGCTGACAAATGATCATCAATCGACATATTCTGACATGGTGCACGCCGCATTGATTTTCGATTTCTGCTACGAAGCGATCACTCCCGCGGATCGTAAGCGGATCATCGACTGGCTCAACGCGCAACTGGACTTCCTCAGCCTCGACGAAGGCGCCTTTCACAATTCCACGCTTGCCAAGATCGGTGGCTATCTTGATATTGCGTATGCTACATGGGGCGATAACCCGCGAGCCAAGGATTTTCGGGATTACGCGATTCACAAACTTTATGAAGGTCGGCTTGTGCCGGTGCTCAGGCAGTTCGGCGACGGCGGCGGATATACCGAGGGCGGTTGGTATAGCCGCTATTCACTCCGCGCCCTGCTTCGCGCCCTTGAAACGGCCAGGCGAATCCTTGGATACGACGGCTTCGCCCAGGCCCCGCAATTCTACTACCAGCGCCTCGCCTACGGCATCCATGAACCCTACCCCGTGACCTGGCCCAGCGGCACCGAACGCTTCGCGATGGAAGGCGACGGCACCACGCTACCCAACTCGCCGACCTGCAAGTATCCGCAGCCGATACGGATTCTGCTCGCCCAATATTTCCGCGGGACCGAGCTGTCGGGCTATGAAATGGCGGTTCGCAAACCGCTGGCGAATGAGCTTGCCGGCTGGTATTTCGTTTATGAAGAGCCGTACGATCTCGCCAACGATATCAATACGTTTCCGCTGGCGCACCTTGCTGCTGGCATCGGCCGGGTCTATGCCCGCAGCGGATGGGATAAGGACGCTACATGGTTCCGATTCGAGTGCGGCGATATGTTCTCGCAGCATCAGCATTTTGAAGCGGGGAACTTTGAGATATTCCGCCGCGAATCGCTGACGGGTGAAAGCGGGGTCTACGCGAGCTGGTCCGGGTCGCACGTGCTGAACTGGTACATTCGCAGCATCGCACATAACTGCATTCTTGTGTACGATCCGGACGAGAAGTTTCCACCGCTGGCTCGCGATCCTGAGCAGAAATTGCCGTTCTACAACGACGGCGGGCAAATCACATCCACCATCCCCAATCCGCAGACGCTGGCGGGATGGATGGAACGGCGAGATCAGTACCATCGCGGCAATATCGTCGCTTACCAGAATTGCCCCGAATTCATGTACACGGCGGGCGAATACGCTGCCGCTTACGGCAGTCACAAAGTCACCGCGTGTACGCGCCAAGTGGTCTACATCAGGCCGGGAACGTTTGTGATGCTGGATCGCGTGACCTCGGCGAAGCCTGAGTTTGCCAAGGCGTTTGTGATGCATTGCAAGGAGGAGCCTCAGATCGATGCGTATGCGGTGCATATTACCAACGGAGCGGGGCAACTTTGGGTGCAGAGACTGCTTCCGGAGAAAACGACGACTGAAAAGATCAACGGATATACGTATGGCGGCCAGACATTCAACCCGGGTCCGGGCAACGGCCCGGACAACAGGCAATCCGCCGATATGAAGGCAGACAGCACCTGGCGGATCGAAGTACGCCCGGTCGAAAAGAGTGCTGAGACTGTTTTCCTGCATGTGTTGAGCACGGACGATCGACCTGAGCCACCGGCGGAACTGCTCCGCGACGGAAAAACCATCGGCGCCCGCGGCAGCGGATGGCAAGTCACGTTTGATGATAAACTCGGCGGAACGGTTATCCTGAATGGCAAAAGCTTCCCATTCCGTGGTACGGTGGAAAAAGGGAAGTTCGAGTAACAGCGAGAAAATTGTCTCGACACTGTCGAGACAATTGGCGGCTGAGTTTCGTCTTAGAGCCGAGCCCAGGGATTGCAATCCTTGGGCTTTGTTTTACGGTGTGGCGGGGCGTGTCTGGGCGGGCTGCGTTGCGGGTTGTGTGCTGGCGGCGAGGGAGGGGGGGACACGGTGCATGACGTAGAGAAGCATGTTGCGGATGAGGGCGCGGGCGGAATCGGAGGTGCAGCCCATGATGCCCCAGGTGTTGGTGCCGAGGAGGCCGCTGGTGAGGTCTTCTTCGGAAAAGATGATGATGAAACGGCTGGTGGGAGTCAGACGGAGGCCTTGCAGATGCGGCGTGGTGATCGGACCACGCTCGAGCATGTAAGAGGGACGGTAGCGAACGGCCAGAATGGGATAGCCCTTCAAACTAGGTATCGAGCTGGCTATCTGAGTTGGATTGTTCGGTGTCGGCGATGGCGTGGGCGGACTGGCTTGGCCTGCGGGTTCGTCTGAAGGAGAAGTGGCGTTTTTGGCGTAGTCGGTGAGGTAGATGGGAGAGTCGAGCGGAATGCGAATCATGGGAGTGACGTTGGGATAGAGCTGGGCGCAGAGTTTTTGGAAGGATTGGGTGAACTCGGGTGACATGCCTCCGGAGTCGGCCAGGAGGGTGCCGCCTTTGTCGAGGTAAGCGCGGAGAATGGCGACGTCGGTCTCCGGGAGGGTGAAGGAAGTGGTGCCGGTGAGGTGGAGGACGATGGGCGGCGTAGGCATTTTGTCGATCTGCGCGAGCGTGAGCAGTTTGGATTGCATGTCGATGTTGCAGGCGAGTCGCATGAGTCGGGCCATGCGGGGCCAGGCGCCGGGCTCGGGATTGGGGTTATCGCCGATGAGAAGGCGGCCGACGAGCAGCCTCGAGGTTGCGGGTTTTAAGTACTCCTGAGGCGGATTGGGCGTGTTGGGAGCGGCAGGTTGTGTGAGGGCGGCGATGGGTGGTTCCGGTGGGAGGTTGACCACCGGCGATTGCAAGCGGTTCTTCAAATTAACCTTGCCGGTGGCATAGAAGTAGAGGTTGCCGGGGAAGTCCCAGTGCGATTTGATGTCGTAGGAGCGTTTGTGCCAGGTAGCGCCCATATCGGAGCAGGAGTGCAGCCAGACTTCGCGGATGCCATTGGAGAGGGCGAGGACTTTGGGGGGATTGGGGATTTTGGTCCAGAGCTCGCCGTTGAAGAGGGGATGGGTGGGCGGGAGCGTTCGCATCTCGCGGCCAGGGATGACGCGGGCGGCGAGTTTGCGGACGGCATCGGTGAATTCGCCACTGCCCGTGCCGGATTCGCCGTCGGGATTGGAGAAGATGATGCCGCCCATTTCGATGTAGGCGCGGAGCTTTTCGACGTCTTCGTCGGGGAGCTTGGGGTCCTGCGAGCCGGAGATGTAAAGGATCGGTGCGTCCATCCAGTCGTCGGGCTTGGCGAGGTGTGTGATGACCTGCCAGTTCAAGGGGCGTTCGAACGACTTGGCGAGCTTTTCGGTGAGGCGGGCGACGTCGCGGGAACGGTTGTTCCAGTGTGGAGTGGGGGGAGGAATGTCGGTGGCGGGGTAGCCGCCAATGCCGTAGTCGAGCTTGTTGATGAGGACGGGTGAACGTCCGCGGGCGAGGATGATGAGAGAATAGCAGGTGGGGATGGTGAGAGTGTTGCGGCCGACGTAGAAGTTGGCCGCCCATGAGCCGTCTTTGGCTTGTGATTGGATCAGGTCGTAGGCGAGTTCGCGGTACCATTCGTGTGTGCCGAAGAATTTGAGTCCGGAGGCGACGCCGACGCGTTCGATGCCGTAACCGTAGTATTGGTCGTTGGGCTTGGGATTGAAGTTTTCCGCGATGTGTTTGATGGCGGCGTTCATGTGCTTGTCGATGCGAGGTTCGAGTCGCGGTTCGACGTCGAGAAATTCCTGGGTGAGGATAAGTGAAGCGAGTCCCGCGGGCGCCATGGTTTCGCGTCCGAACTTGTCATTTTTGGCGTAGGGGAAGCCGCCGTCGGAGAGTTGGATGTTCCGCCAATAGTTGTCTTGTTGGATCCAGTAACCCGCAGGCGCGAGGATGCCGTAGTTGGCCAGGGCCCAGGCGCCCAGGACGCCGTACTGGGTGTTCGAGCCGTCGGGGTTCCAGGCTTTGCGGATCGCGGCTTTTTGCTTATCCGCGTCGGCCCTGGCTTTGTTGATCTCCGCCACTTTGTTCTTGATCTGATCGGCAAGTTGCTTGGCTTCGTCGGGCTCCTTCTTGCCGGGAGCAGACTGCTTGGCGCGAAGGTCCGCGAGTTGTTTGTCAAGGTCGTTGATCTTGGCATCGACGACCGAGCCGGGGATGACGTATTCGTAACCGCCGGTGGGGGAGGTGGCGTGGAAAAGATAGTTTCTGGGTCCGTTGCGGCGTTCGAGTGCTTGCAGCATTTCCGGCGTCTTGGGAAGGCTCGTCAGGGCGCACGCGGAGAGAGCGGCGGTGTAGGTGCCGTCGGGCTGCAAGCTCTTGAGATACTCGATCACCGGAGCGAGTTCCGGTGCGAGAAAATTAGTCTTCTGGCGGAACTCCGGCTCGTCGATGGACTGGTTGGCGGTCAGCAAAGCGTAGACGATGAGTGCCGTTTCGCCGCCTCTGCCGGCACTGTGCGCCCAGGGTCTGTCCGACTCCTCGAAGTTGTCGCCCTTCTTTTTGGAGAGGAGGAAATCGGCGCCTTTCTTGATGGCCGCGACGACCTGATCGTCGGTGAGACCGGGTTCGTAGCGTGGGAATTCGGCGGCGGTGGGAGGCGGAGGGCCGGGAAGCTTGAAGTTCATCGTGGCTGGGTTGGAAGTGGGCTGCGTCGCGTCCTGAATTGAGGGTTGAGAAGCGGTGGTGGGGGTGGGGGAGGAAGCGGGCTGTGTTTGGGCGAAGCCGACGGCAAGGCCCAGCGTGAGCGCGGCAACGGAGTGGAGGAGTCGTTTGACCATGGCGGCACCTCAGGAAACGGTAAAACGATGTGATCCGTACTATACCCGTATTGCGGCGGATTTGCGTCGGGTGCATGATACTTTAGGCGGCCATCTCACGCGTAAAATCCGTACAATTCGTAAAGTTCGTAAAATTCGTGGTGGGGTTCATGGCACTCGACAAGTTTAGCTGCGAGCCGACAGGCGAGCGTTTTTCCACGAATTTTACGAATTGTACGAGTCAGATGGTCGCCTGAAGTGTCATGCACCCCAAGGTGTCATGCCCCCGTCCTTCGCCTTGTGACGCACGCCGTTTTTCCCTACACTCTCTACCTTGTCATGTATGAGGAATTCCTATGAACACCATCATTCGCGGTAAAGCTTTCGTCCTCGGCGATAACGTCGACACCGATCAGATCATCCCCGCCAAGTACCTCTCTTATGACCCCTCCGATCCTGAAGAACGCAAATACTTCGGCATGTATGCGATGGAAGGCGTTCCCGCCGGGCAGTCCGGTTTGCCCTACGGCGATCGTCGCTTCGTCGCCAAGGACGCCTTCAAGTCCGAGTATGCCATCGTCATCGGCGGCAAGAACTTCGGCTGCGGTTCTTCCCGTGAACATGCGCCTCTGGCCATCGCGGAGGCCGGCGCTTCCTGCGTCATCGCGGAGTTCTATGCCCGCATCTTCTTCCGCAACTGCGTCAACGGTGGCCACATCGTCCCCTTCGAAACGGCTGTTCCGCTCTTCCGTGAAATCAAGACCGGCGACGAACTCGAAGTCGATGTCGCCAAAGGCGTCCTGATCAATAAGTCCCAAGGCAACAAAACCTATTCGCTCAAGCCGCTAGGCGACGTCGCTCCGATTATCGAAGCCGGCGGCGTCTTCGAATACGCCAAACAAAGCGGCATGATGAAAAAGTGACGCTGCACTAGTGCGGACCTAACCCTCTGCAAACTCCGTCCCACCTAAAGTATTATCATAATCCGAAGAATTTTTATGATTTTTGGAGTTTTTTAGAGACTTTCTGTCCCGCGTTGGCAATTTGGGGTATTTTGCGATTTGCAGGCGAGGGTCCAGAATGTCGGGCACCTACCAAATGCCTGTTTTTCGCTCTTTTTTGCGGGGCTCTGTCGATGGTGCCACGTTGGGTATCTTTCCTTTTTGTGATGCTTATCGAGTATTTTACGACTCGCCGGTCCGGCCAGATTCAGTTTCTGAAGTTGCAGATTGAGCTTCTCAAGAAGAAGCTGCCGGGAAACCGGGTGATCCTCTCGCCGGAGGACCGGGCTTTGTTGATGAAAGCTGGGGCGGAAATCGAACATGACGTCCATGATGTACTTGGGATCGTCAGTGTCAAGACCTACAAACAATGGCTGCGTGACCAGGCGGCAGGTAAGGAAGCCAAGCGAGTCGGTCGACGCCGAATCGCAGAGTCGCTTCGGGAATTGATTGTCTACATGGCGAAGGAGAACGTGGGGTGGGGGCTGTCGCGGCCTCCGGCTTAGAGGCGGCGCGAGCATGGAACTGGCCCGTACACGGAACCTTTGAACCTGTCGTGTCGATGTCAAGGGAGCAGCCCAAGCGAGGTGATCGCAAGGGCCAGAG
>WQYP01000165.1 GCA_009781185.1 Phycisphaerales bacterium | reverse complement strand
GCTTTTCAGTCTATGAAGTACCTTTGCTTGCGTCAAGATGGGGTGGGGGGGGCGGTGTGGGGTTGGGGTCAGGGCGAACGCCGTTCGTTTTAAGGTCACAAACCTCCCATCGCCCCAGGGCGAACGCATTTGACCATCTGAGCCGCGACCGTCAGGGAGCGACCCGCGTTACTCACGCATTGCCGTGAGGTCGCTCCCTTACGGTCGCGGCTCTGAACTCCAAATGCGTTTGCCCTGGGCAAGCCACTGGCTCATTAATGCCCCAACCACGCCAAATCTTCTTCCCCAATCACCACGCGATCCCGCGGCAGTTTTCCCAGATCAAATCGCTTGACCATCTCCACTGCCGAAATTTCTTGCGGGCGATCCAATTGTCCGCACCGCCATGCCGCCCACCCCACCACTCGCTCCGCACTAACCCCCGCTTCCCGGAACTGAGCGATCCGCGACTCTCCGTGCCGCTTTGCCAACCGTTTCCCATCCGCTCCCACCACCAACGGCACATGCGCAAACAACGGAATATCCCATCCCATCGCTTCATACAAACACATCTGCCGCGGCGTACTCGAAAGCAGATCGTCTCCACGCACCACCAGATCGATCCCCATCGCATGATCGTCCACCACGCACGCCAGTTGATACGCCGGCACCAGCCCACTAGCCCTCGGCTCTGCCGGGGGGGCCGGGTGATAAAATCGCGTCAACGGAAAGTCTCCCACTTCCTCCGCCACATCAAACCCCTGCCGTCCCGCAATCACATCCTCAAACTCTCGCTTCACCGGCTTCACCCGCAGCCGCCAGCAAACATTTTTCCCCGCCTCCTCCCTCACTCGGGCTGCGACTTCTAAAAAGTTTCGAGTTTCCCCCCCCCAGAGTTTCAAGTTTCGAGTTTTTCTGCCACAGGTTCCCGGATATCGCACATTTCCTTCCTCCGCATGCGGCGCACTGGCCGCTCTCGCCACACTCTCTGCAATATCCGCTCGCGTACATGTACACGGATAAATTATATCCCGCTCCCACAACGCTTGCAGCACCTTCTCATACTCCGCCATTCGCTGCGACTGCACCACCTCCTTTCGGTTCCACGTCATGCCCAGCCACTGCAGATCCTCATATGCTTGCTGCACGCTTTCGGGTTTGGCACGCCCGATATCCAAATCCTCCATTCGCATCAAGATTTTCGCCCCCCCCCCCAATGCCTGCCGCGCCATCCACCACGTCACCAAAAACGTCCGTGCGTGCCCCAGATGCAACGCCCCCGTCGGACTGGGCGCCAATCGCGTTGTCTCAAATCGTAACACCATCGCTCCCTTATCGGCCCCTTTCCCCATCAAAGCAAGTCCTAGCAGGTTGCTGCAAAAGTCTTTTGGATCATCGGAAGCCCAATTGTCAACCCCATTGGCGCTATCAAAAACGCGGTTCGACACCGCCGAAAATTGGTTGAAACGAGGCAAAAAAGACTTTTGCAGCAACCTGCTAGAGCGTTTTTCATGTGGTCGTGGCGTAATGACATGCGCAGGAAGCGAGAGCCAAAGCCCCGCATTGCCATGCGGGGCTCCAAAACGCTACGGTCGAGTGAAAAATGCTCTAATAACTAATTACTAATTACTAATTGCTCAAAATTTTGCTCCGCCAGCAAACATATTTGATGTTGTAGGAGTATTCTTCAACCACTCTGGAGGCACCCGTGTATCACATTGGTCTCAGCCACGACGAAGTGGAGCGTATCGAGCGTCTCATTTCGCAACTCGACGCCCAGCCTCCCTCCGCCGCCGCCTGTCGCCGCGAGTATCCTCGCGTCGATTTTCGCCATCCTCTCTGGCTCAATCTTCCCACCGAGCCGGGCCGCCCCTGGATTCACATCTATTCCCGTAACCTTTCCACCAGCGGACTGGCATTCCTCTCGAAAAAACTCTTTTACGTCGATCAGCATCTGATCATTTCGCATGAGTTGATGGAATCATGTCCGCAGCTTGTCCTGGCGCGTGTCTGCTTTTGCCGTACCGTCGAGAATGATATCCAGGAAGTCGGCATCAGCTTCGTCGTCAGCCAGAAAGATCCCGAGCGACTTCGCCAAATTCCCACCACCTGGCTTGCACTGGTTCTGCAGAACGACTGGCTCGCCCGCCAGAAATTCCCGCTCTCGGCATGATGGAGAAGCCAGAAGCCAGTAGCCAGCAGGTTTGAATAAGCCGCCAAAGGGGGGGGACTTAAAAACTTCTGGCTTCTGGCTTCTGGCTTCTGGCTTCTTCCACCCTCTTCGCCGCTTCCGCTTCTTCCTTCAACGCCCGCATCGCGACTCCCACTTCATACCACCCGTCGCTGAGCTTCCGGCAACGGACCGCGATTCCTTCGATCATCTTGTTTCGCAATGTTCCCATGCCACGGAGGTAGACCCGTACCAACTGGCCGGCGAACATCGGTTGGTGACACAGGAATCCAAGTCCCGTACGTGACAGGTCGTGGGCGGTGATCTCCATGCCGGGTCCTTCCGCCTGCTCCCCTCCACGCAGTTTCATCACGTGTACTTTGCCCGGGCAATCGATCGCAAAGCGTTCGCAGCCTCTCCGCCTTGACGCCGGCGTCTCGTCGATTCTTAATCGTGGGATCACCCCATCGCTTTCAGCCTGCTGCATCAACTTCACCCACGCATCGACGACTTCCTTGTCGTATTGCAGCCCTGAACCTTCCTGGAGCGCTCGAATCGCCTCTCCGAAGCTTTTGGCGTGATTTCGAAACGGCTGAAACGCCGTCATCGCATCGAACGAATCGACCACGGCACAGATGCGGCTCGCCGGCGAAATGTGAAAACTGGAGAGCCGTCCCGGATAGCCGTTGCCGTCCATCCGCTCGTGATGTTGCGCCACCACTTCCAGTACGACCGGCGAGATTCCCTCCCCAACGTTTTTTAAATGATCTTTTCCCAGGATTGGATGGCTTCGCAGGAGTCGCCAGTCGGCTTCCGTGAGTTGCTCGGCCTTCTTGAGCACCTCCTTGGGCACGAAGATTTTCCCGATGTCATGGAGTATCCCCGCGAGGCATATCTGGCTGAGTTGATGCACGTCGTGGATTCCGCAGGCAGACGCCAGTGGCACCATCCACGAGCCGACGTTCATCATGTGCGTGGCGGGGCAGGAATCGTGCTGCGAGACGGCAAAGAGGTGGGAGAACGTGGATGTATCGTGGGTCACGAGCGTTGTGGCAGCTTTGGCGAGGGCCTCCAGCCGCGGAATCTTCTGACCGAGTTCCTCCGCCACGAGCGATTCGTCCGCCAGTTCGACGCCCGTTTCGTAGAGCAGTTCCGCTTTCGCGGCGATCGGCCAGGACCGGTCCCTCATCGCCGCCTCCAGATGCTTTTCCACCTGCTGACGGAACTGCGACTTATTTTCTAGCGGGATGTAAATGAATCGGACCCCCGCATCGAGCAGCCGCTTGCGGTGCCGATCGGTAAACCGCGAATCCTGCGAACTGTACATGATGAATTGGTAGCTCGTCCCCCCCCCCGTTCCCCCGCCCGTTCCTCCCCCATGTCCTCGCTTGATCGTCCGGAGGAAAATCGGAACGTTCCGTAGTCCCTCCAGCATTACGTGTTCCAGTGATTGTGTCAGGAATCCCATGCGTGCGGAATCTTTTCGCTCTGCCGTCGTGCCAGACGGAAGCGACTGCCCCCCTCCCCCATTTCCTCCTCCCGATTTGGCAGTTCCCTGGTTGACCGTCGCCATATCCCAGCTTCCGGATCGTCGAAATACACAATGCTGTTATATTATCGTTCCCTTGGAAGGGCAGCTTAAGCACCCGTTGGCGTCGTCATCTCCCGGCTCTGCCGGGGGTTCGTCTGGGTGCATGCCACTTTAGGCGGCCGTCTCATTCGTAAAATTCGTGGAGAGAGCCTTTTCATGCGATAATGGGACTCGCAAACCTCTTCCCCCATCCTCTCCACGCATTTTACGCATTTTACGAATTGAACGATTTTTACGCGTGGAAAGGCATTACCCAGAAAAACGGGCTCACCCCCGACGCCGACGCCATGTGGCATTCCGGAAATGTTATTAATGATTGTGGTGCATGGAGTTATCGCTATTTTGCAAAAAAACCACAAATGCAAAGATTTCGCTTCGATCTGGCGGCCAACTGTCGTATAATGTCTCGTCTGTAACCACTTGAAAGGCATAGCTGTTATGAGCGTTCATCACAAGAAACCTCGCAGTGCCGGGTTGTCGGTGCTGGTCTACGATCGCAGTCTCCATCCGGAGCACTTTTCCGTGGATACGAAGCGGTCCCGTATCCTTGGCGGCATGGAAGTCTCCATGTGGCTCCTCGTCGGCGGCGGACACCTCGTCGCCGTCTCCAGCAGCGGCAAAACCGTCTCCGAACTGACCTGCTTCCCCAGCAAAGCCCTGCCCGACCGCGGACTGGTCGAACGACTCCCGTGCAAGGGCGACAAGCAATACGAAAAGGCGCTGGGCAATCATTTCCAGTACTACCTCGCTCTGAATGAGGAGCACGTTACGGAAGCCTTGTTCGAGAATTCCATCACCGAGCTTCTCCGCCTTGCCGAAGAACAGGGCGGCCTTGTCGCGCACAAGAAAAACGATCTCGGCCAGACCGTCTACCTCTCCATCATCGTCGCCACGCTCCACCGCCGCGCCGTCCACATCGAAGGTTTCCACCTCTTGGGCGAAGCCCGTGTCCTCGTTCGCACACAGTCCATCGTGGAACCGATCGCCAAGAATTAAGTGGAGAAACTCGAAATTCGAAATTCGAAACTCGAAACAAATTCGAAATTCAAATGTTCAAATGACCAAAACGGGGCGTTCCAAAGCGGCAAGCCAAATGTTTTGGTCATTTGAACATTTGGGCATTTGGATTTGATTCGAGTTTCGAGTTTCGAATTTCGAACTTTTTCTGGGGTCCCCATGGGCACCATTGAAATTGATGGCAAAAAAGTTTCGTTCGAAGGCGGGAAGATGGTCCTGCAGGTGGCGCAGGAGAACGGCATTGAGATACCGTCGTACTGTTATCATCCCGGGCTGTCGATCGTGGCGAGTTGCCGGATTTGCCTGGGCGAAGTCGAAATGCCGGACCCTAAGAACCCCGGGAAGCTGGTGCGTGTGCCCAAGTTGGTGCCGACCTGCCAGACGCCGGCCGTCGATGGGATGAAGGTTTACACCCAATCGGATAAATCGCGGGCCAATCAACGGGCGGTGATGGAGTTCCTGCTCATCAATCATCCGCTGGACTGCCCGGTCTGCGATCAGGCGGGCGAATGCGATTTGCAGGATTATTCCTACAAGTACGGCCGATCCGAATCGCGGTTCCTGGAAGACAAGGCGAAGAAGCCCAAGAAGGACATCGGCGAACATGTGCTGCTCTATTCCGACCGCTGCATCATGTGCACCCGTTGCGTGCGATTCACGCGGGAGATCAGCGGGACGAGCGAGCTTGGCGTCTTCGGTCGCGGACACAAGGAAGAAATCGACGTCTTCCCCGGCCGTCCCCTCAACAACCCTCTTTCCGGCAACGTGATCGATCTGTGCCCGGTAGGAGCCCTGCTCGACAAGGATTTTCTTTTCACACAGCGTGTGTGGTTTCTCAAGAGCACCCCTTCGATCTCCCCGACCTCCAGCGGCGGCGAAAACATCGACATCCATCACAACGAAGGCCGCATCTACCGCATCAAGCCGCGGTACAACAAGGACGTCAACCAGTGGTGGATCAGTGACGAGACGCGTTACAGTTTTAAGTTTGTGCATGCGGCCAATCGTTTGCGGACGCCCGAAGCGAAGAAAGACGGCCAGTTCGCGGAGATCGGTTGGAACAAGGCTTATGAGCAACTCGCCGACATATTAAAATCCGCCGTGCAGACCGCTGGCCCAGGCAGCACCGCCATTGTCGTTTCGCCATTTGATGCGACCGAAGAAATCTACCTGCAGATCAAGTACGCCCGTTCGATCGATCCGCAAGCGTGGCTGGTGATTCAGCCGGTGCCGGTGGTGGTGGCGGGGGGGGGGGGGGGAGGGCAGGAGGAGGTTTTCCGGAATCCGGAGACCGGGCAGGTGACCTATACGATCAAGGCTGAGAAATGTCCGAACCGTTGGGGCCTGGAGAAGATGCTTTCGCACTTCGGCGGGAACACGTGCACACTGGAGGATCTGGCTTTCAAGAAGATCACAGCAGCGCTGGTGTCCGCCGATCCGGTCCTGCTGCCCGATGCGGACTTCACTGCCTTTGCCAACATTCCAACAATCATTCGCTTGGGCACCGCCTCAACCGACCTGTACCAGCAAGCAACCCTGAGCCTGCCGACCGTAACCTGGGCCGAGAAGTCCGGCGTTTACGAAAACTTCGAAGGCCGCGTACAACCCTTCATGCAAGCCATCCCCCCACTCGGCGACTCCCGTAGCACCGGCCAGATTTTCTGGAACTTGTTGGGCAACCCAACTCCCTACAACCCCGCAACGATCCGAACCTCTCTCGCCACCACAATGCCGGAATACGCAACGATCCTCGAACCCATGAGCACAGTAAAAGTCAAAGAAATGCAGTTCACGGAGTTGAATTGATGTTAGGATAGAATTTCATGACTCAGTCTATTTTGTCGCAGGAGGACAAACGATGAAGTGATGGCGCTTGCGCCACAGCATTTTTGACAATTTCGGTTCGTTTTCATTAGACCAGAAATCTAGCGATTTAACTGCGCAGTGAATTGAATTCGGGCCGTTCCGAAAGGAGCGGCCCGTGATTCGTCACTGTGCAGGCTTCGCTAGAGCCTCTGGTCTGCGGATTGCGGTGTCCGCTCTTCTTTTTTGGCAGCACCGCGATCTGCTTTATCAACAATACTTCAGGGCGAACTAGCCCCCGGCTCTGCCGGGGGTTCGATCGGTATGAACGCTGCCACGAACGCCCGAAACCCCCGGCAGAGCCGGGGGCTAGTTCGCCTCAAAAAGGAATCAGAGCGATGTCCGAAGAACCCGAAGAAAAGGATATTTTCTATTATCTCGAGCACCCCGATGAAGTTGATCCAGAGCAAATGAGGCGATTCCTGTATCGGATGTTGTCGCTTGGACAGACAGATCCTGACCGCGCGAAGAAAAACCGCGAGGATGATTCCACCTACGTTGAAAACATGTTTAAATCTATGTGAGAGAAGAAATAAATGGTGCTTACCTGGCTCGCTGGAGTGCTTGCTGAAAGAGGCCAACGAGGGATTTTGACGCGGGTTGGGTGAGCGCCCAGGTGAATCCTTTGTGGAGTTGAGTCGGCGTAAGGGTTGTGATGTGCGCGTTGGCGTGCACGAGCGCCGCGGCGATGGCGGCGTAATAGAGAATGTTCGCAGGAGGTCCATACAGCGGATTCTCAACCTGATTGCACACATCGCGAGCAAAGTTCTTGATCGCTTCGAGCAGGTCGGGATTCGGTGAAGCAGAGAGAAGCTGATCGGCAAAAGTGGCGGAAGGATCGCTGATCAGACCGCGTAGACGGGATTCCTCGGCTGCCGGTGCCGTGAGCAGATCGGCAAGAAGCGGGGCGTCGAGTTGCGTTTTCAGGATCGCCGCGGGATCCTCACACCAGGCCGCACTCTCATCAAGCGCACCGATGGCGGCGAAGCTGTTCCGCAGGTCCATCATTTCCGCTTCGATGTTCGCCTCATCATGCTCATACTCACTGACCGCGACCCGCAGCAGCCGCTTGTAGAGACGTTTGGCGGTTTCGAGCAGGTTGTACACCTGTGTCGGCGAACGAAGTCCGAGTCGGGAAGCGAGCGTTTCGTAAGGTACCGGCGGTCGATTCTCAAAAACCGCCCTCAACATCCGCCCCTCAAAAACCGCCCACACATCTTCCTGCCCCATCGCATGGCAACGCTCCCGCATCGCCGCTACCACGTGATGAACAAGCGCCCGAGCCCAGGCCGCTTCGATCTGTGCCACCGGCGTCGGATCATCGCTTGCAAGCGAGGCCGCCACCGAATCATCCAGCGAACTCGCGAGCCTCGCATTCGAGCGACGCCAGCTCGTCGCAAAATGGTTCAAACTGGCGATGAGAAACGTACGAAATTTCCCGCGTCCTTCATCAGCATGCCGCAGCATTTCCCGTTCAAGAACGTTATCCGCCACAAACGCCTGCAGGATATCGTCCGCGTCATCGCCGAGATGCCGTTTGAGCAGATAGCTTTTGAGCGCCGGTTCGTAGCGTGTCAGGAGCGTGTTCATCGCCAGTCGCCGCGCTTTGGGGTCCGGCTGATGCGAATCCGCCCCGGCCCGGCGTACCAGCGACCAGTGTGTATTGGGAAACGGATGATACTGCGGAGCTGCCATGCCGCAGACTGTACCAGAAAAATCTGGCGATTTGTAGAACCGCTGGCGGGAGGCTGTGGATCCGCCCTTCTCCCGAACGGACCGGACAACCTCCCGCCGCGGCACGTTTGATACTGATATATACGCATGAGATCGCAAAATTTTGCGCGCCTTCCCCCAAAAAATTATTTGGCCGGCAGGCTTGCCTGTCGCTCGTAGAAATGCGAATGATCAAAGGGGAAGTGGAATTTCGAGGAATTGGGCGGCGGGAGAGCCGTGGCGGAGGTAATCGAGGAGAAGATGGAGGGCTTCTTTCTGGGTACGCCACATGAAGGCGGAGTCGATTTGGGATTCGGGGATCCAGCGATGTGCGGTGTGTTCGTGATTGAGGATAATTTTGGCGTTGGGCGCGACTTCGACGCCGAAGACGGGCATGAGGAAGAGAGAGTCGCTGACGTTGCAATAGAAGATTTCGAGGCATTCGACCTGGAACATGCGGATCGGTGTGAGGTTGGTTTCTTCTTTGAGTTCACGTAGGGCGGCTTGGAGGGCAATTTCACGCGGTTCGATGTTGCCGGAGACGTTTTGCCAGGTGTGATGGTGCGATCTGGCCTTGGAGGAGCGTCGGATTTGGAGGAACTCGTATTTGGAGCGAACTTTGCAGCGGAAGACGTAGACGGCGACGGCAGTCGGGCGAATGAGAGGAACGGGCATGGTGACTCCCATGATTTTATATCAGAGCCGCAATCGTAAGATTGCGGAACAATAACCGCAATTTTACGATTGCGGCTCTGATGTGTTGGGTGTAGCCATTTTTTATGGCCAATCAGACGATTGCCCCGGAAAATCAGAGCCGCGACCGTCAGGGAGCGACAGGCGTTATTTCCGCATTGTCGCACGGATCGCTCCCTGACGGTTGCGGCTCTGATCG
>WQYP01000164.1 GCA_009781185.1 Phycisphaerales bacterium | reverse complement strand
GTTGGGAGTGTGGGGGGGGGGGGGGGGGGGAGCGGAGGGGTTGGTGAGGGTTGTGGGGGGGAGAGCCCGGTCGGGGAGTTGGGCGGTTGGGGGGATTTTTTCCGCGGGTGAAACAGAAGAGGGGAAAGGCGAGGGGGGGTGGGGGGGCTTTTTCCCGCGGGGGGATCGGAAGAGGGGGGGGGGGGGGGGGGGGGGGGGGGGGAAGCCGAGCAAGTTGTCGGGGGTCACGCTGAGCAATGCGCTGGAGGTGAAGAAGAAGGCGGCATACGCGTCGGCGATATTGCTGGCACAGTTGAAGCTGGAGCCGGAGATGCCGGCGATGGACAAGGTATTTATCAGTGGTCAGCTCACGACCGTGCGGCGGGTGCTGGCACGGGCCATGGAATTGGAGCCCGCGGCCCATGCGGTGGAGGAAAAAACTCGAAAAAAATAACGCACCTCAAGCGGGCGCCGACAAGCGTGCATTTTCCTGCAGGATCGGCAGGCGTTCTCGCACCTCTGCGGCCATCCGGGTGTTCGGAAACTCATCGGTAATTTGCTGGCCGATCCGCAGCGCTTCGCTCCAGTTTTTGTCATGCACATATTGTGCGAGCTGCGTTTGCAATTGCTGCTGGCGTTTGCGGAACACATCGTGCGCTGTTTCCTTGTAAGCCGTCGCTTCCGATGGCGAAAGATACTGGTCCAGTTGCTTGAGGAGCTTGACCGACCGCTCAATATCGTCCCTGGCAACCGCATCCTTCCAATCCTTGAGCAGTTCAAGCTTGTGCTCATCGCGGGCGGATTCGATGCGTGTCATGAGTTTGCGGGATTCGGGATGTGCCGGGAACTGGCGTTGGATACGCTCGGCTTCGCGTGTGGCGCCGAACCATTCGAGCTTGGCGATTAAGATATCGATCTGATTGGAAGTTTCGCGGACGCGGGCGTCGATTGCCGCGCGGCTGGTGGCCTGAATCTGCTCGCGGAAGCGGTCGGCCTCGAGCACGTAGCCGAAGCGGCGTTCCATTTCGTTGGCCAGGATGGTGGCGGCTTCGAAATCACCCTTGTCCATATCTTCGTGGATTGCCGCCCGCAGCGCCTGGAGGTCCTGGTTGCGGAACGCCACCTGCTTGGCCGCGTCGGAGAGGCAGGCGACATCACGGATCTTTTCCAGTGCCCTGCGCTGAGCGTCCAGAGCGGTTAAAAACTGTTCTGTCTGGTATCGCATGTCGATGGCTCGCCGGAACAGCAGACTGGTGATCGGATACAACACCGCGGGTATCACCATCATGAGCAACCCCGCGGCGACCAGCGCCATCGGCCCGCCCACGTAATACAACCCTTCCACCCAGTCTCTGGCATAAGAGTCCGCGGAACCCGCGACGTGAGACAAAACCGTCAGGGTCAGAAACAGACCCGCCGCCATCACCAGCAGCCCCAATAAACTGATCACCGACAGAATGCACCGAGCACGAGAAGCCAATTTTTCCAGATCCATGATGAACTCCTGCACGTGAAGTGACTCAAGCCAAGCAGCCAACCATTAATGCTGTCACTCTACGCCACTCCTTGGTGGAGCGTCAAGGAATTTTTCGTATTTGCAAGAAAAAGGGTGTGGCCATTTTTATGGCATCATGCCGCTTTGCGCAGTGTCCAGTAGCTTGTTTTCAGGCCGCTTTTGTACAAAGCTGTCCGATTCATCAAGGATTAGCGTGTTTCGCGGAAGAACAGGCTAAAGCGTGAACTCCGAATTCAAGTTGGGCAGAGTTGGCGAGGCGGACGAGGCCGTGGGATTTTTCGTAGGACCAGGTGGCTCCGTTGAGGTAAGCGGGTTGGACTTCTATCAAAAGGGCGTCTTCGACGCTGAGGTAGACCATTGGGTCGTTTGGGCGGGCGATTTCGAGGCTGATGATGTAACGGCCGGGGAAGAGAGCGAGGCGGGGGAGGTGGAAGGTGAAGTGGATGTCGCCGTGCATGGTGAAAGGGGGGATGCCTTCTTCGGGGGAATAGATGGAGGAGATTTTGGTGCCGGAGTCGTCGAAGAAACGCAGGCGGAGAGAGGCGTAAGTGAGTTCCTTTGTAGCGTGGATGTGAGCTTTAAGCATGTAATCGTGATTGAAGATGGGGGAGTGGGTGCGGATATTAGTGGTGGGATCGAGGAGGTCGAGGGTGAAGAGGGTTAGGCCGTGCTTGTTGGGGTGGCGGAGGGTAGGAGGGACGGGGCGGGTGGTGGTGTAGTGGTCAACAACTTCGTCGGTTTTGCCGTGCTTGGTGAGGAGGCCGTGGTCGAGGTGGATGGCGGAGGTGCAGAGCTGTCGGACGGCGGCCATGTTGTGGGAGACGAACAGAACAGTGCGGCCTTCGTTGGAGACTTCTTGGAGTTTACCGAGACATTTTTTCTGGAACTCGACGTCGCCGACGGCGAGGACTTCGTCGATGATCAGGATTTCCGGGTTGAGATGTGCGGCGACGGCGAAGGCGAGGCGGATGTACATGCCGGAGGAGTAACGCTTGACCGGCGTGTCGAGGAATTTGTCGACGGCGGCGAACTCGACGATGTTATCGAATTGTTGGAGGATTTCGCGTCGGCGCATGCCGAGGATGGCGCCGTTGAGGAAGATGTTTTCGCGGCCGGTGAGTTCGGGGTGGAAGCCTGTGCCGATTTCGAGGAGAGAGCCGACGGGTCCGAAGAGCTCGATGGTGCCGGTGGTGGGGTCGGTGATGCGGGAGAGGATTTTGAGGAGTGTGGATTTTCCTGCGCCGTTGCGGCCGACGATGCCGAGGACTTCGCCGCGGTGTACGTCGAAGTTGAAGTCTTTGAGGGCCCAGAAGGATTCGGTGTCGGGACGGCGGAAGGGGTGGCGGGCTCGGTCAAGGATGTGTTCGGCGAGAGTGGCGTGGCGGGAGCCTTGGTGGGTCAGCATGTAACGCTTGGAGAGGTTGCGTACGGAGACAGCGAGATCGCTGGATGACATCTTTTCACCGGTACGTGACAAGGTGACGGGGTGACAAGGTGACAAGGTGAACTTGTCGTTCGTCAGTCGTTCTACGGTGGTGAATGGGTGGCGGATGATGATGTGGTCGAAATCAGAGCTGTCCCCCCTAATCGCGAGATTGCAGTTTTAATTTTTAATCAGTGGGTGTAGGGTTGACCCGTTTTTAGCCGGAGATAGGCGGCGAAGTGTTTTTGGCGGATACTTGCGGAGAATATCGATCGTCACATCCGTATCGAGCAGGATCATCGTCGTGTCTCGGCATCCTTGCGAAGCTGGCGAGCAAATTCAAGTGAGTCGCCGATATCGGTACGATTTTGCCATAGACCGGCGAATGCCGAGCGGGCAAGCTCAACGCCCGTGATGGAATCTGTGGGAGAGGAGGGCTCAATTGCGGACTCAACGGTAAGAGTGAGTGCACGATTCAGCGGCAGATCGACCGGCTCGTCCGGAACGAGGGTCTTGCCGTCGAAGTAAGCTCTGATGGTTTGCGTCATAAAGCACTCGAGCTGATTATAGCGGGAGAGTCTCGGCGAAATAAAGGTCTTTTCGTCATCCGTTAGATGATGTCGGCGAAGGTTCTTTCCATGCGTTGGAAAATCATGGTGCCGGTGAGCAGGAGCAGCAGGGAAAAGGCGGCGGTGTAGGCGATGGTCCAGAGGGGGGGAAAGGGGGTGCCGAGGATGCTCCATCGCCAGAAGCTGAGCGTGCCTGTGAGGGGGTTGAGTTGGTAGAACGCGGCGGAGCGGCCGTGGAGGTTGGCGACGGAATAGGCGATGGGACTGGCGAAGAAGAGCAATTGGACGATGACGGGGAGGATGTAAGCGACATCGCGGTATTGGACGGAGAGAGCGGTGGCGGCCATGGCGATGCCGAGGGCGGCGGACATGATGAGCAGGAGGATGAGCGGGGCGAAGAGGAGTTGTGGGCCGAAGGGGATGTTGGCGGTGAGTTGGAGGATGATGAGCAGGATGGCGGAGACAGCGAGATCGACGAGCATGCCCATGGCGCCCGAGAGCGGCAGGAGCAGGCGGGGGAAGTAGACTTTGGCGACGAGCGCGGAGTTGCCGACGAGAATGTTGGAGACTTTGTTGACGATGTTGGCGAAGAAGTTCCAGACGACGAGGCTGGTGAACATGAAGAGGAAGTAGGGGATGCGTTTGCCGGTGGCGGTTTCGTCGACGTGGAGGTTGGCGAGTTTTCCGAAGACGAAGGAGAGGATTCCGGCGGCGAGGAGGGGTTGCAGGACGACCCAGAGTACGCCGAGGGCGGTTTGTTTGTAACGGAGTTTGATGTCGCGTGCGGTGAGGGAGAGGAGCAGGTCGCGGAAGAGCCAGAGTTCGCGGAGATTGACGCTGAGCCAGCTTCGGCGTGCGCGGACGACGAGGTAGGGCTTGCGGCGTGGCGCGGAGGGGGAGTTTTGCGCCAATGGTAGAGTGGTTGCGGTCATGAAGGAGATTACGGTACAGAATGGGCGGCGGATGATTAGAGGAAATAATCTGCGCTGACGTGGAAATGGTCTGCCAATGTACGGATGTGGGTTTTGCTGAGCTGTCGTCGTCCCAGCAGGATTTGTGACGCCAGGCCGCGATTGCCGAGCAGGCGGCCGAGGTCGGCGGTGCTCATGTCGGATTCTTTCATTGCGTGCTGGAGCCGTTCCAATGGCGTCCGTTTGTCGTCTGGCATCCGGTAATGCTCGTCGTCGTAACGCTCAATGAGTATTTCCAGCGAATCGAGATAATCCGATTCGTCCCGGGTGAGCGTATTTTCGCCCTTGGCAGCGATTTTGTGAATAACTGCGAGAGTGGCGTCGTACTCTTTTTGGGAGCGAATCACGCGGGGCGGAAAAGCTCTCGCAAGCTGAGCATATTGGTTTTTTGGGGGGAGGGGGGGGAGGGCCGCGAGGGTGGTCATAGTATCTCCTTCCAGCGGTTGGAACTATAGTCCTTGTGCGTCATGATTCGCAGTACATAGATTTTACCGCGGTTGTAGTGGATGTCCGTCACGAGGCGGTATTTGTTTCCGCCGATGTTGAAGACCGTCGCTGTGCGACCGCTGGCTACATGGACAGCGTCGGCGTGGGGAAAATATGCCCGCACCTCCACGATGCTGGTCCATTTGGCCCGGCACGCGACGTGATACCATGCATCAAGGGCGTTGGCGGCATCGGCATGGGTCGCGGAGAAGGCTTTCAGTGTGCGACGGGAGACGATGTGCATGTAAATTCAGCGCCCTTTCTTTTGCATACATTATGTATGCAAAACGCCGCTACGTCAAGTGCCTGGCTTGCGGAGAAATCAGAAAATCAGAAATACAGTTCCTTGATTTTTTTGTCGGATCAACGCCGCAGGCTCTGCACCAATCAATGAACTCCAGCGGATCGATGCGTCGGTTCCCCACCTCCACCTTATGGACGTACGAGTGCGGCTTTCGTAAACGTTCGCCCAAGGTGCGTATGGTAAGACCGGCATCGTTCCTCCACTGTTTCAGCAGCAGACGCATTTTGCGATAGTCCAAGTCTTGTGTTCTTGCAGTTCTTGTTGCACCCATAATGTGCATACCCGAAAAGTCAGATAGATAACAGTTCCTTAAACTTCTTTAACGGGTCGGCGTTGCATGCCTTGCACCACTGAATGAATTCCAACGCATCAAGGCGTCTGTCTCCCACCTCCACCTTATAGGCGTACGTGTGCGGTTTCCGCAGACGTGTGCCCATGTTGCGTTGTGTAAGACCGGCATCGGTCCTCCACTGCTTCAACAGCACACGCATTTTTCGATAGTCAAGATCTTGTGTTCTTGCACCCATAATGGGGACAAGCTATCATCTAGCCGAGTTCGCCCCCATTCCAGGGGCAACTGAGACCAACGAGGTTGGAATTGGGGTTAGGCAGGGCGGGTTTTGTGATATGGAATTCTCCTAGCAGGGGTCAGGGGCCGGGTGTTGGGGTTCACAGGCGGTCGTTTTCGTTTCGCCAAGTGCTTCACCACCCGGCCTAACCTTGCTGGTCAATTGGAAGGGGGGCGGGAAGGGCCGGGGACATTGGCAAGATGCCAATGCCACGGAGCGGCATGCAAGCATGCCGGCTAAATAACGCTACGAATTTACGTAAGAACGCTTAACAGGACAACGCGGGTTGCGCTGCAGAGCCGCGACCGTAAGGGAGCGACCGGGCGGCATTGCCTCAAAAACACGGGTCGCTCCCTTACGGTCGCGGCTCTGATATCCACCTGAAAGCGCAACCCGCGTTGTACTGTTAGGAACGAGCGGCCGATTGATGGACCTCGTAGAGCGTGATTTCTTCTTTTAGAGCATTTTTCACGTGGTCGTGGCGTGATGACATGCGCAAGAAGCGAGAGCCAAAGCCCCGCATTGCCATGCGGGGCTCCAAAACGCTACGGGCGAGTGAAAAATGCTCTAGCTGGTTAATCAATCGTTTCAGGGAAACCATCGTCAGTTCGTGGACGCGTTCATTGATGTGTTTTTCCTTCTGCCGACGTGCGTATCGCATTTCCAACTCGTGAAGTTTTTCGCGAGTATTGGCCAATTCGATATTGTTTTTGAGTGTCATCGGATCACCTCAATCATCCCTTTGGCTTGGCGCATGCGATCGCATGCGAAGAAGCGATTCACAAAATGGTCGAATTCCTCATACAGACTCTTTATAAAACTGCCAATTGGCAGGTGGTAGTTGTCAGGTTGCCCAAGGGCGACCGCTAAGGGAGTGTGATTTTTTTGTTGAGGTGGGCTTCGAGGGCTTTGCCGGTGAGGGCGTCGAGGAAGGTGGCTTTGAAGAGGATGTCGGTGGTGGTGGGGGGGGTGGCAGGGGCGGTCCAAGGACAGTTGAATGCGAACTGGTTGAGGCCGAAGCCGCTGTACCAGTTTTTTTTCATCTCGGCGGGCGTGAATGTCCAGGTGCCAAGTCGACGCGGTTGGGCAGGGGCGGCGGGGAGTTCGAAGGCTTCGATGGTGAGAGTGCCGGTGGCGGGGATGTTGGTGTCGTCGTCGGAAAAAGTGCGGATGAAAACGCGGAAAGCGGTGAGATTTTTCGATGCGTCGATTTGCCAGGAATCGGTTTGGGGGCGGATTTCGAGCTTGGCGGCGGTGAACAGCTCGTTGAGACGATTGTCGGGTAGCGTGGGAATCCGCGGTGTTCGCAGATCGACCTGATCCTGAAGCTGCCTGACGGTGACATCACGTGCCGCAAGCGTGCCTTGAAGATCCTTGATCTGCTTCTCCTGCGACATGTTCTGCTCGCGGAGGCGGTTGGCGATCTGGTTGTAATCGGGACCGCAGGCGGAAAGAACGCCGCAGGCGAAAAGGACTATGAGTAAAATTCGAAATTCGAAATTCGAAATTCGAATCAAATTCCAAACTCGAAATTCGAAATTCGAAAAAAGTTCAAAATTCGAAGTTCGAAACAGCCCATGGGCACAGGAATGGTGTGGGCGGTGTTTCGAACTTTGAACATTGGAATTTGAAATTTGATTCGAATTTCGAATTTCGAATTTCGAATTTTCATCCCATCCGTGTTTATCCGTGTTCATCCGTGGCCATTCACGTCGTTCATCCATGGCTAATTCCCGTCGTCATGGATGGGGGGAGCCAAATCGCCGCCTTTGCCGGGGGTGGCGGAGGGCATGCGTTCGAGTTTGGCGTCGATGACGCCGTAGGTGACGGCTTCGTCGGCTTCGAGCCAGAGGTTGCGATCGCAGTCTTTGTGGACTTTTTCGATGGGCTGGCCGGTGTAGTTGGACATGAGTTCGTACATGCGTTGGCGGAGTCGGAGCATTTCTTTGGCTTCGATGGAGAGGTCGGTGGCGGTGCCCTGCATGACGCCGCCGATGAGGGGCTGATGGAGCATGATGCGGGCGTTGGGCAGAGCGAAGCGTTTGCCTTTGGTGCCTGAGGCGAGGAGCCAGGCGCCCATGGAGGCGGCGAGGCCGAGACAGGTGGTGGCGACGTCGCAACGGAGGAATCGCATCGTATCGTGGATGGCAAGGCCTGCGGTGACGCTGCCGCCGGGGGAGTTGATGTAGAAGTTGATGTCGGTTTTGTTGTCTTCGTTGGAGAGGAAAAGGAGCTGAGCGATGATGATATTGGCTTCGCTGTCGTCGACGCCGCCGGCGAACATGATGATGCGGTCCTTGAGAAGCCTGGAGAAGATGTCGTAGGATCGTTCGCCGCGGCCGGATTTTTCGACGACGATGGGCACGAGATTGCCGGTGGGATGATTGAGCATCTCTTCACGCACACGGCGAGGGTTGTCAAAAATGGATGCCATGAGGACTCCAAGAGAACGGACAAGTGTTGAGTAAGGGTAGCGGGCAATGGGCGGGAAGGCAATGGTGGGAGCCATGACGAATTTCGTCATTCGAGACCTCTGATGAGCCCATCAATAGCCACAAAGAACATCAAAAACACAAAGGAAATCACTCATTTTTTGTGTTTTTTGTGGCTGGTATGTGCTCTGTCTCAACCCTCCACCATTCGGCCATCAGAGCCGCGACCGTAAGGGAGCGACTGGCGGTATTTTCGCATGGTCACACGGGTCGCTCCCTTACGGTCGCGGCTCTGATCATCGCTTGCGGAGGATTGAGACAGAGCAGCTGGTATGAGGTTAATCAGAGGTTCCATCTGTATCTGTGGTTCGTTTCGTTGCGGCATACGTGGGCGTTCCCCAAAAATGGGCACACTCGCCTATTGGGCTTGGTGCTTTTCCATTTCCTTCACCAATTGTCTCAAGGTCACGTTGAGAGCCCGGCAAATGCGACAGATGCTGATAAGCGAGATGTTTTCTTCTCCGCGTTCCACCGTTCCCATGTAATTGTGGGACAGCCCAGCAAGTGCGGCCAGTTTCTCCTGGGATAGCTCCGCCCTGAGCCGGAACTTTCGTACCGCTTTTCCAAACGCGACTCGCTCAACTTGGAATTCATCAAACTTCACATTATGCAATGTAGGCGTAGGATGATTCTTGTTCCACCATATATATTATGTATGATATGCATTGCACTGCATATCGTGTTTGCTATAATGCCAAGGCAATCGCATATGGAGTTCCGAGTCGCGGCCGTCGGGGTTCTGGCGCTGCGATCGACTGCGGTGTTATCGCACGGTCGCTGCCTGGCGGTCGCGGTTCGGGGTTCCATATGCAATTGCCCTGGCATTTCCCTGAAAATTTGTCGTCCCTGTCTAAGACAAAATGTCCAACATTTTTTGACATTTATGGGACTTTGCGTACATTAACGGCGACATGAGTGTCAGCGACAGACATGAATGTCAGCGACATGAGCGGATTTCATCGCAAAGGTGATGTTGTTTTCCGACCCTATT
>WQYP01000163.1 GCA_009781185.1 Phycisphaerales bacterium | reverse complement strand
GCATGATTTGCGGGTTCTGGAACTTGCCGTCCTTGGAATAGCCGATCTTACGCAGGTCATCTTCATCCTCTGCTTCGAAGTAGAGACTGGTCATGTCGTAAAACACGACGCTGATGTTCTTGAGAATCTTGCGTGAATGATTGCTGACGATCTTGTCAAATAAAGACTTATGATTTATTCTGCAATCAGCGACGAAGTCAGGAGGTGCCACGCATCGCAAGTGCCAAAGCGCTCGCCTATCGGCTCGTGGCTAAATTCTTGATATGTTCAATAAATGATGCTCGGAGTAATAATACCCCAGTCACCCGTCTTGATCCTCGACCAGCATTTTTCATTGCTTAAGTTCGATCGTGCCACCGGGGACGCTAAACGAGCGGACCTTCCAATCACTAAATTGGATCGCCTTCACATTTTGTTTTAGTTCGTCTATAGATGCGTCGGGATTGCGTATGCTAATTTTAAACACATCAGATGTCGTTGCGAGGGGATCGCATCGTGCTGGTATCCCTCGTCCAGCTCCACTAGATCTCTCAGCATCTTTCATTGAAAAAGAATCTGAAAAACCCGTGATTTTTTCTTTTGTGCGATTGGTGTAACTGAGCAATACAAATGCGTCGGCGCTCTTCATTGTTGGCTTTGGGGTTGGTGCTTCGGTTTGGGCTGTCAGCATCGCGCAGGATGCAATCAGGACGAACCTGATGGCCCAATGTGGGCGGATGGTCGAGGTGGGAACGTTTTTTCCTGAAACATTGTGCTTGTTGTACGACATCGACTGTTCTCCGTGAAAAAACTTCTGCAAAAAAAGCCAAATCTAACGTGGATTCGGGCTGATCCGGATCGTTGTTGACGGGCGGATATGAAAGGGGCACTGTCCGCCGCGTCTGATCGAGGCTCCAGCAAGAGGCCCATGCAACAACGCGAATAAACATCGCCCGAAAACGCGTTTGCGAAGTTGCATGGGAAGCACCTAAATCTTGCTGGATTTCGATCATTCCCAGGTTATGACGCCAGCCTATGCGGTGGCGTTTTTGTTTCATCTACTACGGCGGTGTTTTTCCTCCATATCAGGTCAACCGGAATAGCTCGGAGCGTCTTCTCCCCACGCTCCAGAGCACGAATGTATTTAGTTATTTTACATCCATGCCGCGGGCAATGCCAAGTCCCACATTACCTGCCCCGCATTACCAGGGTGCAGGCCATTTTCTACGCGTCGGTTGGAGCCCCGTGATGGCAATCCGGGGCTTTGGCACCGAGTATTTGCCACGATCCCCCCCTCCCTCCCTCTTCCCCTCCCCTTTACCTGAACAACACCACAGTAACCCCATATCCATTTTTAATTGGCGCATGTACATGCATCCATTAAAAATGGATATGGGGTTATTAGGGAAAGGAGAGCGGGGTGGGAGTGGGGAGGGAAAAAGGGGTGGGGTGGGCAAATGATCTGGTAAAGTTCTGCGCCAAGGCCCTGCATTGCCATGCGGGGCTCCGGGCTCCGAGGATACTTTTTTCGCCGAGCCCGATGTCTCTTTTTTTTGTTCTTCTTCAAATTTAAAGAGTCAGATATATGGAATTGGCTCATGTCCCTGCCGGGGCCAACCCACTTCCGATCGTTCTAAAATCCATGCATCTAACTCCCTAAATTCCACGATGAACCTTTTTTTGAGGGGGCACGCTGAAGCGTGCACTCCGGGGTAACTCCGGGTTAGATCCAGAGTTTGCGGATGAGCCAGACTTTGACGCTTTGCGTGAGCAGGACGTAGCAGAAGAGGGTGGCGAGGATGAGGGGCCAGAAGAGGCCGGGCAGGGGGACGAATTTGAGCCAGGGGCCAAGGGGGGAGAAGGGGAGGTACATGCCGATCATCATGATCAGGGCGGTGGTCACGATCAGCGGCCAACTCGCGCGGCTCTGGAAAAATGGAATCTTGTTGGTACGAATCACGTGAATGATCAGCGTCTGTGTCAGCAGCGATTCGACAAACCAGCCGGTCTGGAAGAGACGGGCGGCGTAGGTGTCGTCCACAGGAGTGGTGGCAGTGACGATGCCCTGCGGGTCAACTAGGCCCAGGTCGGAGCATTTGAAGATGAACCACATCATGCAATAGGTGGTGTAGTCGAAGACGGAGCTGCATGGGCCGATGAAGAGGATGAAACGGGAGATTTCGCGCATGGACCAGGGGCGAGGCTTGGCGATCTGCTCGGGGTCCACTTCGTCGGTGGGGATGGGGACCTGGGAGAAATCGTAGAGCAGGTTGTTGGTGAGGATTTGCATGGGGGCCATGGGCAGATACGGCAGCCAGAGGCTGGCGCCCAGGACGCTGAACATGTTGCCGAAGTTGGAACTGGCGCCCATGCGAACATATTTAAGAATGTTGGCAAATACCTTGCGGCCTTCGAGAACGCCCTCCTCCAAAACCATCAGACTCTTTTCCAGCAGGATCGCGTCGGCGGCCTCCTTGGCGATGTCCACGGCGGTGTCGACGGAAATGCCTACGTCCGCGGCTCGCAAGGCGGGCGAGTCGTTGATGCCGTCGCCCATGAAGCCAACGACGTGCTTGCGAGCCTGGAGGGCTTTGATGATGCGTTGTTTGTGGGCGGGGGAGAGGCGGACGAAGAGCGTGGCGGCTTCGGCTTCGCTGGCGAGCTGGTCGTCGGTCATCGCTTCGACTTGCGGGCCGGTGAGGACGTGGTCGAGCGAGATGCCGACTTCTTTGCAGATTTTTCGGGAGATCAGTTCGTTGTCGCCTGTGAGGACTTTGACGGCGACGCCGTGCTTTTGGAGGGCGACGATGGCCGGGGCGGTGGAATCCTTGGGCGGATCGAGGAAGGCGACGTAGCCTTTGAGGATGAGGTCGTGCTCGTCGTCTTTGCTGTAGACGCTGCGTGGTTCGCCGTCGCGGTAGGCGATCGCCAGGACGCGGAAGCCGTCGCTGGAGAGCTGGTCGTATTCTTCCTTGAGCTCGTCGAGCAGCAGTTGCTCCATAGGATAGAGTTGGCCTTCGAGCTCGAAATGGGTGCAGCGGGGATAGACGGATTCTGGGGCGCCTTTGCAGATAAGTCGATGTTTGCCGTGGGGAGGGGGGGTGGCGACGACGACGGACATCATTTTGCGGACGAAGTCGAACGGGATTTCGTCTATTTTGGTGTAATCAGCGACGGAGGCGTCCTGGTGAACTTCCTGGTGTTGCAGGATGGCGCGGTCGAGGATGTTTTTCAGGCCGGTCTGGAAATGGCTGTTGAGAAATGCGAGTTCGAGGACGCCGTCATCGTCGTTGCGGACGACGTCGCAGTGTTTTTCGAGGATGACGTGGTCCATGGTGAGTGTGCCGGTCTTGTCGGTGCAGAGCACGTCCATGGCGCCGAGGTTCTGAATGGAATTGAGCCGTTTGACGATGACCTTTTTGCGGGACATGAGGATCGCGCCTTTGGAAAGGCAAACGCTCACGATCATGGGAAGCATTTCGGGCGTGAGTCCGACGGCAACAGCCAGGGCGAAGGAAAAGGCGGCAATCCAGTCGTGCTTGGCAAAGCCGTTGATGAGGAAGACCAACGGCACCATGACCAGCATGAACCTGATCATCAGCCAGGTGAAGCTGGCGACGCCTTTGTCGAAACTGGACGGGGGCGGGGCGGCGGTGACGGTGCTGGCCATGGAGCCGAGGTAGGTTTTCAGGCCGGTCTCGACGACGACGGCGGTGGCGGAGCCGGACTCGACGCTGGTGCCGAGGAAGCAGATGTTCTTGAGTTCGATGGGGGTTTTGTTGGCGAGGGTTTCCGGGGTGTCGAATTTTTCGATGGGGAAAGATTCGCCGGTGAGACTGGCCTGGGTGAGGAACAGGTCCTTGCAGGAGAGGATCCGCAGATCGGCGGGGATCATGTCTCCGGCGGCTAATCTGAGAATGTCGCCAGGCACCAGTTGCGAGAGCGGGATTTCGCTGGCCTGTCCGTCGCGGACGACCGTGGCGGTGACGCGGATCATCGCCTTGAGCTTCGCGGCGGCGGTGTCGGCGCGGGCTTCCTGAATGAACCGCAGCAGGACGCCCAGAACGATCATCAGGGACATGACGGTGCCGGCGGGAATGTCGTCGGTGACAAACGAGATCGTCGCGAGAATCAGCAGCAGAATCACCAGCGGGTTCAGGCAGGCTTTGCCGAGCAGTCGCAGTTTTACGAATCGCTGTTCGTGTGTGACGATGTTTGGGCCGAGTTCGTCGAGGCGTCGTTGTGCTTCCTCTTCTGTCAGGCCGGTGGTGGAGGTCTGCAGTTCCGCGAGGACCTGAGCCGGGGCGAGGGTGGCCGAGTTGGTCAGCCGTGGCGAAACCTGGATCTTCCCCGCGCCTGCCTTGAGCACGGTGGCCATGTTCTTGGGGATCATGAAACTGGGCATCCACTGCATCGGAAGAGTATGACAAGGTCGGCCGGAATGAGCAAGATAAAACGTTTTCCTTTTTGCTTACGTTGAACTGACGTTAAGATAGAATTTGATGGCTCGGTCTGTTTGTACTGTGTTTGTCGCAGGAGGATCAACGATGAAATGATGGCGCTTGCGCCACAGCATTTTTGAAAATAGCGGTTCGTTTTCATTTGGCTCAGAAATCTAGCGATTTATGTACGACCAAATTGGATTCGGGCCGCTCCAAAAGGAGCGGCCCGTGATTCGTTGTCGTACGGGCTTCGCTAGAGCCTCTGAGCGGCGGATTGCGGTGTCCGCTCTCTTTTTTGGGCGGCGCTGTGATCTGCTTCCTTGGTAACACATCAAAAAGGAATCAGAGCAATGCCCGAAGAGTTTGAAGAAAAAGATGTTCTCTATTATCTCGAGCATCCAGAGGAAGTTGATCCTGAGAAAATGCGGCGATTCCTGTATCGGATGTTATCACTTGGCCAAGTTGATCATGACAGCTCGAGCGAAAGTTGCGATGGGCTCGATGCTGACCAGGTCTACTTTGCTAAATTTTTAAAATCTATTCGAGAGAAGAAGTAGAGTTATGGTTTGAATTCGGCGAAGTTTTTCAGGATCTGGGCGCCGACTTGCTGAGATTTTTCGGGGTGGAACTGCGTGGCGAGAATGTTGTTCTGAGTGATGGCGGCGACGAAGGGAGGGCCGTAGTCGGCGGTGGCGGCGATCACGGCAGGGTCGGCGGGAACCAGGTGATAAGAGTGGACGAAGTAGACGTGGGAATCGGCGGGAAGGTTTTTGAAGAGAGGCGTGTTGGGGGTTGGATGGAGGGCGTTCCAGCCCATGTGCGGGACCTTGAGGTTGTAAGGGGGGCGGTCGACGGTGAAGCGGACGACTTTGCCGACGATGAGGCCCAGGCCCTGGTGGAGGCCGTCTTCTTCGCTGAGGTCGGTGAAGAGTTGGAGGCCCAGGCAGATGCCGAGGAGCGGTTTGCCGGTCTTGGCGAAGTCTTTGATGGCGCCGGTGAGGTCAGTGGCGTTGAGGACTTTCATGGCGTCTTGAAAGGCTCCGACGCCGGGAACGATGAGTTGATCGGCAGATTGGACTTGCTCGGGAGTGGAGATGATTTGCGCGGCATAACCCATACGTTCAAAGGCCTTTTGAACGCTGCGGAGATTGGCCATGCCGTAGTCGATGATCGCTAACATCGTTGGAAGAAGCCAGAAGCCAGTAGTCAAAAACCCAAAAGTTTCAAGCCCCCCCTTTTCGGCGAACTCAAAACTTCTGGCTTCTGGCTTCTAGCTTCTGGCTTCTGGTTTCTCCTTACTTGCCGCCGGTGACGACGATGTCAACGCGGCGATTCAGAGCATAATTCTTGGTGGATTTGAGATCGTTGTCGGCGAAGGAAGCGATGTACATATCTTTCTTCGCAACGCCTTTTTCGATCAGGTAGAGTAACACGGAGCGGGCACGGGCGGCGCCCAGGTCCCAGTTGTCGTCCCACCCGGTCTTCTTGACGGGGTTGGGATCGGTGTGGCCTTCGACGCGGAGCTGCTGGCCTTTGTAGTCCTTCTTGATGATGGCGGCGACTTTGTCGAGAGACTTCTTGGCGGCAGGTTTGAGGGCGGCTTTGCCGGAGTCGAAGAGAACGTCGCTGGGGATGTGGATGAACTTTTGGCCGTGCTTGTTGGTGCCGACGGTGATGCCGCCGCCGAGGTCGGTGGTGCCGGCGCCGGTACCGGTACCGGTGGCGGTTTCGGGAGCGGTCATTTCCGGAGTGGTGGGCACGGTAGCGGCCGGGGCGACATTGGCGGTAGCAGAAGCGCGGGACTCCGCATCCGCACGGGCCTGATGCTCGGCATCAAGCTTATCCTGCAACTCCTTGTTCTGGCGTAACAGACTGTCGCGTTCGTCAGCGGTCTTGCCGGAGCAGGCGCCCAGGCAAAGAGTCAAGCCAACGACGGCCAAAAACGCGAAACGGGTGAACATACGATCTCCTTATCTGTGTCCTTCATCAATCGAACCGGGAAAATTGTAACAGCAATGAGAGAGGGTGCAAGGGAGTGAGGGGGAAAGCCAGGTTATTGGCAGGGCAATTGCATTCTCCCAAGTATAGTTTGGAGAAGGCATTATCGCCGATCCGATAGTTTTTTCGGAAGATGGCCAATCAGACGATTGCCCCGGAAAATCGGAGCCGCGACCGTCAGGGAGCGACAGGCTTTATTTCCGCATTGTCGCACGGATCGCTCCCTGACGGTCGCGGCTCTGATCGCCCTGATTTGCCATAAAAAGCTGTTCAAATGTTCGCTTCGCCTCCGTCGTCAGATTCGCTACAATTTCCTCGCTTAAGAGTTGAAGGGAGCCGCCCATGGCAGGACATTCTCATTGGAAGAACATCAAGCGTAAGAAAGCCGTCATCGACGCTCGTCGCGGACAGGCGTGGTCGAAGATCGCCCGTCTGATCATGATCGCCGCCAAGCGCGGCTCGAATCCCGACGACAATCTCGCCCTGCGATTCGCCATCGACAAGGCCCGTGCCGTCAACATGCCCAACGACACCATCGACAAGGCCGTCAAGAAAGGCTCCGGCGAAATGGGCTCCGTCAACTTCGACTCCGTCCTCTACGAAGGCTACGGCCCCGGCGGCGTCGCCATCCTCGTCGATGCACTCACCGACAACCGCAACCGCACCGCCGGCGAAGTCCGCATGATCTTCGACAAACACAACGGCAACGTCGCCGGCGCCAATGCCGTCGGCTGGATGTTCGCCAAGAAAGGCGTCATCAACATCGAGAAATCCAAAATCGATGAAGACAAACTGATGGAACTCGCCCTCGACGCCGGCGCCGAGGACGTCGTCACCTCCGAAGAAGGCTACGAAGTCACCACCGCCTTCCAGGATTTTGAAAAAGTCCGCCAAGCCCTCTTAGCCGCCAAAATCGAACTCGCCTCCGCCGACTTGGCCATGATCCCTTCGCAGAGCGTCGCGATCTCCGGCGAAAACGCCGAGAAACTCCACAAAATCATCGACGGCCTCGAAGCCAACGACGACGTCCAAAACGTCTACAACAACGCCGAATTGCCGGAGTAACCCCCCCCCACTCCCCCCGGAGTTCACGCTTTAGCGTGCTACGACACGCCAAAACGTGAACAATGATTGCGAGTTCATTTTTTTCGTCGTCGTGTGAGCAGGTTTGTGATGCCGAGGGTCAGCAGGCACAGGCTGCCAGGCTCGGGCGCATGCATCATGCCGCCGCTTACATCCCTGATCGCCAATACATGGGTACCACTAATGGCGATCGTCACAAAGCCATCCCCCACCTCCTGAGGTTCCAGTATCATCGCATCCGTCGTGCCCAACCCCAATTGGCCAAAAAAATTATCGCCCCACGCGTACAACGTCCCATCCGCCGACAACGCAAAGTAACTGTAATCATCCTGACCCGTCTCACCATCCAGCCGAAAACCGATGGCAACCTCCACGATATCCGTCAACTCGTCGGCAAACAGTTCCGCCGGAGTCTCGCCAAAGTTCTCGCCCCAGCCCCACACTTGGCCGTCTTTCACCGCCAGCGTCGCATTGCCCTCCGCCGCTATCGACGTCACGCCAAGGAATGGCACCAGTTCCCCGCTTTGCATCACCTGCACCTGTACCGGCTCGCAACTCTCGCCGCCACTGGTCCCGATCCCTAATTGACCGTTGGTATTATTTCCCCACGACCAGACTTCGCCGTCGGCTCCACAGATCGCCACGCTATAAGCGTTCCCCACCGCCACGGCACTCACGCCGCCCAACGGGTCGCCGTTGCCCAGCGTCACCTGCTCCGGCCAGGCACACGAAACGTGCGTCCCATCCCCCAGTTGGCCATTCGCATTATTACCCCATGCCCATATCTGACCATCTGACTGAATCGCCAGGCAATAGTTCCGACCGCTCGCCACCGCCTTCACATCGCCGACGCCGAACACCACCTGCTGCGGCGTCATACGCCAGTTGCCCGACGAACCTGTTCCCAATTGACCGCTGGAATTGCTCCCCCACGCCCACAATTGCCCGGACGTGTCGATGGCAAAGCTGCTCGATCCTCCCGCCGCCACGGCACTCACGCCGGAAAAAAATGCCCCATTGAGCATCACCTGCACCGGCAAGTTGCGAGGAAGCTCCGTCCCATCCCCCAATTGGCCGGAGGTATTGTCGCCCCATGTCCAGATCTCACCATCTTGGACGATCATGGTAAACGTCGTCCCCGCCGCGATGGACGTCACACCGCTAAACGGTTCCCCATTGAGCATCACCGGCATCGGCAAGTCACGCTGAACATCCGTCCCATCCCCCAATTGACCGCAAGAATTATCCCCCCACGCATAAAGCGTCCCTCCCTGACACTGGCACTGGGCCTGGGCCTGGGCCGCGGAAGTGCTCATCAGACATGCCGCTACCGCAGCCACCGCAGACACGACGGCACGACGCACAATGCCATGACGTACGAGGCCACAACGCACCCGAGAACCCATGAAAGACCCCCCTCGTTGACGAGTCACAAATGAGACTTTCGAAAAACCACGACGGCACGACGAGACGACGTTGAAAAGGGCTGTTTTGATTCTATGTTTCACGTTGTGCCGTCGTGTCGTCGTGGTTAATTGAGGTTGTTCGAAGGTCTCAAATGAAAGATTCATAAAAAATGTACCGCCCTCAAAGAGACTACCGCCTTCCTTCGCCGATGCGTGTTTCGCCAATACGCCTATTCGCCGATGCGCCTACCTATAGGTAGGATCCGAGAATAATAGGGTCGGAAAACAACATCACCTTTGCGATGAAATCCGCTCATGTCGCTGACATTCATGTCTGTCGCTGACACTCATGTCGCCGTTAATGTACGCAAAGTCCCATAAATGTCAAAAAATG
>WQYP01000162.1 GCA_009781185.1 Phycisphaerales bacterium | reverse complement strand
TCGATTCTCTTGTTGAAGTTGTTGGGACTCTGTCGCATCCATGCTCGCTGTATCTTGCCATAAAAATTCGCCTGGCGCAAATTTCATGGGCGCGAATATCCGTGGACGCTAAACACGTACGGTGTGATTGTGCTCTGCGTTGCGGGTGTTGTGGCGGAATGGACGGGCTCCTCTTTCGCTCCGGCTTTTTCGAACTTCTCACGAGCATGGCAATGTGCTGCTTCCAGGGTCTGGAAAGAGCTCTGGTAATTGGCAAGTTCGACAGCCGCGTCGTGCTGCCAGAACAGATGTTTTTTTGCCAGCGTTCGCAGGTTATCCGCATGTCGCGCTTCGATGTCCTGGCGTTCCTTTGCCACAAGCTCTTCTAAATGTTCCAGGCTTTTGGCGTGCATCAAGTGGTGATCTTTGTTGATTTCGAAGAACACGTTCGGCCGCTGGACCAGCACGATCATGCCATACACGCCCACCGCCAGGAGCATGGCCGCCACGCACGCTCCGATCTTGATGGGTCGCCACAACTGAGCTTTCGACGGTCCTCCGGCATCAGGCGGGGCGTTCAGGTCCAGTTTGAAGTTGGCTCCGCCGAAGAGGTGCCAGTATCGGAACATGACGCACATGGAGGTGAAGGCGATCATGCCGAAGAGTCCCTGCCAGAGCCAGAGGTACTTGTTGCCCTCCTGTCCGAATTTGTCGTTCATCCATCCCATGAAGCGTGCGCCAACGATGCTCGCTCCCAACCGGATCACATTTCCCACGACCTGGTTGGCCGAGCTGAACTGGCCGTACTGAGCCGCGGGAAACAGCTTGGTCTTGAGGGGAAAATCAGAGAGTGAGTTGAACTGTACGATCGGCAATTGGTACAGCGCGATCGCCATGTAGATCGTGAACGCCGAGATCAGGATAGTGCCAAATTGATAGTCCTGCATGTAGAAGTTAAAGAACGGCACCGGCAGCAGCAGGAGCGACGAATAAAAGACCGTTTTCATAGGATGGATTTTTTTGTCGATCAGCCAACCGATGGGATACTTGATCACGAGAATAATCAACAACGTGTAGAAGCCGAAATCCGCAAGGTCTTTGTCTTTGAAGCCCAGGTATCGCACGTAGAAGAAGGTCTGGCAGAACGCGCAGGCGCCCACGAAGGCGCCAATGGCTGTCCCGGCGTACTGCATCACAATCAAGGGATGTTGGAATGATTGCGTGAAATAGATTTTGCACGCTTCGCGGAACCGGGCGAACCACGAGGCTCTGTGGGGGATCGCTCCCGGCGGCGGATAGGTTCCTTCCTTGACCATCAGGCACATCAGGCCAAAACCGAACAGGTACAGCAGCGACGCCCCCACGTAGAGGTAGGCGGTATGCGTCTGTCGCATCGGGAAGAATATTTTGGTCCAGAGCATGTTGGTGAGCGTGCCGACGATGCCGAAGACGGTCATGAACCTTGCGATAAACTTGGGCGGGACTACGTCGCGGATCAAATACCACCAGACGCAATTGACGAACACATTGGCCACGTCGAAAACGATGATCATTGCGGCAATGACGATAATCACCAGATGCGTGGGCTCGAGATGCAGGCGGTCAGGCCAATCGGAGGCGCGGATGTAGGCCGCGATATCATCGGTGAAACCCAGAGCCGCCAGGCAGATGCTCAGCGGTACGATGGTCCAGATGATGTAGGGAATCCGCCGCCCCATGCGGGACCGCGTGCGATCCGAACGAAAACTGACGATCGGTACCATGAACAAGTGGATCCACGCGCCCGCAGTACCCATGATGTAGCCGATCCAGTCCTTGGGAATGTCGATGCGATCCAATTGCAGCGCCATGCACGCGCCGTAGACGTGACCGTCACAGAGGCTGAAAACCAGGTCCCCCCAGAGCAGCCAGAGGCACATGACTAGGAGGGCCTTACGCTTGTAGACCAGCGAGCCGACCTGGAAATCAGGATCCGAATAATTGAGCCATTGGCGGAACCATTGGCGGAACTGCCCCCACCGCTCTCGCCATGTTCGGTCCTTCGCCGGAGCGACCTTCTCTTCGACTTCCTGTGCCGTGGACGACGCGGAACGATAATCGGTGACGTAGGCATTCGATTCCGCGGTTTCTCGTGATATCGACGGCGTTCCCGCAGAATCGTCCGTTGCGTCCGCCTCTTTTTTCTCTGCCATGTCGGTTCCTTGGAATCCCTCCCCACAAGAGCCTGGAGAGGCTGTTCACCTGAGTCATGAACGCTACACGGTGATGAATAGTTGCCGGGCGATCCGTGAAACGCTCTGGAGTGCGGAGCATACTCTTTTTTGCTCCGTCCGTCTCCCTCCTTCCCTTCCCTCCCGGCCACCCCGCAAAGCGGGGTCGCTACTTTGGGTTGCATTGCGTGTCACACGCCCCTCCCTCCCTGCTATACTCCAAAATGGACATACGCATCCCCGGCAATCCAACGACTGACTACTAACCACTGACTACTGACGATAAACCGTGTTCCACGAACCTCATATTGATCATCTCGACCTGCCCTGTCAGCGTTTGCCGAAAACCTTTGATGGACTGGTGATTCTTCATCTTTCCGACATGCACATCAATAAGTGGTCTCGCCACCTTGATCCCTGGCGTTACCATCTCTCGCAGCTCACGCCTCCTCCGCACCTCGTGCTGATCACCGGCGACCTCGGTCATCGCTCCTGGCTCTGGAAAACTTCCCTGACTAATATCACCAGGCTGCTCGAGCCGCTCACTCCGCCACTGGGTACTTTTTTCATTCTGGGCAATCACGACTCCGCCAAGCTCGGTCCCGCTCTCGCTCAGACCCGTGACAAAGCCGGTACCCCTCGCACCCTCCTGAAAAACGAAACCCACTTCATTACCACCCAGCATTCACCCTCCAAAACCCCCGATGCTCGTCTGGCCATCATCGGCATCCACCAGCATCGCCGCATCGACACCGACATTCCCTTCGCCATGACCAGCGTGCGCCCTTCCGACTTCAAATTGGTCATGTTGCACTATCCGGATCTGGTGCACTCCGCGATTGCCGCCGGGGCCGACATCTGTCTCGCCGGCCACACCCACGGCGGCCAAATCTGCTGGCCCGACGGCTCACCGCTCTTCCGCCAGGACACACTCCCCGCCGAAATGTGCACCGGCGTCCACCGCATCAACGGCACCTGGATGGTCGTCAACCGCGGCATCGGCGCCGCAGGACTACGCATGCGACTCTTCTGCCCTCCCCAAGCCATCCAACTCACCCTCAGGGCCGCCTCGTAAAATTCGTTCAATTCGTAAAATTTGTAAAATTCATGGAAAAACGCTCGCCTGTCGGCTCGCGGCTCAACTTATCGGGTGCCATGAACCCCACCACGAATTTTACGAATTGAACCAATTTTATGTCGTCTCTTCCTGATTGATGCCACCCTTCTGAACCGATACACTGCCGATCTTCCAATAATGATCGGAGTAAGCCATGCCAGCCGCCCCCTCCTTCACCAGTCCTCCATTCAAAGCCAGCCTCATTACGCCTGAAGCCGTCGTTTTGAAAGCCAGCGTCATCGAAGCTCAGATTCCCGCCTTCGACGGCCTGCTTGGCATCCTCGACAAACGAGCCCCGCTGACCGCCAAGCTCAGCGCCGGCATCCTCCGCCTCACCACCGCCTCTGGCCCTCAGCGTTTCTTCATCGACGGCGGTTACGCTCAGATGAAAGACGACGAACTTACCATTCTGACCACCGAAGCGATTCCTGCAGAGAAAGTCACCAGCGACAGTCTCACCGCCGAGCAGAAGAAGCTCGACGCGATCCAAGGCGTCGATGCGAAATCGCTCGCCCAGCGCAGCCATCTCCAGAGCCGCATGCAGGCGATGCGTACGCTTGTAGAATAGCGACCCCGCTTTGCGGGGTGGCCGAAAAAGTTTAGCCTTTCCTGCCGTGCTTGCAGCGTCGCGAACCGCACCTACCGCTCATTAACTCTCGATCGCAGTTGGGATCGTTCGCCGACAGGCTTGTCCGCCGCTCGTCGCTTGTTAAGATGCCCTTTCGAGTGGGATTTGAGAAAAGGAGCTACGCGATGTTACTTTCAAAACGCACCTTGGTCCTGACCCTGGTGATGGCCTGCGCCGGTTTGACCACCCAAGCGATCGCCGAGGACGCTTACTACGACATTCCGCTCAAGGATCTCACGCTGCTGGAAGGCAGCTTGCCGAAGTATCACAACGTCAAATTCGATTGGCGGTTAGTGCAGCCAATCCGACCCTCTCTCTCCTTGGAACAAGGCGAAGCCTATTTCAGCGGCACCCCATCTGGTTCCGTCTCCAACGGTTACGAGCTTATGGACAGCAACACGCGACTGCTGGTCCGCGCGCCGGAAGGCAAAGACATCACAGGCAAACTCTTCGTCCCTAACGCCGATTTCACCGGCATCACCTCGCTACCTTTCAAAATCACCGCATCCCAGGCAAAACCAGAAGCCAAACAGACCTTCTTCCAAACGAAACAGACCCATTACGAAACCCTGGTAGCCCAAGGCCTTCCTGGCGAAGCCTGGTTCCGTTATCAAGCCCGCCTCGCCCAACTCGCCTTGCCCGACGCAAAACAATCCAACAACAACCCACGCAATCGCTGGCAGCGTTCCGGTAGTTCCCTGGAAGACACCTATGATTTGTTCACCGGCGCACGGGCGATGAGCGAAAATCTCCAGCTCGATCGTGCCTTGCCCACCGCCGCCGCCAACGAAACGCCGGTGAAAGTCGATTCCCTCGAAGGGATCACCGTTGCGGAAATCGACTGGGCACCGCTCATCAAGGATGCGCAACCGAAACTCGACCCGCTGGCGTCCAAGATTCCCTTCGACCAGCACGTCGTTTTCTTCCCGACGTTTCAGGCCGCCTTGGCCATCGCTGACGAAACCAGCAAACACGACACCCCCGTCCTCCGTCTGGCCCAGCCGCGATCGGAAGACATCGGCGTCGTTCAGCGTTACGAACGCCAGCTCGGCCTCTCCACAAGCACCATCGCTCGCCTGCTGGGCCCGACGCTGGTCAAGAGCGCCGCCCTGACCGGTTCCGACCTGTATTTCCCGATGGGCACCGACATCGCGATCCTGTTCGAGTCCCCGCAGTCCGCGGCGCTGGAAACACTTCTGTACGGCAAAATCGCCCTGTCCGCCCAAACCAATCCCCAAGCCAAAGCCGTCAACGGCAAAGTCGAGGATCTCGCTTATCGAGGCTTCCTCTCCCCCAACCGCGACACATCGAGCTATATCGTAAAATTAAATAACACGGTCGTCGTGACCAATTCGCTGAGCCAATTGGAGCGGCTGGCGGCGGTTCAGAAAGACAAAACGAAATCGCTCGCCACGCTTCCCGAGTACATTTTCTTCCGGACGCGTTATGTTCTGGGCGACGCCGACGAAACGACGTTGGCCTTTTTAAGCGACGCCGCGATTCGGCGTTGGTGCGGGCCGCAGTGGCGGATCGCGGATTCCCGCCGCACCCGAGCGCGCGCTGTTTTGGCCGAACTGCAGGCCAGTCAGGTCGACTCACTCGTCAAGAAAACCGTCACCTCCGGTCCAATCCACACGGACCTGCCGATCCTCGGCGGCGGGGAGGGGGGGATCACTCTTGAACCCACCGGCGTTTTCTCCTCCACCTACGGTTCCCTCGCATTCTCAACGCCCATCAGCGAAATGCCGCTCACCGAAGTCACCCAAGCCGAAGCCAACGCCTACAAAAACTGGCGGGATAACTATCAACGCAACTGGCGATGGGGCTTCGATCCCATCGCTCTGCGAATCACGATCAATCAGCAGAAGCTTGCCGCGGACATGACCGTGATGCCGTTGATTTTCAACACCGACTACCGCGAGATCATCCGTTTATCGCAGGGCGCCGCGTTCGAACCCACCGCCGGCAATCCACACGACACACTGGCGCAAGTGATCATGGCGATCAATCGCGATTCCTCCATGTTTAAGCAAGGCGAGGGATTCGCTTCCATGATGGCACCGGACCTGAAAAACCCATTCGCATGGATCAGCAATTTTGTCTCCATCTATGCCGACGACGATCCCTTCTGGAAAGACCTCGCGGCCGTGAAAGAAGAGGACAGGGACACATTCATGGAGAAAAACATCTCGCGTCTGCCGGTGGCCCTGCAGGCCGGCGTGGCGAATCCGCTCCAGTTGGCGACCTTCCTCACGGCAGCACGCGTCTTCATCGAACAATCCTCGCCCGGCATGACACAATGGGAACTCCGAAAATACAAAGACCATCCCTATACATGTATCGTGGTGACAAACGGCGGCCACGGCGGCCCCCCCGCCGGCACGATGCTCTGCTACACGATCATCGACAAATCCCTGACGATCACGCTCAATGAAAAGCTGCTGCAGCGCGTGATCGATCGTGGCTTGGACCGCCAACAGGCCGAAAAGAACGGCAAACCCCTCGCCCCCGCTAAACCCTGGCTCGGCTCCAACCTCGCCCTACGCGCGGACCGTCAGATATTGGAGATGGCCAACGCTCTGAATCGTTCAGACTATGAAATGGCCATGCAGCGATCCTGCTGGAACAACCTGCCGATCCTGAACGAATGGCGGCGTCTGTACCCCGACCGCGACCCCGTCGCCGTTCACGAACAACTCTGGAACGCCAAACTGACCTGCCCCGGCGGCGGCAAGTACGTCTGGAACGACAAATACCAGACGATGGAATCGACCGTCTACGGCCATCCCGGCGACCCCAAGCCCGGCCCCGCCGCCCCACCGGTGCTGAGCCATTTTTCCGCCGCCGACTTCGGCCTGACGCTGGAAAACAACGGCTTACGCGCCCGAGTCGAATTCAAACGTGACGAAAGCCGATGACATTAATGTCAGACATCAGGTCACAATCATAGCGACCATTTTCGTGACGTCACGAAAATGGTCGAACTGGGATCGGGTTCTGTTCGGGATGTGGATGATATCGCTCACAGAAGATAACATGTGACGGAGTCTGAATAAAATCAATGTTCGCGCACGTCCTCAATCGATGTCTGTTGCTGATGTTGTTGATGAGTTTGGCCGGATGCAACGACGACACGACGATGACAAAAACAAAAGCAGCCGCAACAGCCAAAAGTGTCAATCACAGCGAAACCAGTTTTCCATTCAAAATTTCCGATTTGTACGTGCAGATGGGAGCGAAAGGCGTTTCTCCCTCGTCGGTTTCAAGAGTCAGGGTATTGAACGATGAAAGCGGCGGAGTGGGTGCTTTCGATATCCCTGACCCGGAGGATGTCGATACGATATGGAGAAGTATTGCTATATCGTATCCCTACGACATCTGGAGCGCAAGTGGGTATCGCCAGTTGGCTTTTTACACGCCTTCCAGCAAGGAATCGCCTGCGCTGATTCTGTATGTGAACAAAACGGACGGCTGCTGGATCCACGGTTACACGAATCCTGATGACAGTCCGCGACGATTTCGTTGTTTGGGATTACATGAATTCATCATGAACATCGGGCGGGCGGGGCGAGGGCGTTTTCAGAAAGACGCAAACGTTCCATCTCGCCATCCTCGGAGCTAGGGGTTCATTCCGTTTCCATGCTCCTGGTGAGCCCATTGGGGCGGCCATTGGGGAGCCCACGGGGGGGGCCATTGTGATGCGTCGCGGGCCTGGACGCCGCTGGTGACGGACTGGTTGATGCACAATTGGGCGACTTGGCCGTTGTAGTGGTAGATCATCACGTGCCACTGGCGGGTGATGCCGGGGTACAACGGCTCCTCTCGCGTGTAGTTCAACATGTAGGTGTTGTCCGTTGACGACGTGTGGGTGTAGCCGTGCAACAGCATGTAGGTCTGTGCCTTGAAGAGTGACGTGCCGGGCGGGAGGTCCTGCTGGAGCGTCTCGACCGAGCTGGTGGTGTTGGCGGTGGGGCTGGTGTTGGCCGTAGCGCTGGCGTTGAAAAGGGTGTTGAGCGGTGACGATGAGCCGGAACAGGCGGCGAGCAGCAGGGGAACGGCAAGAAACATGCGACGGATCATCGGGTTACCTCCGTGGGCAAAGCAGTTGCGTAAAGAGCATTGTAAGCGTCAAGCACCGTGCCAGTATTGCAAGCATACCGCGCCCGGGCCGCAGTGGCGATAGATTGGCCTAACGACGGGGTGGACAGGAGCGTTTCCAGTTGTGCCGAAATTTCACGCGGCTTGAAGGAGGGTGCGATCAAAGCGCTCACGTTATGCTGTAACAAATCGAGAACGGTCGGAGTCGGCCCGGCGGCGACCGGCACGCCGGCGGCGATCGCGGCGAGGATCGAACCCGCAGGAACAGGCGATTCCGCGGTCACCAGCATGGCGTCCGCCACCTGAACCAATTTTCGCCAAGGGATATCCGGCGGCGCAAGTATCGGCATGTCCGAGTCCGCCAGCGAGTAGAACAGTCTCTCCAGACCGGCATCGTAGCGGCCACGCGGATCTTCACGGACGATCGTGCGGAGACGCGGAAGCAGGTGCTGCATGATTCCCGCCACCCAGAGTCCCAGGTCATGGCGAGCCCGCGGCCCTTCCCCGCCCAAAAGCACAATCGGCCCTTCTTCCGGCGAGATGCCCAGTGTATTTTTCAGCACAGCGACCTCATCCACTTCCGCAGACGCGATCGTCAGCCCCCCCCCAATCGCCAGCGGCGTGAGCAGGACCGACGGCAACCCCAGCCGTTCACGCAGGCTCGGCAACGTTGCCGTCCACGTAAAACGATTGGGACCTCGCCAGTTGACCAGATGAAGGAGCCTCAGATGTTGCGGCGAAGGGAGGTCGGCGAGTGTTGCGATGCGTTTGCCTGGGAATCTGGAGGCCGCCAGCGCGATGGCCGCCGACACGCCCCAGGCATGCACATGCGTCGGCTGAAATGCCCGGCAAATTCTTCCCACAGCTCGCCCACCGCTGGGATCCGCCCAGCCTGCCGAAGGAAGGAACGTGATGGATGCGGGAGCGATGCCAGCCAGAGCGGCCATCTTTTTCGTGCTGTGATGACCCAGCGCAGCAAGCCGATGCATGCCCGGTGGAAAGTTAGCGAGCAACACCGCCAGCAGATCGAAAGCGTCGAGCGGCGCGGAAACGTCGAGCAGATGAAGAACTTGCAAGCTCATGGAGCGGATTATAGAATGAAAGCTTAACTCAGGTCTACTAGAGCATTTTTCACTCGCCCGTAGCGTTTTGGAGCCCCGCATGGCAATGCGGGGCTTTTGGCTCTCGCTTCCTGCGCATGTCATCACGCCACGACCACATGAAAAATGCTCTAGTGCCGCGTCAACACTAAAATTTGGGATCACCATTTGCGTCAACCATCGTTTTTTTCCGTACATCCTCAACATCGCCATCCCAAGTTTTAGTGTTGACGCAGCACTAGTGGTTCATTCCACTTTAATTTTCGAGTGATTCTTCCTTCCAGCCGATGATAGATCACGGCAATGTCGCCGCGATCAAGGAGGATCGGCATGAAAAAATACATCGTCACACTCACTCCCG
>WQYP01000161.1 GCA_009781185.1 Phycisphaerales bacterium | reverse complement strand
GTCGCCAACGTCCGAACTGACACCCGCTCCATCCTCGGCATCGTCAGTAAGGACTACCGCGTATTCCAGAACGCCGAGGCTTTCGACTTCATGGATTCGCTCGTTGGCGACAAGCTGGCAATGTTCGAAACCGCTGGCTCCCTCAAGGGCGGTCGGAAGGTGTGGATGCTTGCCCGCATCCCGAAAGAATACCGCGCCGGCCCCGACGACCTCATCAAGCCCTACGTCCTGCTCGTCAACTCCCACGATGGAACCTCATCATTACGTATGCTGCCGACGACGGTGCGGGTCGTTTGTCAGAATACCCTCAACCTCGCGTTGCACAATGCTGGCTCCGACGGCATCGCGATCCGCCATCGCCCCAGCCTCACCGCACGGATCAAAGAAGCCCGCGAAAAGCTCGGCATCATCGCCGCCCGCTTCGACCAGTTCGACGAAGAGCTTCATGCGATGCTGGCTGTGCAAATGACCGGCAGACGCGTAAAACGCTACTTCGATACCCTGCTCCCCGCCGCCACCACAGATCGCGAGAAAATCAATCGCCTGCAAACCCTCACACTCTTCAACGCCAACTTCGAGAACCCCCGTAACAACCTCCCCGGCATTCGCGGCACCGCATGGGCCGCGTACAACGCCGTCAGCGAATGGGCCGACCACCAACGTACCTTCCGGGGCAAAGACGACGTATCCCGCGCCGAGAACCGTCTCGCCAGCGTATGGTTCGGCAACTCCAACGCCATCAAACAACGTGCCTACGCACGAGCACTGGAGTTGGCAGGATCAAACTGAATCGACAAACCTCCGCTGTGGAGGCAAACGCAGCCCCGCTCCCGCGCTTCGCCCGGCCTCAACTGCTTCACGTGGTTGTGGGCCGGGCGGGCGAGGGGCGAGATGACGGGAATATCCGACAGGAACACTTCGCTTTAGCTATCGGAGAGTTCGACGCATCGTAAGAGAGGGGGACATGAGCAGGCGTCGAAGATCGGTCAGCAAACTATGCAGTCAACTATGCAACATTTGACCTCAGCAATAGCTATCTGCTACAGTCGTTCAGCCTTTGGTCGAGGACTATCATGCAACCCCTTATGAAACCTCAAAAATCGGATGTGACGGATGCCGTGCGGTCGAAGTACGCCGCCGTTGCGGAGAGCAGCCTGAGCAATTCACATCAGGGTGTGCGAGCGGTTGCCGAGGCGTTCGGCTATTCGCCTGAAGAACTCGCCTCCATCCCCGCCGAGGCGAACATGGGCCTCTCCTGCGGCAATCCCATCGCCACCGCCAACCTCAAGCCCGGCGAAACCATCGTCGATCTCGGCTCAGGCGGCGGACTCGACGTGTTCCTCGCCGCCAAGAAAGTCGGTCCCACCGGCAAGGCCATCGGCATCGACATGACCCCGGCCATGATCGACCGCGCCAACGCCGCCGCCAAACGCGATGGCTACTCCAACGTCGCCTTCAAACTCGGCACCATCGACCGCATCCCCCTGCCCGACGCCTCCGCCGACGTGGTTATTTCGAATTGTGTCATCAACCTTGCCCCGGACAAAGCAGCGGTCTTCCGCGAAGTCGCCCGCATCCTCAAGCCCGGCGGACGCCTTGCCGTCAGCGACATCGCCCTCAAGAAACCTCTGCCCGAAGAACTCGCTCAGGACATCATGGCCTACGTCGGCTGCATCGCCGGAGCCATCCTGATCGAAACCTACCGTCAGCAGTTGAAGGCGGCGGGTTTCGAGCACGTCGAAGTCATCGACGGCGGAGCCGACCTCAACGCCTACGCCAAAGTCGAGAATCAATCCGGCTGCTGCTCACATCCCCCCTCTGCCCCCGCCGAGCAATCTTCGTGCTGTGGTAGCTCATCAAAGGCCGCCAAGCCTACGAAGGTCGCCAAGTCCTCGTGCTGTGGCTCGGAAACTCAACCCACCGCCGACGTTCATGCCCGGATGATCGAACTGCTCAATCGCTACAACGTGAACGACTACGCCGCGAGCGTGAAGGTGTTCGCCATCAAACCGAAATAGGCCCCTGAAACTCCGGCATTACGCACAAAACGGGCCGTATTGGACGCCAAGCCCCACGACGGCGGCGTTCGACTCAGCAAGGCATGAGCAGGCGTCGCAGATCGGCCAACTGCTCGATCATACCGCCTACATCCCTCACAGCAGCCCGGCAATCTCGAATCGACCCCGGTTTACGCTGGTTGTGCTGCCCGTTTTCCGCAACACGCTTCTTCCCCTCCAAACTCGTCGGCCCGGTGCTACGTTTCCACGGCTGCGTCCGGCGGCAACGTTCCGCCTGCATCTGCCGTGCTTCAGGCGTCCACCGCAACTGCCGTCGGTTCGGCAACACGATCATGTCCGCTACGGGCCACTCGTTCACGAAGCTCATGTAGGTTCTCCTCCTCCGGGTTATTCAGTTTGCTCTGTCCTGAAAAAGATGAAAAAGATTCTTTGTTACTTTGATCCTGATATTCGATCCTCTGACTACCTCCGGCAGCGGCCACGTTCTGCTGTCGAATGAACGCCACACTCTTCCGATTCGGCCCCAGCCTGTAGTCGCGCAGAGCTAAAGCGGACTTCCGGAACTCGCCCATCAATCTGGTCGCCGCCGCATTGTATACCTTGACGACCTCCGGAGCCTTCATACCAGAGGCTTCCGCTTGCAGAATCGCCAACCGGTAATGGCAAAGGATGAGCTGTTCGAGCATCATCCTTTCGATCGGATCGGTCGGAGCACCCGCATCGGCAACGATATCCTCGAAAGCCTGTATTATCCCCGCATCGCCAAGAACATCCGGCTTACCAATGACAGCAGCAAGGCAACTCGGCAGCAGCACCCGCCTGACCCTCGCCGCATCACGTTCAGCCCTCGTCGAAAGCTCGGAGATCAACGGGCGGCTCGCAGATGCGGGTGAGGCTACATCCTTGGTCGCTGGCGATGCTACACCCGCCCCAGCACCATGACGAGCCTCGGCGTCGGCGTCGTGCTCGCGCAGGCCCTTGGAACGTCGTCTCGGCGAATTGCCGAGCGAAGAGTCTTCACCCTGTACGACAGTCCGTGATTGTTGAGAAGTAGCGTCGATCATTGCGGCCTCCGTGCCTATTGACCCCAGGCAGCATCCTTACCACCATCTTCACTTCTATTTTACCCTGAGATGGCAAGGGGCCGCGAGCGACTTACTCGCCAGCTTCGTACTTCCGCAGAGCTTTGGTGACGATAGTTTGCAACTCGGCGGATGATGCCTCGCCGGGGTCTTTTCGACCATGTGGCGGACGGATCGACAGAACCGGCGCACTGTCACGCAGTCCGCGGCGTGCGGCGGTAATGGCGTTCACGATCTTCTCTGCGGCGTCGGTGGCATCCTCGTCGAGCATGACGAGAACAGGACGGGCGAAAAATGCCGCAACGAATCGACCGCACTGAATGGACGACAATGTCTTCCCCAAGATAGCCATGCCGTGTTCTCCGATCTTCCACGCATCCACCACACCCTCGACCAGAACGACAGGACCAGTTGTACGAATGGCTTTTTCGGCACCATAGATGAGCTTCGACTTTTCCATACCTCGCGGGAATCGGTACTTCGGCGTGTCCTCATACGGAGGCGGACCGATCAGCCGAGCCTGCCAGCCGGCCAGTTCCTTCTCTGCCAGACGGTACATGTGCTCAGGATGCGGCACGAGCTTGAAGCAGGGGATGACGATTCGCGGCACGATGATTCCTCGCTCGGAAAACTCGCAGTACCGAAGCCACCTGGACTTTGCGATGGCATGGGGATTGAAACCGCGTGAAGCGAGGTATCGGCAGGCGGGATGATTGAGGGGTAGCTGATCCACCGGGACGCAGCCAGCAGGCAGCGTGGGTTTAGGTGGAGGCGAGGCGTCAGCTTGTTTCGGCGGAATGGCGGGGAGCTTCACTTCGCGGGCGATGGCACCATCGGGAAACACCATAGCGAAGAGTTGCTTGCGTTTTTCGATAGAGTCGATGCAACCGTGAAAGCAGTAGGCCGGGTGCAGGTTGAGGAAACGCGACTCTGGCAGTAGGTCTCCCCATCGGTAATTGATGCGAAGATGTTTGCCGGTATCGGGGTGAAATGGGCAGTTTACTTCGTATTCCTCGCTGGACTGTCCGGGCCGTACACCAACACCACGGCAGAGCTTACGCTGCCGGTCGAAATAAGTAGTCTCCCCGACGACGCTGGTCTGACCCGCGTTGACGATCCTGACGTGACCGAAGGCGGCTTCCAACTGATCGTGGAGGAACTGGTTCAGGGGCTTGGGCATGATTTATCTCCTTTACTTTGTGAATAATCGAGAGTTGGTCCGGGTAGTGGTCCGGGACACGGAGACAGAAACATATTGTTTTTCACGGCGTTTTCAGGGGTGGTCCGGGTGGTCCGGGTGAAGTGGATAAACTTTTTTTATTACTTCGTTATTTGTTTTTTTACTTATTACTTTTTCTATTTATATTTTATATAGTAACCCGGACCACCCGGACCTGATGCCCTGAAAACGTTCGTAACTATTTGTGTTTGCTACTGGTTGTGGATGGCCCGGGTCTGCCTGTTTTCACCCGGACCATGCCCGGACCACCCGGACCGCTTTTGGGGTCAGTTTCGTCTGCCCCTGAGGGTTCATTTCGCCTGAGAATGGACACCCCAAAACCCTCCTGGCTGATTCCGTTTCTCTGGCAGTATTCTTTGAGCAGTTCTCGTCCTTCGGGATTGAGGGCCAGTCCGTCATACCCGTGTACCCGGTACGTCCCGGGCTTGTCGCTGGCATTTTGGCGAATGCGACTCTGCCGATATCCCATGTTCGTGAGGCGACGGCCAAACTCATTTATAGCCACCGGCATTCTTCCTTTTTTCTTGGTGTCATATTTATATATTTCGTATAGATTGTTTGTGGTAGAAAAAAAGCTCGACTGCGAGAAGCAGTATTCGTCGAGGAATGCCCGCACCGTGTCGGATTCGAGCCTGTGCTGCGTCTTCGCCCCTTCGCACTTCGCGCAGTGAGTGAAGCCCTTTTGTTCCGTCAGCCGCCTCGCCCCCGCCAACGCCCAGTTCGCAATGCCCGGGAGTTCCGACTTCAGCTCATCAGGAAGTTTCCTGTTACGCCGGTCCTCAGGAACAACGTTTTCGAACGGGATGCGGATTAACCGTCGCCACATGCCATCACTGGCGTCGGAAAAGGTCGGTAGGTTATTCGCGGCAATCATCAACTTCCCCCGCCAACTGAACGAGTATGGCCGCTGATATTTGGCTTCGGCGGTCATCATGTCGCCAGCGACTAAAGCCTTCAACCTGCCCTCGTCAACCTTATCGACGTGTTCGGATTCGTGGTAGATATTGGCGCGTTTGCCGACGAGTTCGTGTATTGCGAAACGGTCGAAGATGCCGCCCAGCGAGAGTGCTGAACAATTCTGCTTGCCGACCAATTCCGCAGCGATCTTCGCGGCGACGCTTTTCCCGGCACTCGCGGGCCCGGTCAACGCAAACCATGCATGGCGATCCGCCGTCGGAAGCAGCAGGTATCCGAAGCACTCCTGAAGAACGAGTTGGCGGTTGTCGTCTTCGCCCGTCCTCGGCAATACTTCGTCGAGGTATCGTAACCATCCCGGGCACGTGGCGTTGCTGTCATAGTCGAAGGGCAGGACAGATTCGCTCACCCAGTTTGAGTTGTGTTCCATGAGTGACAAAATGCCACATGTTCCCGCCTCCACATCCACCACTGGCAGAAGTCCATTCGAAAATTCAATATACGCCGTATCATCGACCGCCAAAGTAGCCCAATCCGCCACATAAAATGGCAGTTCATGTGCGTCGAACGCAGGTACAGACGCCAGTGCCCGCAGGTTCAGCATGATCCCCGCGACCACGGACGGGGTCGATGGAGCCCCACCGCCCTGTTGAAGGAAGCCAGTCACCCGGACCTCCATCTCCGCGTCGGTCAGCCGCCGCCATTTCGTGCCCTCACGTTCGAGAAACGTCCCCCGGTGAAGGATGAGCGGCTTGACGGGCGGTGCGATCTTCTCCCTCGCCATCAGCCACGCAACGTAACGTTCTGCCGCTTCCTGCACCGTTTCGTCCTCGGACTTCTCCGTGTTGCCTGTCGATCCGGCTGCCTGCCGGACCATCTTCGTCATCGCCTTCTCGGTCGGCGGCGAGATGCCCACTTCCGCCATCCGCTTTACAATGGCTTGGGCCGGCAGTTCCGGCATTTTGCCGTGAAAGCTCGCGGCGGCATCGACGGCAAGCTCAACCATCCGCTCTCGGGCTGCTACGCTGTCCGATGCCGCCATCGTCGCCAACATACCCTTAAACGGATCATCGAACGTCTGCCCGCCGACACGGAGCTTTCCGCCCGTGTCCCGTAGCACCTCAAACAGCAGCCGTCGCGGTTCGCGTGACCATGCTTCCCATTCGACCGGCTCGAAGATGGCACCGGCTTTTCCCCGGAGCACCTCGACGCCCTCCTCCGTCATGAACGCGGCGGCGACGCGGACTGCTTCATCTTGTGGGGTGATCGGGGCAGCCTTCGCCTGTGCGTTTTCTTGCGGCTTCTGCGGCTTCTGCGGCTTCTTCCGCGACTCCCGCGTCGATGGGGCTGGCGATTCCTGGGCTTTTCGTGACTTCCGTGTTGATTTTGACGACATTTTTTACTCCTTGGTAAAAAAATATAGGTTTGGCAAAACGCCCACCGGCATCACAATCGCCGACAGAACCGTTTGTGCCGGTGATTTACTTGTGGTCTGATTTGGGCATCCCCGCTTTGCTTGCGGCTTCGATCATGGCAAGGATGCCGGCGCGAATGGCTGGTGGAAGATCGGGCCATGCGTCGATCACGGACTGCAAATTGACATCGGCAACCATTGGCTGGTAAAGTGTAGGTGACGCTTTAGGTGCGCCTGAATTGAAAGTATGCGTATTTTGCTGGGATTTTGATGATTCCGTCTGCCTTCGAATCCTAGTCCCCCAGCTAGCAACCCCTTCCTCGCCGGAAGGGGTTTTTTGTTGCCAATTACCGTCAATTACAGAACTTACAGCATTTTCGGCAACCTCGTCTGGTTCGCCGATTGCAGCCGAACATACACCTATCGCAGCCTGTGGACAGGTGACGCTTTGGGTGACGCTTTTTGCAACGCCGGAATCAACCGTTTCGACATCGGTTCCCGTTGCGGAGATGGCAAACGAATCGTCACCGATTGGTAGTTGTAGCTTCTCCACCGCCCCGGCAAGATCAAAAGCACGCGGATCGGTGTACGTCTTCATGGTCCGTCGCATGTCCGAGTGTCGCATCAGTTCCATAACGACGCGGGGCGGTACACCCGCTTTACTGAGTAGCGTGCCGAAGGTATGCCGCAAGGCATGAAAATCAGCTTGGCGACCATCCTCATCCTTCCAAGGTATACCAGCCGCCGCCAGATACTTACGGTGAATATATATACTTGGAATCGAAGGGAACACGCTGTCATTATCACCAGCATCACCCTGTAGCTTTCGCAGGTCCGCCGCCACGCTGCTCAGTAAAGGCTGCATAGCGGCACGACGATTCTTGGTTGCCTCAGCTCGCAGTTGCAGGAATGAGTTCGGCGAACCAAAACGTACATCGCCCCATCGTAAATCCTCGGCTTCCTGTCGGCGAAGCCCGGTAGACAGAATTAAACGGTAAACAATCCGATGGTGCGGTGGTACAACCGCCAACAGTGAAGCGATTTGCTCCGGCGTCAGCGCTCGTCGTTCCCGGCGAATGTCGGCAGAGTCGTCCATCGTTGACGAATCGAACGCAATGGATGATGAGCGCAAGCCTCGCCGCGTACCCTTCAAGTTTCGACCATGCCGCCGCAAGGTCGCCACCTTCACCGGCTTGTTGTTGTGCGTTGTGCGCGTTATAGAACTCGATGAACAGGGCCTTTGCCTTTGGCGTCATTGGCAGACCAATCGGTTCGGGCTCCCACACATTGCCGCCCATCGGTAACGCCATGAGCCTCGTGATGGTCGTGTCGTAACGGTTCAGGACTGACTTCTGCACCGTCGCCTCATTCCACTGGCGGCGTTTCACCGGCGGCATCGCCATAAGCAGTCTCGCGGCCAATCCAGCCTCCATGTATTCGGGCGACAAGGCACGGCACAGGACATTCGGCTGGATAGTACCAGTGAGCGCTACGAAGGCATGTGGGACGTAAATAACCTTCTGCTCGCCCGTCTTCCTGTCCATCAGCAGTGAGCCGGCGCGATGCATGGACATCCTCCCCCCCAGCCCCAAGTTGTCGTTCCAGGACAAGCCCGTCTACGCCGACGTGGACGAACTTCGCCGTGAAGATTGGCCGCTGGTGCAGAGCCTCAGCCTCGACCTCGGCAGACACTCCCGGCGACAGCCCCCGGCAGCGGGAACAACCTGGCTCCTCCCTCATTTCGCCGGGCGACGGCTAAATAACGTATCGAAATGCGTCATAATATGTGGTGGCCTGGGCGTCCGCGTTGCTAATGAAGTATTTCGTTTCGTCGGTATCGAGCGATTTGGCCACGATCAGCCAGTAGCGGCGCTGGGTAGGGACATTGTGGCCTTTGGGCGTGTTGGTCAGTTGCACGCGTGTTGCCTTGTACTTCCATCGTGATTCTCCACGCGTCACGGGCTTGACCACCACCTCGGTCCAGTCCTGGTTGTAAAACGCCGGGCTGTGAACCGCCAGGCTCGAGACCTCTCGCGGCGAGTGCTCCGCGCGAAGCGAATGGCAATGCGGCTCGGTCGCCCAGCACAAAAAGTTGCTCCGCGCCTCGCCGATGCCCCGCTGGCCAAGCTCATCGAGGTCGAACCAGAAGCCCGGCACGCTGCCGTAATCCTCGTCGAAAACAAGATGCGAGAACCGCACGCCGTTGCCGATGGCCTCCCTGACCTGATCGATCGCGATCTTCCACTTGGTCCGGTGATGCAACTCCTCGGGAATGCCCGCCTCCTTGCGACGAGCCTCGTCGGTGTCCCAACTCTCCGGCAAAAACAAATCGCTGCACAAAACGCAGCCGAAAGGATTCGTCGCATCGTTATTCGTATACAGCAAGTGTTGTCCAACGATGCAATTGTCTTTCTTGCCCATTTCCCCGCACCATTGGCGCTGGACGCCGGGGGTTTTGGAGCCTTGCTTGTGATGCGACGACGCGTCGATCACGCCGATGGCGATTTCGCTGGCGTGATGGTCGGCGACCATGAAATGAAGCTGTTTGCGGGCCTTCGCGTGGTCCCACTCAAACGCCGAGAGAAACTCCTGAAGCGTCCGCACCGGCACGTCCGCCGCCAGAGCGATGGGCTCGACGCTCTTTCGCGGAATCTCAGAGATTAACCCGGCAAGATAGGTCTCCAGATGCTCGAACGTGGCCCGCCTGCAAAAGCAGTCTCGGAACCTCAGAAGATACTCATGGAGCTTTGGCAGAAGCGTCGCGATTTGATCCGTGGTCATCCATGACCTCCCAGTGACGTTTTTCGTCGTGCTTGCCGCTCCATGCGACAACATCCGTGACACGACCTTCCCCCTATCGACAAACCGGAATCACG
>WQYP01000160.1 GCA_009781185.1 Phycisphaerales bacterium | reverse complement strand
GCCGGGGAAAGGGGGGGGGGCGGTGAGGCGGTGGGTGTCGCTGATTTTGCGGTGTGCGTTGGTGGTGGCGTTGGTATTTGCGTTGGCGGGGACGCGGCTGGTGTGGCACTCCAACGGAATCTGCGTGGTTTTTGTGCTGGATCAATCGCAGAGTGTGCCGGGCGCAGCGCGGGATGCGGCGAGGCACGCGATCGAGACGCAGACGCAGAAGATGCGGAAGGACGATCAGTTTGCGGTCGTGGAGTTTGGGAAGGATGCGGTGCTGGGGTCGTTGCCGTCGGCGAAGGGGCCGATGCCGCCCAATGCCCAGGTCGCCGACACCGGGCACACGGACATTGCAAGAGCGCTGCGTCTGGCAATGGCATCATTTCCGCCAGACCGGCAAAAACGAATCGTGCTCTTCTCCGACGGCAATCAAAACGCCGGCGACGCGATGAAAGAAGCACGCATCGCGGCAGCTCAGGACGTGGATGTCGACGTCATGCTGCTGGCGGCACAAACGCAGGGGCACGAAGTGATGGTGGATCAGGTGATTGTGCCGCCGCGGGTGCGGAAGGATGCGACGTTCATGATCCGCACGATTATCTCGTCGGATATCCCGCAGACCGTGCGTTTGAGCGTCATGCGTGACGGCGTATTCATGCAGAAAGACCGCGTCACCCTCAAGGCTGGAACAAACGTCATCGACATCCCGGACTCGCTCAGCAGTGCAGGGGGAGGATACCACCATTACACGGTAACGGTGGACGAAGCGATCGACACGTTCGAGGCGAACAACACAGGCTATGCGTTTACAAAAGTAGATGCGACCGGGAAGGTGCTGGTGGTCCGCGGAAAACCGGAGACGGAGGACTACCTTTCGCGGGCGCTCAAGTCGTCCGGCCTGGACGTGCAGACGATCCCGTCATCGCGGATCCCCGCGACCGCCCGCGATTTCGCAAGTTTCGACTGCGTAATCCTGGACGACGTCAACGCAGGCGTCATGAATTTTTCGCCGACGCAGATGAAGGAACTGGGGCGATGGGTCACGGATTTCGGCGGAGGATTGGTGCTGGTCGGCGGCGATGATTCGTTTGGTCCGGGCGATTACGCCAGCACGCCGCTGGAGACGGTTTCGCCGGTCTCGATGGACATCAAGCGGAAGGAGAGCCTTGCGTCGATCGCGGTAGTGATCGTGAACGACAAGTCCGGGTCGATGGGCGCGCCGGCGGAGGGCGGGGCGGGCCTGGAAAAAATGGACCTGGCCAACGAGGGGTCCATCAAGGTAATCGAGGCACTGGATTCGCGGGACTACGCGATGATCGGGGCGGTGGATACGGAGATTCGGTGGATCGGCGGCAATCGGCTGCTGCAAATGACGGAGGCGAACAAGCGCTCGCTGTCAAGCGATACGCGGCGAGTACGTGCGGGCGGCGGCGGTATTTACTGCACCACGGCACTGTACAACGCATATCAGTTGCTCAATGGAAGTCATGTCAATGCGATGGCCAAACACGTGATCATGTTCGCCGACGCCAGTGACGCCGAGCAGCAATTGGAAGGGTCCGTCGCGATGGTGCGGCAGAATTACAACCTGCACGGCATCACAACATCCTGCATCGGCCTGGGCAAGCCGGGGGATGTGGATGTGGGATATTTGCAGGAGGTGGCGGGGAATCCGCGGGGGATGGGGGCCTCCGGAACCAGCAATGGCCACGGGCGGTTTTATCTCACGAACGATTCGCGTGAGTTGCCGCGGATCTTCGCCAAGGAAGCGTTCATCATCAACAAAAAGCCATATGTGGAAGAACCCAAGGGAATCGTGATGGCGCGGTACCATTCGCCGCTGTTGCAGGGATTCGAGGGGTTGCCCAAAATTTATGGGTATGTGGGTACGACACTCAAGCCGCGGGCGACGCTGGCGCTCCACGGACTCAAGTCGGACGATCCGGTGCTGGCACATTGGGTGATCGGACTGGGCAAATGCGTGGCGTACACGTCGGATTCGTCGTCGCGGTGGGGAAAGGATTTCGTCGCGTCGCCGGTGTACGAGAAGTTCTGGGCACAAGTGGTGCGATGGGTATCGCGGACGCAGGAGAGCAGCGGGCTCACGACGAGCACGATGATCGAGGGATCGAGTGGTACGGTGACTGTAGATGCCGCGGACGAAACAGGCCGCCCGATCAATAACTGGACGGGCATGAAAGCCAAGATTCTTCGGCCGAACTCCGACGTCAGGAGCGAAGAAGTCGAACTCGAACAAATCGGCCCCGGCAAGTATCAGGGAAAATTCGCCGCATCCGAACGCGGAACTTATCTGGTCACGGTCTTTGACGGAGCCACGCAGCAGCCGTTGTCGACGGGCGGCGGCGTGCTGAGTTATCCGCCGGAATATCGTGACCTGCGGCCGAACGCGCCGCTGCTGCACGCGATCGCCGAAACCAGCGGCGGCCAGTACCTCGATACGCTCAACAACGTTTTCGATCAGAAACCGGAACCGGTGCAAACATTCTGGCCGTTGTGGCAAACACTGTTGATTTTCCTGGCCGCCGGATTGCTGCTGGACGTGGCATGGCGGCGGCTGAACATCGCGGACTGGTTCCGGCGGACGAGTTTCCGCGGAATGCCGGTGCTGGCCGGCCGTGGCGAACATCTGCAGGCCTATCGAACGATCAAAGCGGGCCGAAAAGAAGTGCAGACGCAGCGTGAAACATTACGTGAGCGAGTAGCGAGCCTGGAGCAGGTGGTGGCCTCGGCGGCGAAGGGGGGGGGCCATCCCGCGGTGCCACGGACCGCGGAGTCCGCGAAAAAGCCAACGGAAACAGCACCGCCACCGGAAAAAGTGGAAGGGTACGCGAATCGGTTAATGGTCGCGAAGAAGCGAGCGGCGGAACAGATGCGGGAACGTGAAGGAACGAATTAGAAGGTGGCATTTCTACTTCTTGACAACACCGCGGCGCAAGGCGGTCTTGAAACCGATGAAAGGTTACCTGACAATGCAGCATTGATCGTTCTTTCGGAGTTTTTCGTGTCACGCCGCCTCACGCTTTATCTCGCCGTTGTTCTCATCGCCATCGCCGCGATGCTCTCGTCCCTTCATTCCGCCGCCCACGCGGAATCTCCGGCGAAGAAAGCCGAGCAAATCCGCGGCTTCTCCATCCAACTGACCGACCCGAACGGCCGAGATGCCTACATCAAAGCCCTCGACGACCTGGCGGACATGGGCTGTACTTGGGTGAATTTCGCGATCGCCGCCCGACAGGAAAACACCAAGTCCGAGTCCATCTCAATCGTCTGGCAGAACCTGCCTTCGCAAAAAGACATCGAGCAGATTCTCCGTCACGCCCGAGCCCGCGGCATGAATACCATGCTCATGCCCATCGTGCTCCTGAACAAGGCCGGCACCAAAGAATGGCGGGGCGTCATCGCACCCAACAACTGGGACAACTGGTTCGCCTCCTACACGCAGTACATCACATTCATGGCCAAGCTCGCCAAAAACTGCGATGTGCCCCTGTTCTGCGTCGGCTCCGAACTCCTCTCCACCGAATCCTTCCGCGACCGCTGGGCCGAGGTCATCGCACAGATCAAGCAGCACTACCACGGCCTGCTCACCTACTCCGCCAACTGGGATCATTACGACGACGCCCACGGCGGCCCCAAGTTCTGGGACCTGGTGGATTACATCGGCATGAACAACTACAACGAACTGGCCGACAAGCCCGGCGCAACAGTGAAACAATTGAACAAGGCGTGGGAGCCGATCAAGAAGAACATTCTGGATTTTGTGCAGAAGCGGAAGCAGCCGTTCTTTTTTACGGAGGTAGGCTGGCACAATTTGGAAAATACCATCAATCAGCCATGGAATTACGTCGCGGAAGGAGCGATCAATCACGACGAGCAGTTGCACGCTTACGAAAGTTTCGTGGATACATGGAGCAGTGTCCCGCCATCACAGTGCATGGGCGCGTTCGTCTGGGAGTGGAAGCCCGGCTCAAAACCGGAAGACCACGGAACCTACTCCCTCCAGGGCACGCCAGCCCTCGAGGTCGTGAAAATATGGATGCAGCGGCGATAACACGCTGAATAACCGGTAGCGACCCCGCTTTGCGGGGTGGAGCCCCGCATGGCAATGCGGGGCTTTGCGGGGAAGGTCGTATCATTGAGAGTTTAGCCGTTGATCGAAAATCAACGCTCGTCCGCCTTGGATGCGACATGGGCGGATCTGCAAAACATATCACGCCCTCCTTCAAAACTTCTGGCTTCTGACATCTAGCTACTGGCTTCTTCATCGCATATAATCCCACCCATCGCCGGAGTGGCGGAATGGCAGACGCGATGGACTCAAAATCCATTGTCCGCAAGGGCGTGTGGGTTCGACTCCCTCCTCCGGCAAGTGAAGAAGCCAGAAACTAGAAGCCAGAAGATTTGAATAAAGCGAAAATTCAAAATCTTCGGGCTTCTTCAATTTTTGGAGAGGAAACATGAAAATGCGTCGATTGGGGCCGTGTTGTTTTTTTTTCATGACGATCGGCATGGCAGGCATGGCGTGGGCGGAGGACGGGGAACTGTTTCCCAATGTGAAGGCCTACGACGAACAGGTGCAGGCGCCGGTATCGAAACCGGAACAGACGCTGGAGAAGCTCAAGCCGGTGCAGACGCCCAAGCCGCCGGTCGTGGGGCCGGAAGTCGCAAAAGAGCTCCCAAAAGAACCCGCGAAGGTTGAAAAGAAAGCAACCCTGCAATGGCCCTCTTACCGCGAGATGTTGCTGACGCCCCTGCTGTCCGAGGCCTCGCAGAAACGCTTCGACACTGAATTCGCATCCAAGGTCCAGACGATCCTGAAGTCCAGAGGCAAGGCAGCCTGGGACGCGGCTGACAAATTGTGGAAGGATGCCGAATCGCCCGGGCTGCCGACGGACTTGAAGCGGACGTTGTGGCTGCACGCGCTGGGCTTGTCCATTCGCCGCGGCGCGGACCTCGAAGCCCGCGGCACGATGGCCAAGGCCGTGCTGCCGCTGCTGGTGGAAGAGACCTTGCCCGTCGCGCAAGCGCGAGCGGATGTCGTGACGGAACTCGCTTACGGAGCCATTTCGAAAGCGTCCGATTCCCTCCTGGCGCTGGTGGCCGAAAGCCAAAGCAAGCTCGCAAAGCTGCAGGTCCAGGGCGGCTATCCTGACCAGGCGGCAGCGAGCATCAAGACCGCTCGCGAAGCACTCAAACTGATAAAGGACCCCACCACCAGCACCCGCGAAGCGGTAACGGAAGCGGCCTTGTGGGTCGATCGCGCCTCCGCCGCACGGACGCTGGCTGATCTGTGGAAGCAGACGCCAGCGAGCAAACCTGCCGATCCCGCCGCCAACACCCAGATGGCCGTCCTGCACCTCTCTCTCTATGGCGACCTCGATCATGCCTGCACCTTCGCCGCCAAGAGCGATCTCGCCGAGCTCAAATCGCTTGCCACCGCCATCACCAATCTGCGGGCCAGCACAGGCGATCGCGCCAAAACGCTCCGCGATTTCCTCGCTGTCGCAAGCTCGCTGCTGGATATCGCCGACAGTTCCGCGGTCCAGACCTTCGATCGCTATTCCATCGCCTCGCTCGTCGATGCCAGACTGGCAGCACTGACAGTCAGCAGCGAATGGAACGATGAGCAGCAGACGCAGATAAAAACCCTGACAACCCGCGCGAAAGCCATCGTGGTCAAGACCGACATCCGCCGTCCCGCTTACAGCGGCCTGGCAGCGCTCACGGGGGACTCCGCAGCCGCCTCTTCCGCCAGTCAGCCCAACGTTTCCACGCTGCAACTGTTCGTCAAAGACAACGGCACCGTAATCAAATACGTCAAGCCGACCCCCAAGCAGGATGCCGAGGCTCTCACCCTGATCCGCAATCAAGCCAAAACCATCGGCGAGAAGTCCAACATCAAGCTCACCGAAATCGAGACCGCCCACTGTCTGGTCTACACCGATTGGGACGCCTCCGAGCAGTCTTTTCTGAAGAAGAACGTCGAAGGCGCCTACATTGCGTCGGCCAAGATGTTCGATTTTCCGCTCAACGAAAGCGTTTTCCCGGGCAAGCTGCCGCTGTACGTGCTGGCCGGCAAAAACGCCTTCCTCGCGGTGGGCGAAGCGATGGGCCGCACCAATCTGACCAAAGTGATCGGCACCTTCACCGTCAATGATGACGGCATCGGCTCGGCAATCATGTACCGCAAATCGCCCGACGCCCGCACTTCGGCACAGGATTGCCTGGGCGAGTTCGGACGCACGCTTTCCTGGCAGATGACTAACGCCTTCATCGCTCGTTACCGCACCAACAAAACGCTGACGGGTTGGCTGAGGATGGGCATCCCGGCTCGGGTCAGCTACGCACAATTCCGCACCGAAAACGAACGCTCGGCCATTCAGAAATTCATCTCCAAAAAACGAACGCTCAAGGAAATACTGGTCGACTCTGTCAGCGACTACGAAAGCCAGGCCGTCGCGGGCACCATCGTCGAAATGCTCCAAACAAAGGATTCCAAGGCCTTCGTCGCCATGATCAACAAAATCAAGGACGGCCAGGACGGCGCCGACGCGCTTAAAGAAACCTACAAAATGACCTACGACGACGTCGAAAAAACATGGAACCGTTGGATCCCCAACAGGTAATTCTCAAATGACTTTACGATTCTCCACTCTCCACCATTCCATCACCGACCTCATTGGCAAGACCCCGCTGCTCGAACTCCACAACATCGCCCGCCTCCACAACCTTCGCGGCCGACTACTCGCAAAACTCGAATACCTCAACCCCGGCCTGAGCAAAAAGGACCGCATCGCCCTGCAAATGGTGAAATACGCCAAAGAAAATCGCCTCCTCCACAACGGCCAAACCGTCGTCGAACTCACCAGCGGCAACACCGGCACAGGACTCGCCATCGTCTGCAAAGCAATGGGCCATCCCTTCGTCGCCGTCATGTCTCGCGGCAACACCATCGAGCGCGCCCGCATGATGCAAGCACTCGGCGCTGAAGTGATACTCGTCGATCAAGCACCCGGCTCTACCCCCGGCCAGGTCTCAGGCCAGGACCTCGATCTCGTCGAACTGCGAGCAAGGCAATTGGTTGCCGAGCGACACGCCTTCCGCGCCGATCAATTTGAAATGCAGGCCAACGCCTTGGCACACGAACGAACCACCGCCCCGGAACTCTGGGAACAATCCGCCCACACCATCGACGTCTTCCTCGACTTCGCCGGCACCGCCGGCTCCTTCACCGGCATCGCAAAATTCCTGAAACAAGTCAACCCAAAAATACGCTGCTACCTCGTTGAGCCCGCATCCGCAGCCGTTCTCGCCGGAAAACCCATCACCGACGGCAACCACAAAATCCAGGGCGGCGGCTACTCACGAAAAAACCTCACTCTGCTCGACCCAACCTTGGTCACCGGATACCTGCAAGTCAGCAACGACGAAGCGATCCACGGCGCACGCATGCTGGCCGCCGAAGAAGGCGTATTCGCAGGCTTCTCATCCGGAGCCCACCTGGCCGCAGCGATGGCTCTGCTCCAATCCCACGAACCCGGCGCCACCATAGCATTCCTGGCCTGTGATTCCGGATTGAAATATCTAAGCACCGATCTATTCCCCATGACCTCTATTTAGCCGGCATGCTTGCATGCCGCTCGGCCACCGCTTTCGCAGCATGTCACCGAAAACGCTTGCGGCGTCGCGAACCATGCCTACACAAAAGGCAATGTGCTGCTCAAGGGGCCGACAGGTTTCATTCAACGAGTTCCTTAAGATCGCTCCTGCCAAATATCTCCGCCAGCTTCTCCGCTTCCTCCCGGCTCAGTTCTTTCAGAACCTCTTGACCTTTCCCCACATTAAAACATCGACGATCATCCGCCACGTAGATCACTTCATCTTCCTTATCGGTAAGCTCAACGCGGCGCATCGTCCGCGTGTCGTAGGTTCGCCCGGTATTCCGATCGTAAAACGTCATGTATCTCGGCGGTTTCTCCAAAAGCGCAACCTTGAGATCCTCGACGTGATACAACTCTGCAAGCCGCCGAGCCTCATGACGCGGCACATACCGCATCTTCGGCTCAGGCCAGCCGCTACGATTCTGAGCCACAAAACATTCCTGCTCGCGATCGACAAAAATCCGCGGCGTGAACGGATGTCCCGTCTCAAAACATTGCATATCCGCCGTATCCACCTCGCGCCCTCGATGAACAAATCGCATAGACTCAGGCTCCCTCGCGCTCCTGCAGCCTTGCGCGAATCCAACGCTTCCAACAACTCATCATAGGCGCGCCGGAAGCCCCGCGTGGCAACGTGCCGCGTTGAAACCATCTATTTAGCCGGCATGCTTGCATGCCGCTCGGCCACCGCTCCCGCAACATGCCATCGAAAACGCTTGCGGCGTCGCGAATCTTTCAACACACCGCACGCCAATGCGGTGGTTCGTCCCCGAAAAAAACAGTACAATTTTTTCCCAAATTCAAAAAGCCCAGGGACTCCGGTCCCCGGGCTCATGACTCTGCTGAACTTTCTTTTCGGAGCCGCCATGACAATCGCTTCCTCTTCTCTCCCCACCGGCCCCATTGAGCAACTCGCCATCAACACCATCCGCACCCTCGGCATCGACGCCGTCCAGCTCGCCAATTCCGGTCATCCCGGCACCGTCATGGGCATCGCTCCCGTCGCCTATTCCCTCTGGCAAAACCATCTCCGCTTCGACCCCGCCGATCCGATCTGGCCCAACCGCGACCGCTTCGTCCTCTCCGCCGGTCACGCCTCCATGCTCCTCTACGCTCTCCTCCATCTCACCGGCGTCAAGTCCGTCAACCGAAAATACGAGATCCTCGGCGCCCCGTCCGTCTCTCTCGACGACATCAAAAAATTCCGACAGCTCGACTCCAAATGCCCCGGCCACCCCGAGTACCGCCTCACCTCCGGCGTCGAAACCACCACAGGCCCCCTCGGCCAAGGACTCGCCACCTCCGTCGGCATGGCCATCGCCGGAAAATGGCAGGCCGCTCGCTACAACAAACCCGGCTTCAACATGTTCGACTTCAACGTCTACTCCCTCTGCGGCGACGGCTGCATGATGGAAGGCGTCGCCTCCGAAGCCGCCTCGCTCGCGGCTCACCTCAAGCTCAGTAACCTCTGCTGGATCTACGATTCCAACCGCATCACCATCGAAGGCCCCACCGACCTCGCTTTCACCGAAGACGTCGCCGCCCGATTCAAAGCCTACGGCTGGAACGTCCTCACCATCTCCGACGCCAACGACCTCAACGCCATCAACAACGCCCTCAACCAATTCAAACAAAACGCCCGTAGCGACCCCGCTTTGCGAGGTGGTTTCGCTCCTACCTTCATTATCGTCCACTCCCAAATCGGCTACGGCTCCCCGAACCACCAAGGCCAAGCCAAAGTCCACGGCGAACCGTTGGGCGCCGAAGAAGTCAAACTCACCAAAAAAGCCTACAACTGGCCCGAATCCTCCACCTTCCTCGTTCCCCCCCAAGTCCTCACCCACTTCCAAACCGGCATCGGCCAACGCGGCGCCGACCTCCGCAAACAGTGGATGGACCTCTTCGCCAAGTACAAATCCGCCCATCCG
>WQYP01000159.1 GCA_009781185.1 Phycisphaerales bacterium | reverse complement strand
CGTGGGCGTCCATGCCTCCACGGTGAAGAAGTCACAAGCGGCCATGCTCTCGAAGTGCGACTTGATGAAGGTGGTCCAAGACATCCGCTTGGGCTTGTCGGGTTCGTCGAGCAGTCCGTGTTCCCGCATGATGCGGCGGACGGTTTGCCAAGACATCTTGTAGCCGAGTTTTTTGAGTTCGCCGTGGATGTGGCCGTAACCCCAATCGGCATTCTCCTGTTTGAACCGTAGCACCAGCTTGCGGACCTCGTTGGCCTTCTTCGCTTCGGGGCCGCGTTTGCCGGAGCCGTCGTACTTACGAGCGATCAAGGTGCGGTGCCATTTCAGGAGCGTCTCGGGCGAGAACAGAAAGGCACACTGCTTGAGGGCATCCCGGCCGACCTTGATGGCGGCGGTCGCGAGGCGGCGTTTCTGTTCGACGTTGAGGAGGAGGCGTTTGCGGCCCAGTTTTTCCCGGAGTACCCGGTTCTCTTCCATGAGGTAAGCGATCACGTCTTGCTGTTGTCGGTTGATGAAACCGGCCAAGGTCACGAGTAAGAACTGCCAGGTACCCATCAAAACTCCATGTCTCCAAAACTTCGCGACTTCAATAACACATTGCGTTCCACATTGTACGCCAGATTTCGCGAGCCTCACGAATAAGTAAAATTCAGGGGGATGTGCTACAATAGATGTACTGTTATGAAACTGATTTTTTGTTCGCGATGTCAAGATGTTGTGCGTTTGATCGATCAGACGCGGCGATGCCGTTGTGGTTTGTCGGGCGGGCGATATACGAACGGGGCACGTGCTGTTTATTTTGGTGACGCGGTGCCGTTGGGGATTATCAATCATTCGCTTCGCACGGCCATCATGCGGCGGACGACGGCGGAGCGCACACCCTTTGGAGCTTTTGTCATGCCTCTCAACAAGGAAAATTTTCGAATGTCGGATGATGAGAAGAACATCGCGTCGGACCGCCAGGATGATGCTCCCACGGCCTTGCTCGTTCGCGCCTATGCGGTGGCCGCGAGGCAGCATGCGGGCCAGACACGTAAAGATGCGACCAAAACACCTTACATCAACCATCCCATTCAGGTTGCTAATCTGCTGTCCACGGTGGCCCAGGTCACGGATTGCCAGGTACTGGCCGCGGCGGTGCTGCATGATGTCGTCGAAGACACGGACATGACCCTTCCGCAACTGGCGGCGGAATTCGGAGATCGCGTGGCCAAGCTCGTGGCGGAATGCACGGATGACAAAAGCCTTCCCAAAATTGAGCGGAAGCGTTTGCAAATCATCAATGCACCGCACAAATCGCCCGAAGCCAAACTCATCAAGTTGGCGGACAAGATCACGAACGTGTCGGACATCGTCTCCGCCGACTGGCCTGTGGATCGCAAGATGGAATACCTCACATGGGCCAAGCAGGTCGTGGCGGGATTACGCGGAATCAATTCGGAATTGGATGCGATGTTTGAGGAAGCGGTCGCTCACGCACAAAAAGGCGTGGAGGGGCAAGCGAGCTGAAATCGATGCGATGGGAAACAATTCGTCCGTCTTGCGTCTTCGTGCAGTCGGGTTTTCCGATGTCGTGCATCAGGGCGGCGACGAACACGATCTCCCTGGCGGCCTCATCGAGAGACCGCCATTCTTCCAGCCCGGCGAGTGCTTCACAGACCATTTTTGTATGCACGAGGACATTTCCCTCGGCGTGCCATTCCGCGTCTTGTGGCGTCGCCTCAAGTCGTGAAAGCCAGGACCGGTTTTCCGTTTCGATGCAAGGCCAATCAATCCGCCACAACGGCGGCTGCGGGATGAAATCAAAATAAATTGGCATCACCATTCGTTCTCCAGCGGCGGCCATTTGGCTTTCTTTTGTCGTCGCAGGACTCGTCCGAATTCATCGCCTTGCGGAAGGATTTTCATGATTCTGGCGGCGGGAATCGAATGCGTTAAAACGACTTGATAGTCTTCTAATGTATATGTCATGAAATTCAAGTTGTTGAGTTTGTCGATCAGAGCTTTGGGCGATTTTTTAAGCTCCTGCTCCGCTAAACCCAAATAAAACTTATCCCACTCTGCCAGTTCCACAGGCCCAATTTTTTTCTCATACGCAAGCAACTCGCCAAGTCGCCACATGAGGGTCTCCCTGAATTCCATTCCAAGCTGTTTGATGGATGTGATTTCCTTTTTTACATCTTTTTTGAGGGTTTTGTTGTTTAAGCCTATCCAAGGCCCGAAGTAGGCGGGGAAATCTTGTGGCATCATTCGAAATACAAAGCCGTTGTATTTTGCTCTTCGCCGGGTACGACATTGGTTGAAATAGTAAATCCACCACCTGTCCAGCGATTTGTGGCCGGTTAAGGGAAAACAAAAAAGTCCGTTTTTTGATTTCCGAATTCCGTTCTTCAGGATGGTTTTTGTTTTACTGACCGGTGCCCAATGGACGGCTAACATGATTTTGTCCCTTCCGTGCAAAGCGTGAGTTTGTGTGTGCCGATCATGGTGCTCATCATTCTTTCTCCGGCAGGGCGAGTAATTTCTCGGCCAGTTCGAGCACATCGACAGGCCAAAAACATTCCGGACGCGGACGCCGGGCGTTGCGGATTGTCGGATGTGTCGAGATAACTCATCACCGAATAGGAGGTGTCGAAATCCAAACCGATCTTGTTCATGGGGAACTCCGTTTGGAGAATGGACCTATCCCCCGCCAATTGTTGGTGCTGCACGGGCCATACTGCTGGTACCCAACCGCCACAACTATACCGTCCGATTTCAAGCCGACGGTATGACGACCTCCAGCGGTAATCGCGACAATGTTACGCCAACTGCTGGTGTTGCACTGGCCATCGTCATTTCTTCCAACCACCACAACCGTGCCATCTGATTTCAAGCCGACGGTATGCTCGTCTTCAGCGGCAACCGCGACAATGTCACGCCAACTGCTGGTGTTGCACTGGCCATCGTTATTTTTCCCAACCGCCACAACCGTACCATCCGATTTCAAGCCGACGGTATGCCTGTATCCAGCGGCAACCGCAACAACGTCACGCCAACTGCTGGTGTTGCACTGGTCATAGCACAGGTCCCCAACCGCCACAACGGTACCGTCCGATTTCAAGCTGACGGTATGACTGTGTCCAGCGGCAATCGCGACAATGTCACGCCAACTGCTGGTATTGCACTGACCGCGGTCATTTTTCCCAACCGCCACAACCGTGCCGTTCGATTTCAAGCCAACGGTATGACTGTGTCCAGCGGCAATCGCGACAATGTCATGCCATTTGCTGGTGTTGCACTGGCCACCGTCATTGTTCCCATCTACCACAATCGTACCATTCGATTTCAAGCCGACGGTATGCCAATATCCAGCGGCAACCGCGACAATGTTATGCCATTTGCTGGTGTTGCACTGGCCGCCGTTATTGTTCCCATCTACCACAATCGTGCCATCCGATTTCAAACCGACGGTATGGATATATCCAGCGGAAATGCAATTCTGAAATCGTTTTTCGTGGTGTTCTGGTTTTCGTTGTTCTTCTTCCTCGCGGTGTCTGTCGCAAATGGCACCCAGCGCAACGGCGGTGTCGGTGTGGTGGGTTTCGCGGATCGGAATACCCAATTCCTCCAGCCGTTTTTGAAGCAGTGGCGTTCGTGTCATGCCGCCGATCAATAGCAGGGAATCTATCGTATGGCCGTTCGCTCTCACCTCCTCGATCATCCGGCGGGTCATGTCGATGGATTCGTCGATCTTGGCGGCGATCAAACGCTCAAGCTCGTCACGCGTCAGGGAAAATTCGAGGCTTCGACGGTTGACGCGAGGAAACATGTCCGTCGTGGTTTCGCTCGTGAGATCCTCGCGGCAACTTACGGCATTGCAGCAAAACGGATAGGTTCACACTGTCGTCCCGCGAAAATCCTTCGCTGTAGTTCTGGCGGCATTGGTTGTCGAAATGATCGTAGAGCAACTGGTCGAGATAGTCGCCGCCGCATTCGGTCAAGCCTTTCGGTACCACTGGGAAATGCCATTCGCCTGGTTTCAGTTGTGTCATGAATGCGAGGTCGAAGGTGCCGCCGCCGAAGTCGTAGACCAGCACACTGCGGCCGATGTTTTGCGAGGAAGTCATATGGCTGATCGCGGCGGCTTCGGGTTCCTTGAGCAACTCGACGTCGGTGAATCCGGCTTCGATGGCGGCTTGCTTCAGGTTTTCACGCATCGCGTTCGACGCCATGACCGGATAGGTGATGACGATGCCGGTGACGGGGGCGTGGAAGTGTTTCGTCTCGGCGTCTCCGACCTCCGGGTTATGAGGCGGATTTCCGCTATCGCCGAAAAGCTTCTGAGTGCTTGGCTGACAAGAGTTTAGCGTTCTTTGCCGTTTTCGCAATTCTTCTCATTTCTTCGCATTCTTTCGCATTTTATCGCGGTATGGACGGACAATTTCGGTAGTCGCCGGTAGTCGAATGGTTGGATGTTAATGCAACAATACAACCTGTAAGCGACGCGGTTTTCGTTTCGCTCGCCAACCCTATCACCCCTCCCATCTCCCTTGGTGGGCACCACCTTTCGGCCCGCGTTTCGATGTCGATGATTTCGGCGTCTTCTGGCGGCCCTACATATTCCGTCCGATCCACTACGCCGCTTTGCGGTAGTAGGACTTGAGTAAACCGCCCAAGCGTTCGCGGCACAGAACAGATCCCGTGGTCGGCGGGTCACACACGGTCGGAGTGATGGTGCGATTGCCCAGACCTTGGTGTGGCCGCTCATGGTTGTAATACTGCTCGGCGTACTGGTCAACCACGTAGCGGACGTGCTTCTCGCCGAATAGGATCATCTTGTCCAAACACTCTACTTTTATGGACTGCACGAATCTTTCGGAAAATGCGTTCAAATTTGGACTTTGCTTGGGCATCTTGAGCGTTCGCACACCTGCGGCCTTGAGCGTCTTGCGGAACTGTGGTGTGAAGAGCGGGTCACGGTCGTGGATCAGGAAACGCTTGCCTTTCAGGAAACCGTGTTCTGGGTCGGTGAGATTGCGAGCCTGCTGCAACATCCAATCTTCGTCAGGGCAGGAATGGATGCCGGTGATTTGTACGCGGCGGGATTGCACGTTGATGACGAAGTAGACGAGGAAGCGAGTGAGACCCGTGGGCGTCCACGCCTCTACTGTGAAGAAGTCGCAAGCGGCCATGCTCTCGAAGTGCGATTTGATGAAGGTGGTCCACGACATCCGCTTGGGCTTGTCGGGTTCGTCGAGCAGTCCGTGTTCTCGCATGATGCGGCGGACGGTTTGCCAAGATATTTTGTAGCCAAGTTTCTTGAGTTCACCGTGGATGTGGCCGTAGCCCCAGTCGGGATTCTCCTGCTTGAACCGCAGAACCAACTTGCGGACCTCGTTGGCCTTCTTCGCTTCGGGGCCGCGTTTACCGGCACCGTTGTACTTGCGGGCGACCAAGGTGCGATGCCATTTGAGCAGCGTTTCGGGCGAAAACAGAAAGGCACACTGCTTGAGGGTGTTCCGGCCGATCTTGATGGCGGCGGTCGCCAGACGACGTTTCTGTTCGACGTTGAGGAGGAGACGTTTGCAGCCGAGCTTCTCGCGGAGCACCCGGTTCTCTTCCATGAGATACGCGATCACATCCTGCTGTTGTCGGTTGATGAAGCCGGCCAAGGTCACGAGTAGGAAAAGCCAAGTTTGCTTGAACATGGCTGGAGTTTACCGGTTGTTGTCTCTTGGTTCATGCCCTTGGCTCTGCCGTAGTCTGGCTGGTGTGCTCTTACCCATATCATTTTGAAGTTTGCACTGGTGGAAGATTCACTTCCATCTCACGCAAAAAACGGGATGGTTGCTTTGACCACCCAAAGTATTCGTCGGAATACGTCAGCGTCAGGGTGAGTTGCGCTCGCGTGATGGCTACAAAGCAGTTACGTCGCTCTTCCTGCATTTCTCGGCTGGTATCGCCCTTCTTAATGGCTTGGAACGAGGGAAGTTGATCCTCTGCCAAACCAACAAGGTAAACGTGGCCGAATTCCATTCCTTTCGCCGAATGGATGGTAAGGCAACGCACGGCGTTGGTCGGGATCGGGGGGGATTTTTCCGAGAGATCGAATTCCTGAAGCAGGATGTTCAAGGTTAAATCCTCGCGCCCGTATTTATCGAACGTGCGGGCCTGCAACTCTTTCCAGATCGTTTTTTCGTCGTTGAAATCGGTGAAGCCTTCCTCGTTGCGACCGTCAAGCTGTGTGTTTTTGGCGTCGAACCAGGTGAAGGCCTCTTGAATTAGAGTCAAGAAATCCATCCGCTCGACCAAGAGTTGTATTCCGCGATCAAGGAACGCTTGTGTCGAAGGGTCAATTGCTGTACGTGTCTTGACGGACTCAAACCATGACCGCAGATAGTCCCCGCTGAATTGAGGCGCGCTGGCAACCACATCTGCCACCCGCAAGTCGATTCCTTCGATTTCATAAAATGCTTTGCACAGGCGACGGAGTTGGTCCCTATCTGTTCGGGAGTTTGCAAGACGTAGAACAGCGTGCAAGTAACGAAACGGCGCGCTGGTAAACTCTGCCTTGCGGACAGTGAGAGACGCGGCAACTCCGGCTCCTTGGAGCTTAGTGACAGCAGCTTCGAGAACTTTGCGTGTGCGGGCGAGGATGGCGCAGGAACTTGGTTCTGAAAGATGAGCCGTTCGTATGTCCGAAGCAATCCATTGGAGTTCCGAATCGAGTGTATTGAAGTGCCGGATACGGACGACCGTCTTGGATGCGGGTTGTTTAATAGCATAGAGGGGTTGTTTATCCGCAGCCCGATCCAGGTTGTGACGAATGAGACGGTTGGCCAAGACGATGACCTCGGCGGGGCATCTGTAATTCGCGGGCAACTGGAGAACTTGCATTTTGAAATCGGTGCGAAGTGCTTGGAGGCGATCCGGGCTGGCCCCGTTCCATTGATAAATGATCTGGTCGTCATCCGCGACAACAAACAAATCCTTCGGCGTATCTCCGACAACGGCCTTAAGCACCTGATACTGGGCAAGGTTAGTATCCTGAAATTCGTCAACGCACACACTGGGATACACCGTGCGCAATTGTTCCGCAATAGCTGGCCGAGCAGTCAGCAAACGATGGGTCAGAAGCAAGAGCGATGAAAAGTCTAAGCGGTTGTTGGCAATCAATTGGCGCTGGTACTCTGCGTAAAGAGCGGCGAGTTTCCTCGCGAATTCCTGATCTTTTACATGGCGTGGCACTTGGTTGACCGCAATACAGTTGCTGAGGAGTCGGTCGATGCTTGGGAGCAGACGCACATCATCGTTGTTGGCATCAATGTCGGTTTTAGCAACGACGGCTATTGCATCGGTCAGGACCGCTTCTCTATCTGCGTCTTGGTTCAAAATCGTGAAATCCGGCCTGATTCCAACATGACTTCCATGCTGGCGCAGAATTTCCGCACAAAAAGAGTGAAAAGTGGTCAGCAATACACGCTCACGGCAATCAGGGATCATTTCCTCTACGCGCGTTCGCATCTCGGACGCTGCTTTGTTGGTGAAAGTCAGGCCGAGAACACGAAAGCGGCTCCCTGGAGAATCCAACAAGAGCCGTGCAACTCGCATCGTAAGAACACGAGTTTTGCCTGAGCCAGGCCCTGCCAGGACGAGAAGCGCCCCTTCGTTCCATCCAATAGCTATGCGTTGATTTTCGTTCAAGTTGTCCAAGTTAAGGGTCATTGCCGGACCTCCGCTAATCCCACCGCGCCCTCAATGATGCGTTTCAGTAGAGAGGGTACAGACGCTTCGCCACGTTGACGCATTAGGTCCATCACTTCTCTCACTCTGGCAGGCTTCTCTTTTTTGGGCTGGGCGTCAACGACCTGTTCCCAATACTGCGTAGTTCCTTTTGTCGCTGTGATGCTGGTTTTCTTCTGAGCCGATATGTGATTTTCGTAGACTGTGCCAAAACCTCCTTGGCAAAGCAGAACTTCGATGTTCTGGTCTGGAAGTAGGCAAATATGCTTTGCTTCGTTGCGGCCCTCAAGATGTGCCTTACATTTGGCAGTATCGTTTGTCCCTTGTTTGTCGCCATCGCCGACGAAGTACCAGTGTATGCCAAAGGCATTAGCGGTCTTTAGAAGCGGCTCCACACTAGAGTGACTGGTATTGACAAAGCGAACGCCTGATCGGTCGAAGTCATATCCGAGAATTTCGGCAGCTTCACGGAAGACCCAGAACTCCGTTTCGCCTTCGCCGAGAAGCCAGCAACGGGCAAAAAGAAGTTCTCCACGGGCACTTTGAATGTGGAAATTCACCTTGTGCTCCTCATCGGGCGTTAATACGCCAGGCTGAAGTGACTTGACCACTGCCGTGCCGTTCTCTGTACAGAAACGGCGGACTGCATTTAGGGGAACGCGACCCAGCAGGTCGCCCGAATGTGTGGCGATGAACTTCTGACCTGAAATAGCCTCCAAAGCCGCCCAGAGTGATCGCGTAGCGCACGGATGTAGGTGTGATTCTGGCTCCTCAAGCGCCAGAATTGGTTGGCTGAGCTTGTCGTATTGCTCCGCGAGCATCGTGGCCAGGAATGCCTCAAACAAGAATATCACGGCAAGACTCTGAGTACCTGCTCCGTGGCGAGCGAGAGGAAGCGATGCCCCCGTGGACCCGGTAATGTTGATTTGGGCCTTTGCCAAAAGATCCGAAATCCTTCCAGGTAGAGCTTCGATGTCTACGGTGCCGGCCTTGCCAGAGGCGACGACATTCTGGGCTTTTGCGAGGTGAGTCTTGAGAGATTGGAGCGACCCATGAGATTTCAGCACTTGGTCATTCAGGGCCGTAATTTCGGTCTGAAGCTTTTCGCGGATGTTGATGGGAATAGTTGTGCTTTTGAGGAATGGTGCCCAAAACATGGACCGACCTTGGAATTCGCGTGCAGCATCGCGCAACGCGGACAGGTAAAACAAAGGAACAAACTGGACGAACGTGGAGAGAGTCTGCGGGCGCTTCCCCTTTGGACCGAGTGCATTGCCTTTGGCATCGAGGAAATCCCAGTCCGATGTAAATGTCTTGAGCGTTTTATCATAGGAACTGGTCGTTCGGAGTATAACATGGCGGACACTCTTGTCGTCAAAGACAAGGACATCACCCAATGCCTGCACAAGTTCCGCTGGGGGCTGTGCGTCAACCTCGAAATCGAGTGTGATGCTAAGTTCGCCGGTTTCGTCAGGCTGTGCTTTATCGGATGGAAGGTGATAGTCGTACTGGTCGAGCCAATCGTTGCGGCGGAAGTTGCTGCGGGTCAGGCAAAGGCGAATCGCCTCAAGGAAACTGGTCTTGCCGCTGTTGTTCTCGCCGATTAGGACCGTCATCTTATCCAAGGGGACCGTGACATCCTTAAAGCAGCGGAAATTCTTGATGTTGACGGATTTGAGAAGCATCGCGAGCATTTCCTTCCTTTGATTACGCAGCCGAAAAGCTTCTGAGTGCTTGGCTGACAGTAGTTTAGCGTGTGTTGCCGCTTCCGCAATTCGTCACTTTTTTTGAGACTATAGCATCATTACAGGTCATTTAGCTGCTCTTTCTGTGTGCAGGGCAGTCGTGGTCAGGATACGACCGGGCATTTGAGCGTCACGCAGCATGTCCAAGGCAATGCGGTTGTTG
>WQYP01000158.1 GCA_009781185.1 Phycisphaerales bacterium | reverse complement strand
TTGAAGATGCTGAGCATGGAGAACGCGACGGAGACCAGGACGATCGGGACGGCCACGCGGAAGAGCGAGACGCCGGAGGCGAGCATCGCGGTGAGTTCGTTGTGCCGCGTCATGCGGACCATGGTGAAGCCGGCCGCCAGCAGCGGAATAGCGCCGGAAACCTGCTGAAAGATCACGAGGAACTGGTACAGGTAGTAATCCGCGATGCCGGCGAGGACGTTCCATGCCGTCGGGGGTACGACATCCGTGGCGGTGGGAGACTTGGTGAAACTGTCGAAGTTGACAATCAAATCGAGGAGAATATACATGCCAATGAGCACGGCAAGTGCCAGGAGGTAGTTCACCAGGAAGGATCGGACGATGTAACGGTCAAGGATTCGCATGATCCATTCAATGTCGCAAAAGCTTGGAATAAACGACGCCGATGAAGGCGACGATGATCGCGTTGCCGGCCCAGATCAGGCAGATGCCCGTGGTCATGTTCCTGGCGTTGCCTTCGGTGACCTGCCGGCCGGCGGTGATCAGGAGGACCAGAATGATAGCCGGAACGAAGCCGATGACGAAGACCGCCAGCGGATTGCGGCCTCGCATGAGAATGCCCAAAGCAGCGCCTAGGAGCACCAGGGTCAGGCAAGCGACCGCGAACGAAGCGCGGCTGTGCAACTCGGAATGAATCGTCTGCTGCAACTTTTCCTGACGCTTCCGCGCTTCGTCGCCCATTTTGTAAAGAGGGGAATCCGCCGGATTGGAGAGTGCCTGGCTGACGTACTGGAGTTTGGCATCCTTATCGGTGCCTGGGGCGGCACTGGCGATGATGGAGTCCGGCAAGACGATGTTGGAGAGCGTAGTCGGGCCGACGACGATGGCGACGGTACGCAGCGTATGGTTGGTCTGCTTGACGTTTCCGGAAAGCTGCAGCGCCACGCCCAGACTGGTGCTGGGAAATTTAAGCGTGGAGAGTTCGACGGCAACCTGGTCGCAGGTAAAGGTGGATCGGAGCGTCCCGCGGCTGTATTGATCGACGCGAACGGGCGGGCCGCCGGGGAGGGAGCGATAGGTCATCCGTTGGCTGGCGCTGGCGTCCGGCTCCTCATCATGGAAAGCGCCTTGTCGGACTCGCGGGGAGGCAGTGGTGGTTTCTCGATGGGGCGCCGGTTGACCAGCGTCGATGGTGGCGTCCTGGGCGTACAGGCGGATTTCGTCGATGCCGCCGGTGGAATAGCCGCTGACGCTGAAAATCACGGGGGGAGGAGAAGAGGGACGTGTGCCTTGGCGGGTAGTGGTGGTGGCGGCGGCTTTCCACTGTTCGAATAGGCGTTCGCCGATACGCTGATAATAGAGAGCGGTTTTGATTTTCTCGATGATCTCATTGACCGGCGGGAAGAGCGAGGGGTCGACCTGGTAATCGCGAAGGGTTTTGAGGTTCGCGAACTTGGGTTTGCTTTTGAGCAGAGAGGGGAGGGTGAAGATGCCGTTATCGAAGAACTGGGAGTCAAGGGAGCCGGACATTTTCTGGACGGTTTTGAGGTTAAGAGCGGAGCCGTCGTCGAAACGGGCGGAAAGTTGGGTGCCTTCGTCGTGAGCATCGTGGATGGTGATGTCTGCCCGCCGGGCAATGCCGATCTTGTCGGGCTTGCCGTCCTTGCTGCGGGAGAAGCCGGCCATGCCTTCGAGCCGAATGATACTGGTATCGGGGTCCGGGGAAGGAAGCTGTGTGGCGCTGTTGGCGTAGAGAATGTACTTGCCGATTTCGAAGCTTTCCTGCCGGCCGATCTGGTTGACCAGGAGACTGCCCGAGTCGGAGAAGATGGCTCGCTCGGTGCGTTGGAGGAAAACGGGCACGACATAGTTGACGAAGAGCAGGTCCGTGCTGGCCATGACCACGCCCAGAAAGAGGGCAGGCATGACGATGGCGACAAAGGAGATCCCGCTGGCACGGCAGGCCGTCAGCTCGTTGTCAGTGGAAAGTCGCCAGTAAACCAAAACCGCGGCAAAAAGCGCCGCGATGGGAATCGTGTAAGCCAGCATCGCGGGCATGAGGTTGGTCATGATGGCCGCGAGTTGCGAGATGTCGATGCCGCGCTTGGTGATTTCCTTAAAGGTTCCGCCGAAGGCAAGCAGGGAGGTCAAAACCGAAGCGGTCAGGAAAAAGATCCGCAGCAATTCGCGGCTGATATACCAATGAAGGGTCTTGAAGACCATCGATCGCCTTTTTGTACCGCTCAAGGGAAGTTTGCCATTTGACACAAAACCAGCGCCGGGGTCAATCGACAGGGCAATTGCAATTTTGCTGGGGTGTGGCCATTTTTTATGGCCAATCAGACGATTGCCCCGGAAAATCCGAGCCGCGACCGTCAGGGAGCGACAGGCGTTATTTCCGCATTGTCGCACGGGTCGCTCCCTGACGGTCGCGGCTCTGATCGCCCTGATTTGCCATAAAAAATGGCCACACCCTTTTGCTGATTGTTTTCGCGCATAATTTGCTTCGCCTCATAATGCCTTGGGGTATTTTGGGCTCTTCATGGTGATGGGGATGGCGGGAGAAAAAAAGATTTTTTGAATCGCCCTAACCAGGCATTCGGCAGCGTGTCTGCCTTTTCTGGCTCCCCGTGGCTTCGATTCCGTGGTGGTGGATGCGATCCATGATGTTGAGATTCCCCAGCCTTGCGATCGTGGTGATCTTCGTGGTCGTTCGCGTCTCGGTCGCCAGCGTCGAGCCGCCGTCGGCTCTCTCGTTACACCCGGCCAGAACGGCCAGCGTTCCTATCTCCTTGCAGCAGTATCATGCCTTGGCCTTGACGCTGGGCGCCTCGCCTGCACACGTGACGGATCGCTTCCTCGTTGGCGGCAAAGGGGAGGGGGCGGCCGAATACTCCGCATACACCGATGTCACCCCCCACGTCCCCGGCTACCTCCACGACGAAGCGGATTCCATCCGCGATCGCGTCTCTTCGCCTGGCTTTTTCGATCGGCTCGCCAATCTGTTCGAGGTCGATGAAGTCGAACGCGCTTGGGACACCACGACGACCGTGCATTTCCTTGTCGCCGAGCCGGCTGTCGGTCAATTCACTCCCTTCGCCACCGTCGCCCATCAGGTGGACGTCAACGACATCGCCGAGCGTATGGGCATCGGCTGCGGTCTGCTCTACAAACTCAGCAAAAACATCTCCGTGGCGTCCGAAGCGGTCTATCTCGGCTCCGATCGTACCCTGGGCAACTCCGGCTTCAATAGCGAAGCCATTTTCATGGCTCGCCTGCAGATCGAATACTGATTCTTACCGTTCGTACCCGCTCATTAACAGATCGTACATGTCGTCGATCGTTGCTATTCGCGGGTTATTTTTATAGTCGCCGAGAACTTGTCCGCAATTTGCGATTTGGCGGAGGTTTTCTTGGGTGACGCCGAGTGTTTTGAATCCTATCCACAGGCCGATCTGCTTGAGGAACGCGTCGATTTTGTCGCAGCATTTTTCGGCCGCCTCGGCATCTGGCACGCCCGCCAGCGCCGGATCGAAAATGCGTCCGACGGCGGCGAACTTTTCCGTGGCATGTTGTACGGTGTATTGCGTAAAGGCGGGATAGACCGCCGCCAGCGCCTGGCCGTGGGAGACGTGTGGACAGTGGCCGCCGATCTGCATGCCCAGTCCGTGCGGCAGCGTGACGCCGGCCGCCGTGATCGTGAGCCCCCCGAGCGTGTCGGCCCACGACATCTGCGATCGTGCCTCCCTATCACTGCCGTCGGCTACGGCCAACGGCAGATACTTCACAATCCGCGCCAACGCATCGAGCGCCAGCGTATCGCTCATCGGATTACTGCCTGTCGATATAAACGCCTCGAAATTATGACAGAACGCATCAAAGCCAGTCTGCGCAGTAAGCGCCACGTGCATGGACATCGTCGCATCGGGATCCACGATCGAGACCTTCGGGAAAATATTTTTGTGCCAGATCGCCGATTTGTCCTGAGTCTCGGTATGCGTAATCACGGCACATGGCGTGGTCTGCGAGCCTGAGCCGGCCGTCGTCCCGATGCACAGGATCGGCAGCGTCTTGTCGGAAGGGGCGTTCTTGTAGAACAAATAATCCCACGCCGTTCCGCCATTCGCCGTCTCGACCGCGACGGCCTTCGCCGTATCCATCGCCGAGCCGCCGCCCAGGCCGATGACCAGTTCAGCGCCCGATTCCCGTGCCATCCGTGCCCCTTGTGTGACGCTGTCAGTCGTCGGATTCGGAATCACCCCGGTGAAATGCGTCACCACCACCCCCGCCTTCTCAAGGGACCCCTTCACCTGCTTGAAGAGCGCCGCGACCTTAGCCGTCTCCGGCCTCGAAACCAGCAACGCCCTTTTCCCATACGCCGCCGCATAACCCCCAATCTCCCCAGCCCGTCCGCAACCGTAAACAATCTCGACCGAAGAAAGATATCCAAACGCTTTCATGTGCAACACTCCTTTACTGTTGGCATGTCAGCCCCCGGCTCTGCCGGGGGTTAACGGAAACATCAGAGCCGCAATCGTAAGATTGCGTTATCGTAACCGCAATCTTACGATTGCGACTCTGTTTTTTTGCTTGGAAAGGCTACGAATGAACACGACTCTGAAACCCGGGGATACTTTTCCGCGACGGCATGTGGGGCCGAATCGGAAGGATATCGCGGCGATGCTGGAACTGATCGGGGCGGAATCGCTGGGAGAATTGGTGGATCAAACGGTCCCGGCGAACATTCGGCTGGGGGGGGGACCGCTGAAGCTGCCGGAGGCGCTGACGGAATCGGAAGCGATCGCGGCGCTGCAAGCGGTGGCGGCGAAGAATAAAGTGTTCAAGTCGTTTATCGGAATGGGCTACTACGGCACGATCACGCCACCGGTGATTTTGCGGAACATCTTGGAGAATCCGGGCTGGTACACGCAGTACACGCCGTACCAGGCGGAGATTTCGCAGGGACGCCTGGAAGCACTGCTCAATTTCCAAACGATGGTCAGCGACCTGACCGCCCTGCCGATCGCCAACGCCAGCATGCTCGACGAAGCCACCGCCGCCGCGGAAACTATGCACATGTGTCATTCCCAAAATCCGCAGCGGAAGGCGTTTTTCGTCTCGAACAATTGTCATCCGCAGACGATCGCGGTGGTGAAAAGCCGCGCAAAATGGCTGGGGATCGAGGTGGTCGTGGGAGAGCTGGGTAGCGACCCCGCTTTGCGGGGTGGCGGAGGTGGCGGAGGCGGAACCCCGCATCGTCATGCAGGGCTTTGGGAACGTTTTTGCGGAGTATTGGTGCAGTATCCGGGTACGGACGGTCGAATCGAGGATTTTGGTCCGCTAACAGAAGCGGCACACGCCGCGGGAACGATGGTGGTGGCCGCGACGGATTTGCTCGCGCTCACGTTCATCAAACCGCCAGGCGAATGGGCGGGCGGCGGCGCGGATATCGCCATCGGCTCCGCCCAACGCTTTGGCGTACCCATGGGCTTCGGCGGCCCACACGCCGCCTTCATGGCCTGCAAAACCGAATTCACTCGCAAACTCCCCGGCCGCATCGTCGGCGTCTCCAAAGACGCACACGGCAATCCCGCCTATCGCTTGGCCCTGCAAACCCGCGAACAACACATCCGACGCGAAAAAGCAACCTCCAATATCTGCACCGCCCAGGTTCTCCTGGCCATCATGGCCTCCATGTACGCCGTCTATCACGGCCCCGACGGATTAAAGGCCATCGCCCAACGTATTCATGGCTTGGCTAAGTCGCTCCATGAAAGCGTGGGGCGTATCAGGGGTGGATTGATCCGCGACAATGAGCCCTTCTTTGACACTCTTGTTTTTGATGCCATCGGAGGCAATTGCCGCCTCCTCTTTGACATAGCGGCAAAACGTGGCATCAATCTGCGACTGATGGCCACGGACTATTCACGCTTCGCCATCACCGTGGACGAAACAACGACCAAAGCGGACCTGATTGCCATCCTCCAATGCATGGTGGACGCTTATCCGGAACTGCACGAAGCGGGTGATATCGTTCTCGAGTTGCCGGATTTTTCCGACGACGGACGAATCGTGGAAGAACAAGCGTCGTGGGAGAAATGGACTCTTACCGTCAAACAATGTCCTCAACTTGCTGACAAGCTGCGATTTATACCATGTCAGATTCTCAAGGAGCGTGAAGCGAAGTTCCCTCGAAGGACATCTCCATTCCTGACTCATCCCGTTTTCAATCGTTACCACGCGGAGCACGAAATGCTTCGCTACATCAAGCGGCTTGAAGCGAAGGACCTGTCGCTGACCACCAGCATGATTCCGCTGGGGTCGTGTACGATGAAGCTTAATGCGACCAGTGAGATGATTCCGGTGACTTGGCCGGAGTTTGCGAATTTGCATCCGTTTGCGCCGGTGGATCAGGCGGCGGGGTACGCGGAGCTGTTCGAGGCGCTTGAATTGTGGCTGGCGGAAATCACGGGGTTCGCGGCGGTTTCGTTGCAGCCCAACGCGGGGTCGCAGGGGGAATATGCGGGGCTGCTGGCGATTCGGGAGTATCACGAAGCACGCGGGGAAATGAATCGAAATATTTGTTTGATTCCCACGTCGGCGCATGGGACAAATCCGGCGTCGGCAACGGTGGCGGGATTGAAGGTGGTGGCGGTGGGGTGCGATTCGCGGGGGAATATCGATGTGGAGGATTTGCGGAAGAAGGCGGCGGAACACGCGGCGAACCTGGCGTGCATTATGATCACTTATCCGTCGACGCATGGGGTCTTCGAAGAGTCCGTGAAAAAGATTTGCGAAATCGTGCATGTACATGGCGGACAAGTGTACATGGATGGGGCGAACATGAATGCACAGGTGGGGCTTACGAGTCCGGGGACGATTGGGGCGGATGTGTGCCATTTGAATTTGCACAAGACGTTCAGCATTCCGCACGGCGGTGGCGGGCCGGGAGTGGGGCCGATCGCCGTCGCACAACATCTGGTGTCGCATTTACCGAAGAAGCCAGAAGCCAGAAGCCAGAAGCCAGAAGTGGGGAAGCTGAAGCTAGAAGCGCCGATTGTGGTTAGTGCGGCGCCGTATGGGTCGGCGAGCATTTTGCCGATTGCGTGGATGTATATTCGGATGATGGGCGAGGCCGGTCTGACGCTGGCGACACAGGTGGCGATTCTGAATGCGAATTACATGGCCAAACGCCTTGAAACGCATTATCCGGTGCTGTATCGCGGGAAAAATGGGCGATGTGCGCATGAGTTCATTTTGGATTGCCGAGAGTTTGAGACGACAGCAAGTATCAAAGTGGAGGACATTGCCAAGCGGTTGATGGATTATGGTTTTCATGCTCCGACGATGTCGTGGCCGGTGCCGGGGACGCTGATGTTTGAGCCGACGGAGTCGGAGAGCAAAGCGGAATTGGATCGGCTATGCGATGCGATGATTGCGATTCGCGGAGAGATCCGGGCGATCGAGGAAGGGCGGATGGATCGGGTGGATAATCCGCTTAAAAACGCGCCGCACACGGCGGCAGCGGTAACGAGCGATACGTGGAATCACAAGTATGCACGAGAGATGGCAGCGTATCCGACAGCATGGACGCGCGAGGGGGGGGGGGCAAAGTTCTGGCCCAGCGTTGGGAGAATTGATAATCCGTATGGAGACAGGAATTTAATATGCGCCTGTCCGCCGACGAAAGCGTGACGAATGACGAAATTCGAATTTAGAATTTTTTCACGGATTATTTGGAATTGGAGGGGGTAGAGTCGCGGCGGCCGAAGCCCATTTCGGGGAAGCCTTCGGGCCAGGCGGTGAAGCTCACGGTGGTGTCGGCTTGATTGGCATCGTACGTGATGGTCAGGCCGGCGTTGAAGCGGGGGAGCCGGCGGATGAGGGTCAGCGAGGAAAGAATGTTACCACGCTGGCCGGTGTCGTAGCTTTCGGCGGCGATGACTTCGTATTTCCTGGAAAGTTGATAATCGACGGCAACGGTCCATTCGTTGGTGGTAAGGGCTTGAATATAACGATTTCCGATGAAGTAGGAGAGGCTGTCGGTCTGATCGATGACGAGTCCTGTGGCGAACTGTTCGAGGGTGCCGTTGTCGGTGTTGTAGTTGAATTCGCCGACCACGCGGGTGCGTTCGCCGACGCGCCAGGTACCATCCATGGCGATGGAGTTGCGGACGAGAGAGAGTTCGGGTCGGCTGAAAAAGGTGTAACCGCGGAGAGGATCGAGGGGGAAGAGGAAAGTGGGCTTGTCGGGATTCCAGAACTGATTAATCTGGAGGTTGATGACGAGCCAGTCGACGTTTCGCCAGTGCCCTTCGCCGCCGCGTTTGGTTTGCCAGGTCTGGTTAAGGGCCAGCGACATGCCTGAGGCGCGGGAGATATCTTCGACGTCGCGGTCGAAGGGCTGGAGGCTTCCGCGTTGAATATTGGAACCTGTGCCGAAGATGGTGAACTGCGGTTCGATGATGTGGCGGAGTCCGTGGATATCCCAGAAGGCGGAGTTGATTTCGCTGTAGGTTTTCCAGAAGGCGAGCGAGGCGCGTAAGCCGACCTGTCCCCAGACGCGTACGTTTCCCGGCGCATCGACGGCCGGGAAGGTGGACCCGACGCCGGGCTGCGAGAAGGTGTCATCCCAAGCCGTGACGCGGCCGGTGGCGTAAGGGGTTATTTTGAGATCGCCGAGTTGGAGGGGCATGTCGATTTCGTGCCGGGTATCGCCGCGGAGAACGTTGTTGTCGGTGAAGCCGTGCTGGAGATAGTACTGGCGAAGCGTTTGGTTGAGTGGGACGACCTTGGCAAGTGGGCCGATGAAACTGGGGGAGAGTCCGAGCTCGACGGGGGTGTAGTTTGTGATGTTGGTGTGGAGATAGGAGGCGCTCGATTCGCTGTAGTAGGTGAGGGTATCGAAGAAGGAATCGCCGAGTCGCCAGTATTTGATTTCGGGTCGTTTTTCGGTGGTGAACTGGTCGTCGAACTGGTCGGCGGTGGCGGTGAAATCGAAAAGCGAGAATTTGCCCAGAAAAGTGAGAGCGTCGTTTTCGCCCTGTTTTTTGAGGTAGACGGAGGTTTCCTGTTCTTTATCGGTGTCGAATTCCGAGGCGTAGTATTGTTGGAGGAAGTTGGGATCTGAGATATAGGAGCCTTCAAGTGCGAGAGTGAGGCCGTCACCGAGGTCCTGCATATGTCGGAAAGTGAAGCGCCCGCGAGTGTCGTCTTCGATGGGGATATTTTTGCGGTCGGTGCCGAGGCGGTCGGTACCGTGGTCGGTCATGACGTAGGAACGGAGCAGGCCGCGGCTATCGTCGGTTTCCCAACTGCTGTCGACGCCGGCGGCAGGGCCACGCTTGCCGAAATAATTCAAATAGAGATCGGCACGAATGTCCTTGGGCTCCTGTTGACCGGCAAGTGCGAACAGGTCCCATTCCGTCCGGAGCGACAGCCCGTAAGTGCGGGAATTGCCGACATAGATACGCCGAAGTGGTATGTCGTTTTTGCTCGTGTCGCCGGCGAGATAGGGCCAATAGAAAACGGGAACGCCGGAAACGTTAATCGTGGCGTCCTTGATCTTGAAGCCGTAGGTGTCGAGCCCCCCCCCCCCCCCCCCCCCCCCCTCTTTCCCCGCACGAGGTTTGGGGAAAAAAAGCGCGCCCCCCGACGTGGGCGCGGGGGGGGGC
>WQYP01000157.1 GCA_009781185.1 Phycisphaerales bacterium | reverse complement strand
CCCCGGAAAATCAGAGCCGCGACCGTCAGGGAGCGACAGGCGTTATTTCCGCATTGTCGCACGGATCGCTCCCTGACGGTTGCGGCTCTGATCGCCCTGATTTGCCATAAAAAATGGCCACACCCGATGTGTTGCTTTTGTTCCGTAGTTCGTTTCCACTGCTTGCATGAAAACGATTTCTGAACCCATGCGTGGTAGTGCGGTGGTGGCGGCGATTTGGCCGTTTGCTTTGGCGATTTTTCTGGGAGCGTTTTTGCTCTTTCAGGTCGAGCCGATCATGGGGCGGTACATTTTGCCCTGGTTCGGCGGGGCGCCGGGCGTCTGGACGGCCTGCATGCTCTTCTTCCAGATGTTGCTGTTGGGGGGGTATGCGTATGCACATTTTTCGATACAAAAATTGTCGCCGCGGGGACAGGCGTTGGTGCATTTGACGCTTTTGGTGGCATGTTTGGTGCTGTTGCATGTGACGCCGGGGGAGCAGTGGAAACCGCGGGAAGTTGGTGGAGACCCGACGTGGCGGATTGTGTTGTTGTTGGCGGTGCATGTGGGATTGCCGTTTTTTGTGTTGTCGGCGACCGGGCCTCTGTTGCAGGCGTGGGTAAGCAGAGGGGGAAGTAGTGGCAAGGGCGGGCCGTATCGGTTGTATGCGCTTTCAAATTTGGGATCGCTGTTGGCGTTGGTGTCGTATCCGTTTGTCTTTGAGCCGCTGATGGGGCGGAGGATGCAGGGGGAGTGGTGGAGTTGGGGGATGCGGGCGTTTGTGGTGGCGTGCGGTGCGTGTGCGGTGATGGCTTGGTGGCGGTATGCAAACCAAAGTAGCGATCCCGCTTTGCGGGGTGACAGGGGGAGGGGAGCCCCGCATGGCAATGTGGGGCCATTGCCCGCGCCGTCGGAGACGGTGGTCTTGGAGAGAGAAGAACGCGTGGGAATGGCAAGATGGGCGCTTTGGTTTTTGTTGCCGATGTCGGCTTCGGTGCTGCTGCTGGCGACGACGAACAAGATTTGTCAGGACATTGCGGTGGTGCCGTTCTTGTGGGTGCTGCCGTTGGCGTTGTATCTGCTGACGTTTGTGTTGGCGTTTGACTCTCCGCGTTGGTATTGGCGGCGGATTTATGCGGTCGCCCTCGCCGTGGGATTGTGGCTGGTGATTCGGGAGGCGTTTAAACCGGATGATGATGCGTTGAGGGCGCAGGTGGTGTTGTATGCGGGTGTGCTGTTTGTCGCGTGCATGGTTTTTCATGGGGAGTTGGCGCGTCTGAAACCGGCGGTGCGGCACCTGACGGGTTTTTACCTGATGATCGCTGCAGGCGGTGCGGCGGGCGGGATTTTTGTCGGAGTCGTGGCGCCGCTGATTTTTTCGGATTACCGGGAGCTGGAAATCGCGATGCTGATGGGCGGCGTGCTGTTGGCGGCGGCGTGGTTCGTGGATAAGACGTCGCCGTTTTATCCGCGAAAGGCCGCCGCGTCCGTTCGGTTTCACAACAAGTGGATGCGTTTTGGGTGGATGGGGCTGGCGGGATTGATCGTGGTGGGTGGAGTGGTATTGCCGATGTTGCCGCTGTTTCCGCCGTCGTGGTTGCAGAGCGTATCGCGGCTTTCGTCGTCGTGGTCGCAGAGTGTGTCGCAGTTTTCGTCGTCGTGGTTGCAGCGTGTGTCGCTGCCGACGTCGTGGTTGCAAAAAATGCCGCCGCTGTTTCCGTCGCCGTCGAAGTCGGATGCAAAGCTGGTGGCGAAGTATCGAAGCTTTTACGGCGTGCTCTCGATTTACGAATACAACGTGAATGATTCCGCGGAGCACTTTCGCACGTTGCAGCATGGGCGTATTACGCATGGATTGCAATATATCAATGGGGATCATAGGAATGAGCCCACGAGTTATTACGAGGAGGGGACAGGGGTGTGGCTGGCGGTCGAGGAGTTGGCGGGTGGTGGAGGGAAAGGGCCGCGGCATATCGGCGTGGTGGGGCTGGGAACCGGCACCATGGCGGCGTATGGGCGGGAAGGAGATCGCGTCCGGTTCTACGAAATCAATCCGCAAGTCGAATTCCTGGCGCGGCGGCATTTCAGCTACCTCGCGGATTGCAAGGGAAAAGTGGATGTGGTGCTGGGGGATGCTCGCTTGTCGCTGGAGCGCGAGGAGCCACAAAAATTTGATGTGCTGGTGCTTGACGCGTTCAGCGGGGATGCGATCCCGGTGCACCTGTTGACGCGGGAGGCCATTGAAATTTACCTGCGGCACATGAAGGAACATGGAATCATCGCCGTCCATATCTCAAATAAATATTTAGACTTAGAGCCGGTGACTGCACGGCTTGCGGAGCATTTTGGACTGCACGCGTGGACGGTGAATTATACAGGCGGGGATTATCCGTCGGATTGGATTCTGTTGGCGCGGGATGAGGGGGTGTTTGAACATGTCAATTGGAATGATGTCGGCGGCAGCAAGTCACAGATGAAGAACGGACCATTATGGACGGACGATTATGCGAGTTTGCTGCCGATATTGAGGAAGTAGCCGCACTGAAATTAGCCACAGACAGACACGGACAGACACAGGCAAACGGATGTAGCGACCCCGCTTTGCGGGGTGGGATTTCCACCTGTCAGTGGCTAATTTACTTTAGCGAAGCGATTGGCGGGGAGGCGGATGATGGCGGAATGGATTTGCAGCAGAGTCAGTTCGGCGATGATGACGGGGGTAGGCAAAGAAGTGCGTTCGAGGAGCTCGTCAAGGGTGAGTCCCCCCCCGCCCGCGGCGTCGGCGGAGTCGAGAACGCCAAGAATCTTCTGCTGCGTTGAGGTGAAGATGATTTTCGATTTTTGATTTTTGATTTTCGATTGAGGGAGCGGGGCAGCGGACTCGGTGGCAAAGAGGTTCGGAGGAGTGGAAGCGGGTTCTGTTTCGGGTTTTTCCGCGATCAGGGCGGCGCCGGCTTCGCCGAGGTTCTGGAGGATGTCTTCGGGCGAGTCGACGAGATGGGCGGTGGCGGATTTGATCAGGTGGTGCGTACCGGCAGAGGCGGAGGAGGTAATCGAACCGGGAATGGCGAAGACTTCGCGTCCGTAGTCGGCGGCGGCGAGGCGGGCGGTGATCAGTGAGCCGGAACGCAGGTTCGCCTCGACAACGAGAATGCCCAGCGAAAGGGCGGCGATGATGCGGTTGCGCGGCGGAAAATTTTCGGCGGCAGGGGGAGCGTCGAGTGGAAGTTCGCTGATAATCGCACCAGCATTTTCGCCAACGATGCGTTGGTACAGAGCTTTGTTTTCCGGCGGATAGGTGTGCCGGAGCCCGCAGCCTTGAATGACGAGCGTGCGTCCTTTGACCTGAAGTGCACCATTATGAGCGGCAGTATCGATGCCGCGTGCGCCACCGGAGACGATGGTCAGGCCGGCCTGGGCGAGTTGTGCGGCGAAGCGGTGCGCCTGTTCGCGGCCGTACAGGGAACATTGACGAGCACCAACAATGCCCAAAGCGAGCGCATCAGATGGAAGGATCTGCCCACGGACGTAGAGCAGGATCGGCGGGTCAGGAATATTTTTCAGCCCGGGTGGAAAGTCCGAATGATCTGGCGTGAGGAGTGTGATCTGGTCAGCGTCAATTTTGGCGAGTTCTTCTTCGGCGGCCTTTTGCGTAGCAACAGCGGCGGCGACGATCTGATTGGCACGAAGGGTGCCGACACCTTCGACAGCAGAGAGTGCCGCAGGATGAGCGGTCAGAATGGCCTCCGGCGAGTGAAAGTATTCAAGGAGGCGTTTGACGAGGACCGGCCCGACGCCGGGAAGACGTGCGAGGCGGAGCCAGAAGAGGCGAGGATCGGTGATCATGACAGAGAATATATCGAACGGGTAAAATTCGTACAATTCGTTCAAGTCGTAAAATTCGTGGAGTAGCGCCCCCGCTTCGCGGGGTGGCAGTTGTGCGGCATTATTGCGGTGGTCTTTATAGATCGTGCCAAACCACCGCATTACCCCCCCCAATGCGGTGCTCCCTCTTCTGGCTTCTGACTTCTGACTTCTGGCTTCTCCACCTTACGCGTTGCGGGAGTTGAGTTGGTCGAGGAAGGATTCGACGTCTTCGGTGGTGTGGTTGGGGAAGCGGACGAGTTCGAAGCTCTGCTGGAATGGGCGGGACTCGTAGGGGATGCGGCGGTCGATGAGGAAGTTGGCCAGACGGCGGAGATGGGCGCGGTTGATCATCACGGCCGGAACGTCGTGAGCGAAAACGAGCGGGCGATCGATCATGGTCATGGCACGGTTCCGAAACAAAGACTTGTCCTGACAGAGTCTTTCATCGGTTTATCGGCGGAGGAACTTTAGGTGACAAGGTGAAGGGGTGACAAGGTGACAGGGTGACAGGGGGGCAGGGGGGCAGTCTTCACCTTGTCACCTTGTCAGTCCAGAAACAAGGGCAGCCCTCACCAGATCGGGGGGGATATCGGTGACGACCTGGGCGTGGCCGATGTGGGTGGGGAGGATGAAGCGGAGTTTGCCGGAGCGGACTTTTTTGTCGGTGGACATCGCGGCGAGGGTTCGGTCGATGTCGAGATCGGGGCAGGAGGTGGGCAGACCGACAACGTTGAGAAGCGCGATGAGTTTGTGGAGATCGTCACGCGGAAAGGAATGCGGGGCAGGCTGCATGCAGGCGAGATGGGCGGCGGCGATCATGCCCAGGGCGACCGCTTCACCGTGTGTCACGCCGCTGTAATGCTGCACGTTTTCGATGGCATGCCCGTAGGTGTGGCCGAAGTTCAGCAGGGCCCGGACGGATTTTTCAAACGGGTCTTCGTGGACGATCGCCGCCTTGATCGCGACGTTGCGCGCGACAAGCTCCGTGAGAACAGCCACGTCGCAGGCGAAAATCCGGGCGACATTGTCCGCGATGAAGGCAAACAGCGAAGCGTCCCGGATAACGGCGTGCTTGATACACTCGGCAAGCCCCGAGCGAAACTCCCGCGGCGGCAGCGTCGCAAACGTCGCAATATCCGTGAGAACAACTTTGGGTTGGTGGAAAGCGCCGATGAGATTCTTGCCCGTCGGGTGATCGACGGCGACCTTCCCGCCGACCGACGCATCCACCGCCGCCAGAAGCGTGGTGGGAACCTGGATAAACGGAACCCCGCGCAGCACCGTGGCCGCGACGAAACCGGCCATGTCGCCGACGACGCCGCCGCCCAGCGCGATCACCGGCGTCGCACGCTCGATCCCCCCCCCTTTGACGCCCAGAACAGCACCAAAAATCTCGACGGCGGTCTGAATCGTCTTGTTCTCCTCGCCGGCGGGGAAAACATGCTCCATCACGCGATACCCCGCGGCAACAAGCGAACCCTTCGCGACCGCAAGGTAACGCGGAGCAACATTGGAATCGGAAATAATGACGGCGGAAGGGGCGGGGGCGAGGGACTGGGTGATTTCGCCAAGCCGCCCGAGCAGCCCGGGAGCAATGCGAACTTCGTAAGTGGAAGCGGCGACGGCGGGAATGTTGATGCGAATGGATTCCATGCGAACACTCGATTTATACCGTCTTGTGGTCGAGCGTTTCGATGGCGCTGATTTCCTTCAGCGGGAAAAACGCGTGACGTTCGGACTTGGGATAGTAATAGAAGACCGTGCGCGGACTGATGGCGATGGCCAGATCGTGCATGACGTCATATTCGCGGCCGCTGGTGAGGATGATTTTGAACGGCTCAAACGGCTCCTGCTTGAGCAGCTTGTGAAGCGATTCGAGCATGTGATGCCTCTTTATGATTGCCGCGGTAGACCATGCGATGATTATATCATATGAAAAAGGAAGCGATGACGTGAGGGTTGGCTATCGTTTATTGCGTCGGTTGAGTGATCTGCTCCACCAACGTTATGACCGCCGCTCTTCGTACTTCCGGGGCTTTATCGTTTTTGGCCAATTCCGCAAGTAATGCATGATCGGTCAGTTGTTGAACTGCCGTTCTGCGCACTTCCAGGTCTTTGTCATTTTTTGCCAATTCTGCAAGCAATACCTGATCGGTCAGTTTTGCGACCGCCTCGGCGCGTACTACCGGGTCTTGAGCGTTTTTCACCACATCGGCGAGCAACGCCTGATTGGTCAGCCCTGTATGGAACATATCCACCCCTTTAATGGCCCGGTAGCGCACTTCCGCGTCTCCGGCGTTTTTCGCCAGATCGGCGAGCAACTTCTGGCTGGTGAGCGTTTCCTTCGCCGCCACCGGGCTTGCGGCCAAAGCCGCCTCCGGTTCCTTGGCGACGCAACAGGTTTTCGATTCCGCGCACCCCACGAACATCCCCCCACCCGCCAACGCCAGCGACGCCATCACGACAAACCTTTTCATCCGCACGATTCGCTCTCCTGCAAAGCACCTTCTACGCAACATCGCTTCATCTTAATCGCCATTGGTTTTTGAACGCAAACCATAGAGGATTCCGCATCAAATGTAATCCAGCATGTGGAAGATCCACGGCGTCCAGGGGAAGGCCAGCGAGAGGCGGGTGATGTCGTGGGGGGGTAGCGGCGGTTGGTTGGGCGTTGGGAAGAGTGAGCCGTCTTGCAGGGCGGTGGTGATGTCGAGACGTTGGAGCAGCAGGCGAGTGAGGGTGCGAGGGTCGGCTTGGAGATGGAGCGGCGGATGGTTGGAGGGGATGTGGATTTTGCCTTGCATCAGGGCGGTGACGGGGTCGGCGTGTTGGGCGGTTTCGATCGGAATGCCGGATTTGGTGTGGGGTTGGAGGGTGAGCGGGACTTGGCCGGGAGTGGTGAGAGTAAGCGAGAGGTCGGCAACTTCGGGCGGGAGATTTTGTGAGAGTTTGTTGAGGTAGCGTTGCGGGTTGAGCCATTTGGCGAGCATGAGGTAGCCCCAGCGATCGACGAAGCCGGAGCGGGCGAGGTGGCCGCGATAGGGATCATGGGCGGAAATAACCGCTCGCACTTGCCGAACGTTCTTGCTCCAGGCGAGTTGGCAGGTGGTATGAAGAAGTTCAGATGCGACGGCAGTGTCCCATTGACGAGTGGCTAGTTCGAGGATGTCCATGCGTGGGCGTTTGGAGTGCCAGCCGGACCAGCCGACGACGGCGTAGCCCATGAGGTTTGACAGGGTGACAGGGTGACAGGGTGACAAGGTGAAGGGGTGACAAGAAGATTCCCCTGTCACCTTGTCACCCCTCCCCCCTTTGTCCCCGCTCCATAGTCCGATGATTTGGAACTGGTAGTGGTCGCGGTAATAGTGGTGGGCGAGGGCGGGTTGCCAGAAGGTTTCGTGGCGGAGGCGTGGGCCGCCGATGGCGGAGTAGACTTCGCGGTAGACGGAGAGCATCTCGGATTGCCAGCGGCGGGCGTCGAACTCCGGAGTGTCGGGCGTCACCACCTGCACATGGTAGCGAGCGGTGGCGGCTTGGGGCGGCGGAGGCGGAGAGGTCATGTCGAGGTAAAGACAGCGGATAGAGAGGACATCGTGAAACCCTGTCTGGGCGTACCAGCGGGCGGCAAGAGAAGGCTCATCGCGGCGGATCACCAAGAGCGCATCAAGTTCAGGCAGAAGACCGGCCCAGTCGGGGTGAGTCTCTCGCGTTTGTCGGCGGAGCGACATTCTGCTGGCAAACTGATTGGATGACAGCCAGCCGACGGAAAGATGGCGATTATGGGGGGGGGGAGAGATGTCGATGGTTCGCTGAGCGATGGGCATGACGGCGATGGGATCGGATTTATCGCTCAACATGAGAGCGGTCATGCGGTCGTGTTGCCAGGAGTCGAGTGATCGCTCGGTGCCGCCGAAGTTCGCCAGCAGCGAGAGCGCGGCGGGAATCTGGTCGGCGGTGATGCGAACGAGTGCCATGAAAGGATTGTAAATGACGGACGACGAATGACAAATGACGAAAGTCTCATGCGTCATTCGAATTTCGAATTTCGAAGTTCTCCTCTATATTCCCCTCATGCGGCGTTACTTCACCATCTCTCACTCCAGCTCTCCCGCGCACTCCGCCTCCACCTATGTGCCCATTGTCCTGGTCTCTCGCGGCCTGGCCTTTGTCCGCGTCCTGCTCGTCGCCCGGCTCCTGGGCAATGCCGGTCAACACGAATTCGGCCTCTACCAGCTTCCCCTCGAACTCATCAACTGTTTCGTTCCGTTCGTCATGCTCGGCTGTGCCGACGTCGCCGAACGCTACGCCTCACGCTTCGAAACAGAATCCCGGCTCTTCCACGCTGTCAAACGCCACATTCTTCGTCTGGCTCTCATCGGTCTGGCCGTCATCCTGCTTCTCCTGGCCGCTTCCCCCTGGCTCATCTATCCCCTCTTCAAACTTCCTAACGCGGAGCATTCCAAGACCTACGCGGTCTTGCTCTTGGCCGCCTGCGCCTTGGCCATTGTCCTCTTGGCCTTCTACCAATACCTCGCCGCCCTTCTCCGCGGGCTTCGCGCCTTCGCTCCGGCCGCCGGCCTCGAACTCGCTTTCGCACTTCTGTTCGTTCTCTTCTCCTGTCTCGCCGCCCTCCAAGGCACCGCACTCGCACTTATTTTCGCCTACGGCCTTGCACTGCTCCTGCCTACTCTTTATTTCGCTCTACTTCTGCGTCATCACTTCCACTCCCAAAAATCTTTGACTCCGCCGGACGAACCCTCGGCAGAGCCGGGGGCTGACGGACGCCACATTTCCTTCGCCGCGTGGACGCTTCTTCGCCTCCAACTCACCATGGCCTTCGGCTTCATCACCATGTGGTCCGTCGGACAACTCGCCCTCGCTTCCGGGTTGAACGTTCAGGCCCAGACCGCTGCTTACGCCAGTTCCTCACGTATCGCGCAGCAACTCGCTCTGATCGCCGTCACCCTTTGGGCCTCCTGCTACGGCATCGCCGCCCGCAGTTGGGCCCACCACCAGACCCGCCGCGCCAAGGTCCAGTTTTTCCGCGTCGGAAAATTCGGCGCCGTTCTCCTGACCCTCATCGCATTGGCCACCCTCCTCGTCCGCGATCTTTTCGTCTTCATTTTTCCCTCCGCTTACGCGGACGCCATCCATCTGCTCCTTCCTCCCATGCTCTGTCTTTTCCTCTGGTACGGTCTGCTCGCCTTCGCCTCCACCTTCAGCGACCTTCAGGAACAACCGCAAAAAGGCGCCGCCCTCTGGTCCCTCGCCGTTGCTGCCCAACTCGCTCTGCTCTTCATCCCCGCCTTCCGCCTCTTTGCCGACCCCAAGCTCCAAGTCATCTTCGCCTCCACCGCCGGCCTCGGCGTCTCCCTCCTCCTCCTCACCCCCATCCTCCTCTGGCGTCCCTTCCACCTTAAAGTCGCATTTCCCATCGCCATCCTCTCCCTTGCTCCGATCAGCTTTCTCTCTCCGCCCTGGCTCGTCGACATCTTCGCACCTCTCGCCCTCCTCTTGGCCATCCTCATCCTCTACCTCTCCGGCCTCCTTAGAAAATGATAAAGCATTTCTTGTTTTTTTTAAAATCTGTGGTATATCCAACACATGGTGTACTGCCGTGCGGCAGTCACGCGCAAATGCTTTTTGATAAAGGCAGCGTAAGCTCGCTAATGAAGCAGGGTTACAACATCTTCTCCGCTTCCCTCTCCCACCGCGATGAATCGCATGGAGCTTTACCGAGTCTACCTGGCCAAATCCCCCAGTTTGCCCCCCCCCCCCCCCTTTCACATTGTTTTTTTCTTTTTATCGGCCACCGTCACAGTATTTGTGTCTTGTGGGGTGGGGGTCCGCCCTGGTGCCCTGGG
>WQYP01000156.1 GCA_009781185.1 Phycisphaerales bacterium | reverse complement strand
CTCTCCTGATCCATCAACATGTTCCCGCCACTGAAGCGGATCAACCGCCCATTGGCGTTCCAATTGCCATTGCTGCCCGCATGGGAATCCGTACCGGACGTCGAACTTGTCAGCCGCCAGACCTCCGCGCCCGTATAGAGATCGCGGAAGATCGTTCGAACGCTTCCAATAACGCCGTTCCGCGAGGGCGGCAACACCTCCGGCGGACTCTTCGTCACCAGCAAATCAAACGGCCGAACTCGCCCTCGACTCGCCAACGTATCCAACCCCTGCCCCTTGTTAGCCCGATTGTGAAACTCCCACGGCCCCTGCCCATCATATTGCAAACTATCCACCGTCGTAGACACTAAGGCTTTTTGGTCGGGAGCGGGCTGGGCAATTGCCGCCGTAACGACCGCCGCGGAAACAAGCAATGTGGCGAACCGTGTTTGCCTCGAAAATCGCATAGGCATCGCTCCTAAAATGCAGACCTGAGCCGACTATAATAGCCTTGCGTGGAAACGCAAGGCTTCACACATCCTGCGGGGTGCACGTCAGTTTTGTAGGTGAAAATAAATGAACCACAGACAGACACTGACAGATCAGACAGTTAAAAAAAAACGTCTGTCTGATCTGTCTGTGTCTGTGGTTAATTCTTCGTTTTACCTACAAAGCTGACGTACACCCTCTTCGTGCATCTTGGTGTACTTCGTGACTTCGTGGTATCGTCTTCCCATGCCCACCCTCACCACAACCCAATGGCTCATCATGATCCTCGCCGCCTTGATCACCGGCTTTTCCAAGACCGGCTTCTCCGGCGCAGGCATCCTCGCCATCCCGCTGGCCGCCATGGTCATCCCCGCACGAGCCTCCACCGGCCTGATCCTCCCCATGCTCATCGTCGGCGACATCATGGCCGTCATCGTCTACCGACAACACGCCATATGGAAATACGTCCTCAAACTCCTCCCCTACGCCGTCGCAGGCATCGTCATCGGCTTCGTCCTCCTGAGCCTGGTCAACCCCTCCAAACTCGCCCCCCCATCCACCACCGCCTCCACCGCTACCGCTCCTCCCATCATCGGCGACAAAGAGCTCAAACCCATCATCGGCATCGTCATCCTCACACTCCTGATACTCAACGCCTGGCGTCAATTCCGTATCGCCAAGTCCGGCGAAATCCACGTTCCCGACAGTCTCTGGTTCGCCATCGCCATGGGCGTCCTCGCCGGCATTACCACCATGATGGCCAACGCCGCGGGACCCATCATCGTCATCTACCTCCTGGCCATGCGACTGCCCAAGCACGCCTTCATCGGAACCAGCGCCTGGTACTTCTTCATCCTCAACTCCTTCAAAGTCCCCTTCAGCGCCTACCTCGGCCTGATCACCTTGAACTCCCTCTGGTTCAACGCCAAGCTCGTTCCGATGATCCTCCTTGGCGGCCTCCTGGGCATCTGGCTCATCAAACACATCCCCGAAAAACCCTTCAACTACCTGGTGCAACTCCTTGCCGCCATCGCCGCGATCCAACTCATCTGCAGCAGTATTTTTCATTTTTGATTTAGGAGAATAAACGATGCGGATGAAACGTTTTCTCATGGCAGCGCCTCTGGCACTGGCCGCCGTCGGCATGTTCGCCAGTTGCTCCGGACTTTCGCCATCCAAAGCCGCTCGCATCGCCAAAGATCCCGAAGCGGCCTGGGACGCGCGATTGGCAGCGGTGCATGTGCTGAGCGATCAGACCGTGCTCGCCTATGTCGCCAAAAACGACGAAAATCACTACGTTCGCCTCGCGGCAGCTCTCAAGCTCGACGAGCAACATCAAACCACGGCTCAGGCAGTGTTCGCTGATCTCGCGAAATATACGCCAAACCCGAACATACGCCGCATGGCCACGGAGAAGCTCACCGATCAGACGCTACTCGCTGATATCGCAAAAAACGATGAAAAGGAAGGTGTGCGCATAGCGGCAATTGCAAAGCTCACCGATATCGCCAAAAACGATAAAAATCGCTTCATCCGCCAGGAAGCAACCAGGAAAATCACCGATCCGGCAACGCTCGCCGACATCGCAAAAAACGAGAAGGATCGGATGGTTCGCTACTATGCGATTCTGAAACTGACCGATCAGGCGCTGCTTACCGATTTGATGCAAAATGATCCAGACGAATACATACGCAAACTATCACGCGATCGACTGCGTGGCGTGCAGATGAGGGCGCCAAATGCGGGAGGGGGGAAAGTTGAAACCGCCAAGGAGCCAACAGGATCCCAAGCCTACCGCATTGCCAAAGATTCCAAAGTGGCGTTGGGCGCTCGCCTGGCCGCGGTCAAAGAAATGACCGATCAGACGGAGCTTGCCGACGTCGTAAAAAACGATGAAAGAGACAGCCCCGTACGCCTCGCGGCAGCTCTCAAACTCGACGAACAACATCAAACCACCGCTCAAATAGCATTCGGCGACATGGCCAAATACGCGAAAGACCCGAACATACGCCGCGTGGCGATTGAGAAGCTGACCAATCCGGGACTGCTCGCCGAGATTGCAAGATGGGGGGCAAATTATGCAGACGTCAGCATGCGACAATTGGCGGTCAACAATACACATCTGACCGATCAGAAACTGCTCGCCGATATCGCGATCAACGATGAAAACGCCCTGATACGGACGGCGGCGATGAAAAAGCTGACCGATCTCACATCGCTGACGCAAACGTTGATCACGGATATGACACAAAACAAAGACGGCGACATGCGCTTAAATGCGGCCATAAGACTCGATGCGCTGGCTCAAGCGACAATTGCCGATCAGGCGAAAAATGCAAAGTTCCAATGGACACGCCTCAGAGCGGTTGAAAAGCTCAACGACCAGGCGACGCTGCTGGATATCGCGAAAAACGACCAATCCGGAGAGGTACGTGCCGCGGCAACTTTAAGGCTGAACCCGTCGCATCAGGCGGCGGCTCAAGCAGCGTTTGCCGATATCGCGAGAACCCAGGAAGATTCGCTCATCTACGGACCGGCGTTGAAGAGGCTGACCGATCCGGCGGTGTTCGCCGATCTGGCCAAAAACGCGAAATCCCAGAACGTACGAATGGACGCGGCCAAGAAGTTAGCCGATCAGGCGCTACTCGCCGACCTGGCGGAAAATGATCCAGATCTGGGCGTGCGTTATGTGGCGGCCGAAAAACTGGACCAGCAGCATCAGGCGTTGGCTCAAGCGGTCTTTGCCGATGTCGCGAAAAACGGGGACCATTTCAGCACACGCCGCGATATGGTTGAAAAGCTCAACGACCAGACGTCGCTCCTGGATATCGCGCAAAATGACAAACACGGGAGTGTACGCGTCGCGGCGGCGAAGAAACTGGACAAGCAGCACCACACCGTGGCTCAAAGCGTGTTCGCCAATGTGGCGAAAAACGATCCGTACGGGTGGGCACGCATCGCGGCGGCTGAAAATCTCGATGAACAGCAGCAGGCCTTGGCTCAGGCCACGTTGGCTGATGTGGCGAAAAATGAGAAAGAAGGGCCTGTACGTCTAGCGGCGGGCAGAGCACTCAACAAACTGTACCCGGCCGCGGCTCAAGCGGTATTGGCTGATATGGCGAGAAACGATAAAGATCGGGACACTCGCTGCGAAGCGGTCAGACTGATGACCGATCAGACGTTGCTCGCCGACATCGCGAAAAACTCGGAGGACGCAAACGTGCGATTTGCGACCATGTACAGGCTGAACGACAAGGCCTTGCTCACCGATTTCATGAATAACGATAAAAGTCCGAATGTGCGCCTGGCTGCGGAACAAAGGCTGGACCTGCTCAAGGGGATGGAGAGGGGGCGAAAGAGATAGGCGAACAGCCTCGCCCCGCATACAATTCCCGCCATGATTTTTTGTCTTGCCACGATCAATGACTGGTTCTTCCAGACATTCCCGCCGCAGTCTGTGGCGCTCACGATGCTGATCGTTTCGATCGCCGGCGCCGCCGGGCTGGCGTTGGGCAGCTTCAAAATCAAGGGCATCAGTCTGGGCATCCCCGGCGTCATGTTCACCGCCATGGCCACCGCCGCTCTGCTTCCAAAACAAATCAACAACAATGGGGGGGGACCACTTCTCAATGAACCGTCCATCATCATGCTCCGCGACTTCGGCCTGATCCTCTTCGTCTACGCCGTTGGCGTGCAGGTCGGGCCGGGATTCCTCGCCTCTCTCCGCAAGCGAGGCCTGCCGCTGGTTTCCATGGCCGCCGCCATCGTTCTCCTGGGCGCCGCCATCTGCGTCGCATTTACCTATCTCTTCCACATCAACATCGAAACCGCCGCCGGCCTCTTCGCAGGCGGAACCACCAACGCTCCCGCCCTGGGCTCCGCCGTCGAAGCCATCAAAAGCGTCGATCCCACCCTCGATACCGCTCACGACTTCACCCTTCCTTCCTTCGCCATCAGCTATCCCTTCGGCCTCGTCGGCGTCATCGTCGCCATGGTTTTCTTCCGCATCCTTTTCCGCGTGAATCCGCAGCAGCAGGCCGACCTCCTCGAAGCCGCCTCCCGCACCGAACGCCCCTCCATCCACTCCATGAACATCATCATCCGCAACCCGAACATCGACGGCCTGCAACTCTCCCAAATCCCCGGTCTCGGTCACAGCCCCGGCGTCGTCGTCTCACGCGTCAGCCATAAGGAATCCCCCGCCGCCGTCGAAATCGCCGGGCCCGATAGCGTCGTCCACCTCGGCGACATTCTGCTGGCCGTCGGCACCGCCCGCGAACTCGATCAACTCCGCATCACCCTCGGCGAAGAGTCCCCCACCGATCTCCGCACCCTCGCCACTAACATCACCACGCGTCAGATTCTCGTCACGCAACCTGCCGCTGCCCGCACCCTTGCCGAATTGAACCTCCGTGCTCGTCTGGGCGTGACCGTGACCCGCATCAGCCGCGCCGACCTCGAATTCACCGCCGCCCCGGATTTCCGCGTCCAATTCGGCGATCGCCTCTTAGTCGTCGGCGAACCCACCGCCCTCGACGCCGCCGCTCGCGAACTCGGAAACTCACTCCACGCCCTCAACGTCCCACGCCTCCTCCCCATCTTCCTCGGCCTCCTCCTGGGCGTCTCCCTCGGCTCACTCCCTCTCCTTCCCGCCTCTCTCACCAATCTCCCCGCCCCCATCAAGCTCGGCCTCGCCTCCGGCCCACTGATCGTCGCGATCATCCTCGCCCGCACCGGCCGCATCGGACCCATCGTCTGGTTCATGCCCCACTCCGCCTCCGCACTCCTCCGCGAACTGGGCATCACCCTTTTCCTCATCGCCGTCGGTCTACTTGCCGGCGATGCCTTCTTCAAAACCCTCTCCCAACCCATCGGCCTCTACTGGCTCGCACTGGGCGCCATCGTTACCCTCGCCCCACTCCTGCTCGTCGGCCTCTTCGCCCGCCTCTTCTTCAAAACCAACTATCTCCATCTCTGCGGCCTCCTCGCCGGCTCCATGACCTCCCCCTCTCTCGTCTTCACCCAAACCATGACGCATTCCGAAGCCCCCGCCCTCGCCTTCGCCACCGTTTACCCCCTGACGATGATCCTCCGCGTGATCGTCGCACAACTCATGGTCCTCATCTTCCGCTGACGTGGCACAGGCATAAGAGGGAGCACCGCATGGTAATGCGGTGGTTTGGCACGACCCACGAAAACCACCGCATGACCATGCGGTGCTCCGACGGATTCATACCAACGATGTAAAAATGCCGGATGCACAATACAATACGCAGTCATGCCAAAAGAAAATCTGATTCTGGACTACAGCTCGCCGCCGACCGTGGTGAAATTCCCGACGCCCATTCGCCTGATCGTGCTTCTGTTCATCCTGCCTGCGCTGGTGCTGCCATTTGTGGAATATGCGGTATCAATAGTATCGCCTCTAACTGCCGCGACAGAGTTTTTTCACCGGGTGGTACTTCGCTGGACTGCCCAGATCTTTCTGGCCATGCTGGGACTGCCTTTCTTCGTGGGGATTCCGTTGGTGCTCTGTCACCTGCGATTGCTGATTTTTGGCGAACTTTCCAAAATGGAAAGATGGACCGGATTCGTCGTGGCAGTTCTGGGAATGGCTCCTGTCGTAGCGATTATCAGCTATGTCGCCATCCAGTTGTTTTTTGATCACACGGGTCATTGGACGAAGCAAGAGATACTGGCTATCGGAATACTTGTTGTGCCTGCCGTTGTGATCGCCTTCGGCGTTTGCGTCGTCTGGCTCCTGGGCAAGCACGTTTCGCATGGTACGCGAATATGTGCCTGCCTGTGCATCACGTATGCGATGGGACTGATCTTCTGTGCAGTGCTCATTGGAATTTATGATCCGAAGCACCTGAGTTTCGGCTACTGGCTCTCTTTGCCGGTGATTGTGGGCTGCCTGATCGATCTCACCACGCTGGCCGTGATGGCCTTTCGGCGGCCCCAATCGTAAGATGCAGGTCGTAAACAGACACTAAGGAACGCAATGAGCAACACACCCCTGACGGACCCACTCGGTCGGCGTATCACGTTGCACGATCAAACATGGCTGGCGCATATCGTCAAACGCCATCCTGAAATGTTGCAGCATCGCCGGCTCGTCGAACTGGCAATAACACAACCGCAGGAGATTCGCCACTGCCCGACAGACGATGACTGCCGGTTCTATTTTGGAATGGGACCGCGTCAAGGTATAGTGGTATTGGTGGTTGGGGATGTTGCCAAAGGCCGCGTGAAAACGGCGCATCTCGTCAGAGCGATGAAAGGAGCTGTCGAATGGTCAAGACAGACACCATCGAAGGAATAGTGGGGGGGGTGGATCAACTCTTTCGCTTTCACTACGACCTCACCAGCGATGTGCTTTACCTGCGGCTCCTCTCAGACGAAGGCGTCGCAACAATCGGCGAACTGACAGATGAGGGCGATATTCTGTTACGCCAGGAGAGCACCGATCGCATGGTTGGCATGACGATCGTCAGTTGGTGGAAACGTTTTGGCCAAGGAATCTTGCCGGATTCCATTCACGAAATTTCACGCCGCATTGAACCGCTCGCGAACAAGCTGGCCGCTTAATTTCCGGTGAAACTGAAAGATTTTCTTGCTTTTTTCCCGATAAACCCGTTATGATACTGGGCTTCCTCGGCTACTGCATTCGCAGGAGCGAATAGTCGCTGAGGCCAACAGGACGATGCCGTGAAACTGCTCGTCACTATTTCTTAAGCCCATGCCGAGGGTTGTCGCCCGACGCATGGGCGACCATCGGCACGGTGCGATTGAGTGTCACAATCAAAACCCGTCGCTTCGGAAGAAGCCAGAAGCTGGAAGCCAGAAGCCAGAAGGTTTTAAGCTCTCGGCTTATTCCCTTCTGGCTTCCGGCTTCTGGCTTCTAACTTCTTCACTCAAGGATTCTTCCATGGCACGTGACCTGTCCAAGTTCCGCAACATCGGCATCGCCGCCCACATCGACGCGGGCAAAACCACCGTCTCCGAACGCATTTTGTTTTACACCGGCAAAACCCACAAGCTCGGCGAAGTCCACGAAGGCACCGCCGTCATGGACCATCTCCCCGAAGAGCAGGAGCGTGGCATCACCATCACGTCCGCCGCGACGACCTGTCCGTGGTATCTGCAGGATCCTCCGAAAGCCGACGGCACACCGGTCCGCAAGACGCAGGACCATTACACGATCAACCTGATCGATACGCCGGGCCACGTGGACTTCACGGTGGAGGTGGAGCGTTCGCTTCGGGTGCTGGATGGGGCGGTGGCGGTGTTTGATGGACGCGAAGGCGTGGAAGCACAGTCCGAAACAGTCTGGCGCCAGGCGACCAAGTACATGGTGCCGCGGCTCTGCTTCGTGAATAAGATGGACAAGATCGGCGCGGACTTCGAGTTCGTGGTGGGCACGATTCGCGATCGGCTCGGAGCCAATCCCGTGCCGATCCAGTTGCCGATCGGGGCCGCCGAAACGTTCTCCGGCGTCATCGACCTGGTCGAGGAAAAAGCTTACGCCTGGGACGAAGAATCCGAAGGCATGATCTGGAAGGAAATTCCGATTCCGGAAGAGATGCTCTCAAAGGTCGATCAGGCGCGTGCGTACATGGTGGAAAAGGCCGCGGAATGCGATGATTCGCTGACAGAGAAATATCTCAATGGCGAAGAGCTGAGCGTCGATGAGATCCGCCAGGGCCTGCGTAAAGGCACGATCGCGATTCAGATCAATCCGGTGCTGTGCGGTTCGGCGCTCAAGTACAAGGGCATACAACTTCTGCTGAATAATGTGGTGTACTATCTGCCGAGCCCGCTGGACAAGCCGCCGGTGGCCGGCCACGACCCGCGAAAAAAAGAATCCGAACTGATCCGCAAGGCGGACATCAACGAGCCCTTCTGCGGCATCGTCTTCAAAATCGTCTCCGATCAGCACGGCGATCTGACATATCTACGCGTTTATTCCGGCAAACTCGAACAGGGCACCCGCATCATCAATTCGACGCGAGACAAGCGGGAGATCGCTTCGCGTATTTGGGAGATGCACGCCGCCGACCGCAAGCCGCGGGATTACGCCGAGGCGGGCGACATCGTCGGCATCGTCGGCTTCAAGCACGGCCTCACGGGCGACACCGTCTGCGATCCGGAGCATCCGATCGTATTGGAAAAAATGGAATTTCCCGAGCCGGTGATCTCCATGTCGATCGAGCCCAGGAGTTCGAACGACAAAAACAAGCTCGGCGAATCGCTCACGACGCTGCGCCGCGAAGACCCGACATTCCGTTCGAATTACGACCAGGAGACCGGCCAGACGATCATCCACGGCATGGGCGAACTGCACCTGGAAATCATCGCCAACAAACTCAAACGCGACATGAAAGTAGACGTCATCGTCGGCAAACCGAAGGTCGCCTACAAAGAAACCATCACCAGCAAATCCGAAGCACAGGGCAAACACGTCAAGCAAACCGGCGGCCGCGGCCAGTTCGGCGACTGCTGGATCCGCATCGAGCCCTACAACCCCGTCGAAGGCGACGATTCGGAAGACACGATCCTCTTCGTCAACGCGATCAAGGGCGGCTCGATTCCGAAGGAGTTTATCCCGGCCGTGGAATACGGCTGCCGACAGGCCGCCAAAACAGGCATACTCGCAGGCTATCCGCTGCTGAACGTGAAAATCGAATTGTTCGACGGCGCTTACCACGACGTCGACTCGAGTCAGGTGGCTTTCGAACAGGCGGGCATCTTGGCGATGCAGTCTGCGGTAAGGAAGGCAAGGCCATGTCTGCTCGAGCCGATCATGAAGTTGCAGGTGGTCACGCCGATCGAGTATGCCGGGCCGGTGCAGGGCGATATTTCGTCACGTCGCGCGATGATTGAGAACGCCGAACAGCGTGGCAACACGCAAGTGATCGACGCAACAGTCCCGCTGGCGAGCATGTTCGGCTATTCAACGATTCTGCGTTCGCTCACGCAGGGCCGCGCGACGTACACGATGGAGCCGCACAGCTACGCCCAGGTCCCCAACAACGTGCAGCAGGAAATCATCGCTGCACAGAAATAATCCCCCCGGAGTTCACGCTTCAGCGTGTTTCATCGCAACCTACGAGCCCCGCATATGCAGGGCAAACGCATATGGCCGAATTTCGATCATCCGAGCCGCGACCGTCAGGGAGCGACCAATACTGTCCGGTATTTTTTATTTGATCGTGGTCGGAGATTGGATAGGTAGGGTGACAGGGGTGCAAGGCTGAGCGTTGTGGTTAAAAAGGCG